>NZ_JBEZGA010000022.1:0-93133 GCF_040649715.1 Micromonospora sp. NPDC048887 | reverse complement strand
GCACCGTCAGGCGCTCAAAAAGTCTCGGGGGATCCGGCTGCTCGCGGGGCAGGGGGTGCCACGTCGCGGCGCCGGAACCATGTCCAACGACCGGCGGCCCGGGATGATTCCCGAGGACGTCTCACGCACCGTGGATAGCAGGTGCACGCCACCGGAACCGTGCTCAACGACGTGCCTGCCGGGATGATTCCCAACGACTCACGCCGCCAGAACCGTGCTCAACGCGTGGCGGCCCGGCGAGATTCCCCGGGACCCGCCCCGCCTGGGGCAAGCCGCGCTCGGTCGTTCACCCGGTTACAACGCCACCGACCCGCCGACGATTCCACCCCCAGAGTGCCGCCCACCACCCCCGAACCAGACACCCACCCCAAACCCCCAGCCCCGCCCCCAGCACCGCGCCCTGCCACCCGTGATCAAGGAGTTTGCGGCAGCTTTCTGCGCCGACGAGGACACAAACTCCTTGATCACCCCCCCCCTGAACCACCCCGGCCCCACCTTGCGTGGTCGATCATGAGGTTGACGGCGGCCGGTGTCCGGTTTGCCGTTGCCAACCTCATGATCGACCGCACTGGGGGCGATCCGTGCCGCTGGGCTGCGAAGACCAGGGGCCGTCGGGGATGGGGGGACGACTCGAACGGGCCGGACACGTGAGGGGTGCGCAGCAATCGCGGCGTCGCCTGCGCGATCTTGCACTTTGTGCCCGCCCTTTGCCCTATTTGCGAGGTTTGCGGGGCACCAAAGTGCAAGATCGCGGACGGGCACGCCGGAACAGCTGCCGATCTTGGAGTTGTGGCACCTCGCGAAAGGTGTCAGACCAGGGCATCCTGTGGCACCACAACTCCAAGATCGACGCGGGCGGGAGGCGGGCGGGAGGGAGGGCGGGCGGTAGGTCTGAGTCAGCGGCGGCCGTGGCGGGCGCGCAGGTAGTCGGAGACCACGTATTCGCCCAGGTCGTCCAGGTCCGGGGTGAACATCCGGCCGCCCGAACGCCGCGCCACCGCGTCCACGAACCGCCGCAGTCCCGGGTCGTCACCCAGCATGAACAGGTTGAGCGTGGCACCGTACCGGGTCAGCCGGTCCACCTCCCGGATCGTCGCCGAGATGGTCTCGGGCAGCGGCGGCCAGTGGAAGTACGCCTCGCCGTCCTCCGGGTCCAGGTGCGCTGTCGGCTCGCCGTCGGTGACGACCAGCACCACCGGCTCGGCACCCGGATGGCGCCGCAGGTGCCGCCCGGCGATCCGCAGCGCGTGCTGGAGGTTGGTGCCCTGCTGCATGTCCGGTTCGACCGCCGCCAGCTCCTGCTGGGTGAGCGGCATCGCCTCCCGGCCGAAGCCGACGATCTGCAGCGCGTCCTGCGGGAACCGGGTGGCCATCAGGTGTGACAGGGCCAGCGCGGTCTGCTTCATCGGACCCCAGCGGCCCTGCGAGATCATCGAGTACGACAGGTCGACGCAGAGCACCACCGCCGCCGACGCCCGCCGTTCGGTCTCCACCACCTCGAAGTCGTCGACCGCGAGCGGCACCGGCACTCCGGGGCCGACCCGTCGTACCGCCCGGGTGAGCGTGCGCACCACGTCGAGCGGCTGCTCGTCGCCGTACTCCCAGGGGCGTGATGCCCCGCTGACCTCGCCGGCGGCGCCCGCGGTGCGCAGGTCGTGCTGGCCGCGCGGGCCGGCGGTCAGGTCGGAGAAGACGCGCCGCAGCGCGGTGCTCGCGAGGCGGCGCAGCGCCTTCGGGCTGAGCGTCAGCCCTTCCGCGTCGCGGGTGACCCAGCCCTGGCGGCGCAGTTCGCGTTCCAGTTCCTGCAACCGGCGTACGTCGTCGGCGGCGTCGCGACCCAGCGTGCGGGCGACCGCCTCCACGTCGACGTCGTCGAGTGTGGCGCCGGGCTGGTCCTGGTCGAGGGAGTCCAGCAGCTCGTCGAGTTCGGCGATCTCGTCCAGCGCGCCGGTGGCCTCGCCGTAGCCGAGCGGCTGGTCGCCGCGGACCCGCTCGCCGCGCTGCCAGTTCAGGTCCGGTCGCAGCGACCGGAGGTGGGCGTCGAGTTGGGACAGCTCACCGGACAGCCGGTCGCCGAGCGACTGGCGCATCAGCCCGGCCAGTTCCTCGCGCTGCCGGTCCGACAGCGACCGCATCAGCCGTTCCCCGGCGGCGGCCCGCCGGGCCAGTACGTCGATCAGCTCGTCGACGTCAGTGGGCCGTTCCGGGAAGAACTCGCCGTGCCGGCGCATGAACTCGGCGAACGCGTCTGTGGTGTCCTCGGAGCGGGCGTGCCGGGCGAGCAGGTCGTTGAGGTCGCGCATCATCTCGGCGAGCTGCCGCTGGACGGCCGGGTCGGCGGTGGCCCGGGCCGCGTCGCGCAGCCCGGCGAAGCGCTGCTCCAGCACGTCGCCGCGCAGCCCGTCGAGGATCCGCTGGTACGTCTGCCGCGCCTCGGCGCTCGCCCAGTCGTACCCGGAGAGCTCCGACACCGCGCGGGCGGTGGAGCGGGGCAGGTTGTCGAGCACGGCCTCGGCGAACCGGGCGTCGTCGCCGTCGCGGCCGCGCAGCTCGTCGCGTTCGGCGGCGAGCGCCTGGTCGAGCAGGGCCCGGGCCCGGGTGACAGCGCCGTCCAGGTCGCCCCGGCGCAGCGCCTCCCGGCGCAGGCGGCGGGCCCGGGCAGCCAGGTCGTCCAGCCCGCCGCGCCCCTGCGGACCGCGCCGCAGCAGCTCGCGCAGCGATTCGCGCAGGCTGCCGCCGGCCAGCACGTCCGAGCCGACCGCGTCCACCGCGGCGCGCACGTCGTACGGCGGGGCGAGCGGATCGGGTCCGCCGCGCCACTGCCCGTACCGGAAGCGGTTGCCGCCGGCCATCGTCAGTCCCGGTCCCCGTAGACGGTGCGCCCGGAGTCGGTGACGTCCTTGCCGAGCCGGCGGGTCAGGTGCAGCCCTTCCAGCACGAACTCGATGCCGGCGGCGGCCTCCTCCGGGCTGGGCGCGTCGCCGAGGCCGAGCCGGTCGAGCACCTTGGCGAGCCCCGGTACGGTGCCGACCTGGCGCAGCAGCTCGGCCGAGGAGACCAGCTCGCCGGTCTCGACGGCGCCGCCCTCGGCGACCAGCGCGGTGAAGCCGGACAGGTCGAGCCCGGCGAGCCGGGCGCGGAACGTCTCGGCGGTGGCGGTACGCAGCAGGTGCGCGAGCACCTCGATCTCGCGTCCCTCCTCGCCGCTCTCGAACTCGACCTTGCCGCGCAGCGTGGAGGTCACCGACACGGTGTCCCCGATCCGGGCCACCGGCGCCTCCGGCCGGGACGCCGACCCGGCGCCGGCCGAAGCCGAGGCGACGGCAGAGGCACCGGCACCGGCACCAGCACCGGCACCAGCACCAGCACCAGCACCAGCACCAGCACCAGCACCAGCCAGCAGACCGGAACGGCGCAACGCGGCGGCCGCGACGGTCTCGGCGGCGGCGATGGCGAACCGGGCGGACACTCCGGAGCGCGGGTCCACCGACGGGGACTCCCGTACGTCGCGGGCGAACCGGGCGAGCACTTCCAGCACGTGCTCCGGCACGACGGCGACCAGGTCTGCCTCCTGCCGGATCAACGCCAGCTCCAGGTCGAGGTCGAGCGGGTAGTGGGTACGGATCTCGGCGCCGAACCGGTCCTTGAGCGGCGTGATGATCCGGCCCCGGTTGGTGTAGTCCTCCGGGTTGGCGCTGGCCACCAGCAGCAGGTCCAGCGGCAGCCGCAGCTGGTAGCCGCGCACCTGGATGTCGCGCTCCTCAAGCACGTTGAGCAACGCCACCTGGATGCGTTCGGCCAGGTCGGGCAGCTCGTTGACGGCGAAGACGCCCCGGTTGGTGCGCGGTACGAGCCCGAAGTGGATGGTCTCCGGGTCGCCGAGCGTACGGCCCTGGGCGAGGCGGATCGGGTCGACGTCGCCGATCAGGTCACCGACGCTGGTGTCCGGCGTGGCGAGCTTCTCGCCGTACCGCATCGAGCGGTGCAGCCAGGTGATCGCCAGGTCCTCGCCGGCCGAGGCGACGAGCGCCTGGGACGCGGGGGTGAGCGGGTGCATCGGGTGCTCGTTCAGCACCGAGCCGGGAATCACTGGGGTCCACTCGTCAAGCAGCGCGCCGAGCGAGCGGATCAGCCGGGTCTTGCCCTGCCCGCGCTCGCCGAGCAGCACCATGTCGTGCCCGGCGAGCAGCGCGCGCTCGACCTCGGGCAGGACCGTGTCCTCGTAGCCCACGATGCCGGGGAAGCGGTCCTCGCCGGAGCCCATCCGGGCGAGGAGGTTGTCTCGGAGTTCCTGTTTGACCGTGCGGTAACGGTGGCCGGCGGCGCGCAGCTCGCCGAGCGTGCTCGGCAGGTCGGCGGGCGGGACCGGGGAAACCTGATTGGGAGCGGTCACCCGATCCACGCTAGCGCGCTCCGGCGGCCGGCGGCCTCCGTCGTCGATGTCGCGACAGGGGAGGCCACCGGAACGCTCACCTGCCGAGCCGGGCGCGGACCATCCGGGGCACGGCGGCCAGCCCGGTGACCGGGCGGAACGCGTGCGCGGCGGCGACCAGGGCGGCGTACTCGTCGTCGGCGAGGTCGATCTCGGCGGCGGCCGCGTTGCGTTCCATCTGCTCGACCCCGGAGGCGCCCGGGATGGCCACCACGTTGGGGTGCCGCAGCACGTACGCGAGCGCGATCTGGCTCGGCGTGGCGTCGTGCGCGTCGGCGACCTCACGCAGCGTGGCGATCAGCGCGGTGCCGCGTTCCAGGTTCTCCGGCAGGAAGTACGGGTTGGCCCGGCGTACCGCCCCGGCCGGCGGGTTCGTGGCGTCGTAGCGGCCGGAGAGGAAACCCTGCGCCAGCGGGGAGTACGCGATGACGATCCGGCCGGCCTGCTCCGCGTACGGGATGAGGTCTTCCTCGGGGCCGCGGTCGATCATGCTGTAGCGGACCTGGTTGCTCAGCACCCGGCGGCCCAGCGCGGCCTCGGCGAACCGCCACCGGCGCAGGCCGTAGTTGCTGACGCCGACCTCGCCGACCAGCCCGACGTCCTGCAGCGCGCGCATGCCGCGCATGGTGGTGGTGTCGGCGACCACCGGGTTGGCCTGGTGGACCTGGTAGAGGTCGATGCCGTCGACGCCGAGCCGGGCGGCGGAGGCGACAGCGCGCTGCTGCACCACGGGGGCGACCGGCAGCAGCGGGAAGATCTTGGTGGCGACCACGACCTTGGCCCGGTCCTCGCCCAGCGCCTCGCCGAGGATGCGCTCGCTGCGGCCGAAGCCGTACAGCTCGGCGGTGTCGAACAGCGTGACGCCCAGGTCGAGCGCCCGCCGGACGATCTCGGCGGCGCGGCGCTCGTACTCCGGGCCGTAGCCCCACTCCTTGGAGCCGAACTGCCAGGTACCGAGGCCGATCTTGGAAATGGGCTTGGGGGTGTCGAGCGGCACGTAACGCATGAGGCCGAACGTACCCGCGCCGCTGCGGCCACACTCCCACGGCGACAGAATGACCTCGTGACATACCTCGCCAGCGACGACCGTTACCACGAGATGATCTACCGGCGCAGCGGCCGGAGCGGGCTGAAGCTACCCGTCATCTCCCTCGGCCTGTGGCACAACTTCGGACCGGACCGCCCCTTCGAGCGGCAGCGCGACATCGTCCGCCGCGCCTTCGACCTCGGCATCACCCACTTCGACCTGGCGAACAACTACGGCCCGCCGCCCGGTTCGGCGGAGGAGAACTTCGGCCGGCTGCTCGCCACCGACCTGAAGCCGTACCGGGACGAGCTGGTGATCTCCAGCAAGGCGGGCTACCTGATGTGGCCCGGCCCGTACGGCGAGTGGGGCTCGCGCAAGTACCTGATCTCCTCGCTGGACCAGTCGCTGCGCCGCCTCGGGGTGGACTATGTCGACATCTTCTACTCGCACCGGTTCGACCCGGGGACCCCGCTGGAGGAGACGATGGGCGCGCTCGACGCGATCGTCCGCTCCGGCAAGGCGCTCTACGTGGGCATCTCCAACTACGACTCGGAGCAGACCGAGCGGGCCGCCGCGATCCTGCGCGACCTGGGCACGCCGCTGGTGATCAACCAGCCGTCGTACTCGATGATGAACCGCTGGACCGAGCGCGACGGCCTGCTGGACACGCTGGAGCGCGTCGGTGCCGGCTGCGTCGCGTACAGCCCGCTCGCCCAGGGCCTGCTCACCGACCGTTACCTGGACGGCATCCCGGCCGACTCCCGGGTGCGCACGAGCGTCTTCCTGGACGAGAGCGACCTCGACGACCAGACGATGGCGACGGTCCGCGGGCTCGCGGCGGTGGCGCGGCGGCGCGGGCAGACCCTCGCGCAGCTCGCCCTGGCCTGGGCGCTGCGCGACCCGCGCATGACCAGCCTCATCATCGGCGCGAGCAGCGTGGCGCAGCTGGAGGGCAACGTCGCCGCGCTGGAGGACCTCGACCTGGACGGTGACGACCTGGCCGCGATCAGGGCGGTGCTGGGCTGAGTCACCAGATCCGGCGCCGCCCGGCGCGGTGGTTGCGGACACCGCACGGCCGCCCGGGCGGCGGCCCGCCGGTCCGGCTCAGTCGCATCCCGACCACTGCCGCCGCGAGCAGCGCGACGACGAGCGCCGCCGCGCCGACGAGCAACGGCCGGGACAGCGGTCCGTCGTCGGTCACCGCCGCGACCGGCACCGCCGGCTCGTCGCCGGTCGCCGCTCCGGCGAGGGTACGCGGAGGTGACGCGCTCGCCTGCGGCGCTGCCGGCGGCGCGTCCGGCTCACCGCGTGCCGCCCGGAGGATCACGTCCGAGCAGGAGTAGTACGTGTCCTGGGTGTCCGAGTTCTGCCAGATGACGTAGACGATGTGCCGGCCGGTCCGCTCGGCGGGCAGCCGCCCCCGCATCTCGTACGCGCCCGAGCGGATCGGCGGGTCGGTGACCTGAAGGAACGGCTTCTTCTCCAGGTCCGCCCAGGTCAGCACGCGCTTCGGTGAGTACGAGCCGGTGGTGACGTAGTACCGGAACGTGCCCCGGTGCGGGATGGTGGTGCGGTAGCGGAACGTGTGCGACGCCCCGGCGGTCAACGTGGTGGCCGGCCAGTCGGCGCGCGGCAGGTCCAGTCCCCGGTACGCGGACAGCCCGCCGCTGCACAGCTCCCCGTCCGGGATGCGTTCCCGGTCCCGCCCGTCGATCCGGGCCACCCGGATGTTGTCCCACTCGCGTACCGCCGCTCCGGCGGCGACCGCCGCCCGGCAGGCGGGCGTCTTCGCCCGACCGCCCTCCGGCCCGCACGCGGCGGCCCGGCTCAGCGGGCTGGTCGGCGCACCGTGCGCCGCGGCCGGCGCGGCGGTCAGCGGCACCGTCGCGGCGACGGCGGCGAGCGCGGCGAGCGCGCGACGTGCGGCCATGTGATCGACCTCCCGCGCACTGGTACGGCCACGAGCCGCCAAAGGTTCGATCCGCGCCGATCGGCCGGGGCAACGTGACCGAACGGACAACCGGGACGGCGGCGGACGCCGTAGGGGTCCTACAGTGACGAAACCCTGTGATCGAGGAGCGCCCCTTGACCGAGCCGGCACCGTCCCCCGAGCCGTCCCGCGCCGCCCCCGCGGCCGGCCCCGCCCCGGGCGACGTCCCCGCCACCGCGCAGCCGTACCTGCTGGTCCTGCCCACAGTGGAGGGTGCTCCCCCGCCGGTGCCCTGGCCCGGCGCCGAGGGGCAGCCCGGCTGGGCCATTCCGGTCAGCGTGCCGCCCGGCACCCAGGGGTACGCCTTGTTCCTCCCGCTGGTCCCCGCGATCGGCCAGCCGACGGCGACCGGCCAGCCTGCGGCGGCGGTGCCCGCCCAGGCCACCGCGCCCGCCGCCGAGCGCTCCCCCGTGGAGGGCGTCGCCCCTGCCGCCGCACTGGCCGACCGGCCGGCGGGCGAAGAGCCTGTCGCCGCCCCACCGGACGCCGTTCCGGCCGCTCGCCGGGAGCAGGCGGGCGGAACGTCCTCGGCCACCGGCGACGCGGCATCGTCCACGCCGGATGCCGCCCCGGCGGCGTCGGCCGGCACCCAGGCGGCCGACTCGAAGCCGTCCGTCGCAGGCGCCGCCGCAGCGGAGGCGGCCACGACCGGCTCCGGTGAGGCCGGCGCGATTCCCGGAGATGGCGCTCCGCAGACGGCCACGCCCGCGACCTCCGGCCCGCCGGGAGCCTCGCAAACGCCTGCTGCTCCCCCGGGCACGCAGCCGGCATCCGGGTCATGGGTGGCGCCGGGGACGCAGTCGGCCTCCGGGCCGTCGCCCGCGCCGGGTGCGCCGCGCGCTCCGGGTACGCCGCCTCCACCCGGCGTTGGGCCGACGCCCGCGCCGCCGCACCCCGGCATGGCGTGGGGTGGGCACCCGCAGGCGCCGGTGTGGGCGCCGCGCCCGCCGGTGCCACGGACCTCGTTCCTCGGCGCGCGCTGGCCCGGCCCGAAGGCGGCGACCGGGCGGGCCGTGCCGCTCGCGGTGCTGGCCGCCGCGATCGGCAGCGCGGTCTTCGTGCCGCTGGGCCGCGTCGGCGTCGGCTGGTTCCTGGGGTGGCTCACGCTCACGCTCGCGGTGGGGCTGGCGGTCCGGTCCAGGACCACGGATCTGCCGCGCGCCGACAAGCTCATCCGGGCCGGGTGGGCGGTGGCCGCCCTGGCCCTGATCGCCGTACCGGCGTTCCGCAACGCCTGGTGGCTGGTGACGTTCTGTGTGCTCGGCGCGCTCGGCTGCGCCACGCTCGCGATCATCGGCGGCCGGCTGGTGCGCTCGATCCTGTTCGGCCTGGTGGCCACGCCGTTCGCGGCGTTGCGGGGCCTGCCCTGGGTACGCCGGCACGTCACCGCCTCGCCGCAGGAGGCGACGGTGCGCAAGGTGACCGTCTCGGTCGTCGCCACGGTCGTGGTGCTCCTGGTCTTCGGCAGCCTGCTCGCGTCGGCCGACGCGGCGTTCTCCGAGGCGCTCGGCTCGCTCGTTCCCGAGATCAACATCGGTACGGTGTTCGGCTGGCTGTTCCTCGCAGTGGTGGGCGGGCTGATCGCCGTGGCCGCGCTCTACACGCTCGCCGCGCCGCCCGACCTGTCCACCGTGGATCGCGCGGGTGAGCGCCGTCTCGGCCTGCTGGAGTGGGCCCCGGCCATCGGCGCGCTCACGCTGCTGTTCGCCGGGTTCGTGGTGGTGCAGTTCACCACGCTCTTCGGCGGGCAGCGGCACGTGCAGCGGGTGGCCGGTCTCAGCTACGCCGAGTACGCGCGCAGCGGTTTCTGGCAGCTGCTGTTCGTCACGCTGCTGACCGTGGTGGTGCTGGGCGGGGTGAGCCGCTGGGCACGCCGGGAGCAGCCGGTCGAGCGGCTCCTGCTGCGCGTCCTGCTCGGGCTGATCAGCGCGCTGAGCGTGGTGATCGTGGCGTCGGCGCTGTCCCGCATGTGGACGTACCAGAAGGTCTACAGCTTCACCGGCGAGCGGATCTTCGTGATGGCCTTCGAGATGCTGCTCGGCACGGTGTTCCTGATGATCCTCGCGGCGGGCGTGCGGTGGCGGGGCCGGTGGATTCCCGGCACCACGCTCGCGCTGGCTGTGGCGATGCTGCTCGGCCTGGCCGTGCTCAACCCCGAGGACTACGTCGCCCGCCGCAACACGCTGCGCTACGAGCAGACCGGCAAGATCGACGCGTGGTACCTGCGGGCGCTGTCCGCCGACGCCACGCCGGCGCTCGCCAAGCTCCCCGATCCGGTACGCCGGTGCACGCTGAGCTGGATCGCCGACGACCTCGCCGAGCCGGACCCCTGGTACGCCTGGAACCTGGGCCGCCAGCGCGCCCGGAAGGCGCTGGAGAAGGTCGGCCCGCAGGCGATCGGCGGCCAGAAGGACTGCCGCCGGGCCGACCAGTTCGACCTGCCGAAGACGCGACGCCCCCGCTGACCTCGCCGGCCGGGCCGCGGATCACCGCGGCCCGGTCAGGCCGGGGCGCCGCCGAAGCCGATCTCGTTGCCGTCCGGGTCGTGGAAGATCACCTTGCGGACGCCGTTGTCGTAGGTCTCCCGCGCGGCCGGCTCCAGCCCGCGGGCGGCGATCGCCGCGACACGGGAGTCGAAGTCTTCGACGAAGATCGTCTGCATGGCGTGACCGGCGTGGCCGGGCCGCACCTCAATGTAGAGGTAGCGGTGCTCCGCCAGCTCCCACACCGCTTCGTGGTCGTTGGGCAGGAACTGCGGCGGGTCGCCAAGCAGTCGCTCGTACCAGGCCGTCGACATGGCGAGATCACTGATCGGGACGCCGGCGAACAGGTCGACAGTCATCCGGCCAATCTAGCCGGGGCGACGTGCCGGCGCGGGCTCACGCCGTACCGGCGCTTGAACGCCGTACTCAGGGCGAACGAGCTGCCGTAGCCGACCCGGCGGGCCACCGCGCCGACTGTGGCGCCGGGCTCGCGGAGCAGGTCGGCCGCGAGCGCCAGCCGCCAGCCTGTCAGGTACGACATGGGCGGCTCGCCGACCAGCGCGGTGAAGCGCCGGGCCAGCGCCGCCCGGGACATCCCCACCTCGGCGGCGAGCGACGCCACCGTCCACGGCCGGGCCGGCTCGTGGTGCAGCATCCGCAGCGCGCGGCCGACCACCGGATCGGCGTACGCCCGGTACCAGGCGGGCGCGGCGGCGCCGGGCCGGGCGAACCACTCCCGCAGCGCGGCGATGAGCAGCAGGTCGAGCAGGCGGTCGAGGACCGCCTCCTGGCCGGGGTCGTCCTTGACGATCTCGGCGGCCAGCAGCGGCACCAGGGGCGTGTCCCAGGACTCGCGCCGGACCACCGCGAGCTGCGGCAGCGCGTCCAGCAGCCGCCGCCCGACAGTGCCCCGCACCGGGTACGTGCCGGTGAGCAGCACGGTCCGGCCGTCCGGCCCGTTGCCCCAGGTGCGTACGCCCCAGCGCGTCATCGCGAACAGCTCGCGCCCGTCCGGTGTGGTGCAGCGCTGCCCCGGGTGCACGACCACCTGCGGCACCGTCGCCGGGTCGTCCGCCACCGTGTACGGGGCCGGGCCGCGCACGATCGCCACGTCACCGTCGCCGAGCCGCGCGGCCTCCCCCTCCTCGGGCACGATCCAGGCGTCCCCGCGCACCACGGCGACCAGCGTGAGCGGTGCCTCGTCCCGGATCAGCATCGACCAGGGCGGGGTGAGGATCGAGCGCAGCAGGAAGGCGCCCCGCGCCCGGGGACCGTCGAGCAGGCCGGAGACGGCGTCCACGAGACGATTGAACACAGGGTCGCGCGTCCTGACCATGGGCCGTCTCACCGCGCGGCGGTTCGATGAGGACATGCGACTCGTACAACAACTGACGCTGGTCGGTGCCACAGTCGGGGCCGGGCTGATGGCGGGCCTGTTCGCCGCGTTCGCGTACGCCGTGATGCCGGCGCTGCGCGGCGCGGACGACCGCACGTTCGTGGACGCCATGCAGCGCGTCAACGTCACCATCGTCAACGGCTGGTTCCTGCTTGCCTTCCTGGGCACGCCGGTGCTGGCCGCGCTCGCGGCGGTGCTGGCGTGGCGGGGTGCGGCCCGGCCGGCGCTGCCGTGGATCGTCGCCGGGCTGGCGCTCTACCTGGTGATGTTCGCCGTCACCGTGGCGGTGAACGTGCCGCTCAACGACGCGCTCGCGGCGGCCGGGGCGGCGGATCCCGGTGTGGCGCGGGAGCGCTTCGAGTCCGCCTGGGTCACCTGGAACGTGGTCCGGACGCTGGCGAGCACGGCCGGGTTCGGCGCGCTGTGCTGGGCGCTGGCGCTTGCGGGCCCGGCGGCCGGTTGAACTGCTACCGCGGGTCTTCGATCAGCGGCAGGTAGCTCTCGGGCAGCCAGCGGACGACCACCTTCGGGAAGAGCATGCCGCCGAGCCGGCGGTAGAACCGCTGCGCCGCCTCGTTCTCCGGCTTCACCTCCCACCGGATGACGAGCCGGTCGACGGCGGCCCGCTCGGCCAGCGCGGTCATCAGCCGTCGGCCCACACCACCGTCCCGGGCCTCGGCACGGACGAACAGGTCGTCGAGCGCGACGATGTCCTCACCGCTCCACATGTGCAGGCGCCGCTGCGCGGAGACGTAGCCGAGCGTCTCACGGTTCCGCTCGGCCAGCAGGACCGTCACGTCGGCGCGGCCGAGCACCTCGCGCCATCGATCGGGGGTCGCGCCGACGTGCTCGCTCTCCCCCTCGTGGGCCGCGATCTCCCGGACCAGGGCGTCCACCGCAGCCGCGTCGTCCGGGCCGGCCTGGCGGATGCGGATGGCGTCGTTCACGGTGCTCTCCCTCACGGTCGAATCACGGGTGGACGCTCATGATCATCCCCCGGAGGCACCGCCTGATGATCCGACTTTCGGGCCGAGACTGCTGCCGTCAGGACGCCGCGAGCAGTCGGACCTCGCAGCGCACGCCGCCGGCCTTCGCGAGCCGTCCGTCACCGGTGACCAGGGGGCAGGCCAGCAGCTCCGCCGCGGCGACGTAGGCCGCGTCGTACGCCGACACGTTGCCCCGCAACTGCCACATCCGGTCCAACAGCGCTGCGACGCCTACCTCGTCGATGACCAGCGAGGGCAGGATGTCGATCGCCTCCTGCGCCCGGGCAGGGCCGAGCCTCCCACCGAGCACCTTGCCCCTGATCACGGACATGACCTCGACCAGCAGATGGCTCGGCGCGGCCCAGTGTGGATCTCCGGTCAGTTCCGCTCGCGCCGCATCCCCGATCGGACCGTCGTCGATCAGGGCGTCGGCCAGCACCGACGCATCCACCACTATCACGCGGCGCTCCCCTGCGGCCCGCGCTGCTCCCGCTGGTCGTTCAGCTCGGCGGCACTCTCGCCCGGCAGGGAGCGAGCGCCGTCCGATCGACCGGCGAAGCGATCGAGGGCGGCTGTGTTTCGCAGCCGTCGAGCCTGCGTCTCCACCAGTTCCAGCAGGTACGTCTGGAGCGACTGCCCGCGCGCCTTTGCCTGCGCCGCCAGGGCATCTCGCACCTCTTCCGGCACGTCGCGGATCTGAAGAGCAACCATGCATTCATTATGCATGCAGAAGGGGCCTGCACAGCAGAGTCCTGCGAGGCTGTGCTCCCACCAGAGCGTTTCGCTCGCATGGAGCCCTCCATCGCTGGCGGGAGTGGCTCGCCGGCCCGCTCAAGTCCTCGTTACACGCTCGGCCCCTCCCGCTGATCGTTCAACCCATCGGATATCGATGCCCGCCGAAGGGCGAGTGCCGAGCGGACACTCATCCGAACGACACGGCGAGCACGGGAACATAAAGTCAGTCCTTTCGCATCGCAGCCGCGATATGGGGAGGGCCATATGAAGCGCAGACGAGTAAGCCTGCTGGACCTCGGCCTGGATTCATCGTTCGACGCGGCGATGACCTTCGTGCAGTCGACGCTTCAGAACATCAACGCCGGGTGCGACGAACCCGTCGTCGACATCGACTTCGTTCGGTCCCGAGATCCCAGCACGGTGTTGTCCGCATTCACCGCGTCATGCGATGTCCTTCACGTCATGGCGCACGGCGACCACACAATCACGCCGACATTCAGCAGCACGGGCGGCGAGGTCGAGATCTCCTTGGAGCATCTTGGGGAGGTGGCGGCGGCACAGAGCAAGGGGATTTCGACGAGCGCCATCATCGCGGACGGCTGCAGGACCGGCACCGGCGTGTGGCAGAAGGCGGTGCGCGACTGCCTACAAGGGGAAGTGACCTACATCGGCACCTCCGCAAACGTCGGCTGGCACGAGAGCGGCGTGTTCTGCTCCGCGTTCTACGGCGCTCTCTTCCGGAACCGCGGCAGAGGCATGTCGCCGGCCGAGCAAGCCTGGGACGCCGCCGATCGCGCCATCAATGCCTACACCTTGCTGACGGACAGGAACTGCCCGTACAAGGTCACGACCTTAAGGCCGAGCCAAAGGGCCCGCACTCTGTTGGGATAGCGCCCAGCCGTTGCACCACGGAATAGAGGCCGGAGAGGCCCTCCAAGCAAGGACCAAGCACTACCGGTGTCGCTGACCGACCGCCACCCCGCCTGCCGTCGCGCGCACTCAGAACCGTCGGCAGGGACCGTCGTGCAGGCATGCCAATTGCTGCCTCGACAACTGGTCACTGCGGTGCCCAGTTCCTCGCCCCTCAGAGGAATGGGCAATGACAACAAGCGGGAACGTCGGGCGAAAAGCAATCAGCGACCCGGTCGATGATCATCCGACCAGGCCGCTGACCTGTTGTCCCAAGGGTGGAGCCGAGGGGACTCGAACCCCTGACCCCCACACTGCCAGTGTGGTGCGCTACCAGCTGCGCCACGGCCCCTTGCGGTCGTCCCCGGTCGCCCGGGCACGGAGAGAACTATACACACGCCGTCCGGCATGGTCATCTCGCGGGGTCCCCCGCACCCGGGTCAGTTCAGCGCCACGTCCGGCGGGAAGTGGGCCACCGCCGCCATCATGCCGCCCTGCCGGCGCAGCACCATCGGCCAGAGATCATCCGGCCGGTCGACGAAGGCGTCGCCGGGCAGCGCGTCGAACACGAACCAGGAGCCCTCCTCGATCTCGCGCTCCACCTGACCGGCGCCCCAGCCGGAGTAGCCGGCGAACACCCGGATGCCGCCGATGGCCTCGCGCAGCTTCTCCGGGTCGACCGAGAGGTCGATGGTGCCGACCGCGCCGGAGACGCGGTGGAAGCCCTTGACCGGGCGGACCGGGTGCCGCATGCGGGCCAGGCAGATGGCCGAGTCGGGCTGCACCGGGCCGCCCTCGAACAGCACCGCCGGGTCGCCGGCCAGGTCGCTCCAGTCGCCGAGCACGTCGGCCACCGAGACCTCGGTGGCGCGGTTCAGCACCACCCCGAGGGCGCCGCCGGGTTCGTGGGCGACGAGCAGCACGACCGTACGGTCGAAGTTCGGGTCCTTGAGCCCCGGTGTCGCGACCAGCAGCCGTCCGGTCATCGACTCCATGGCCCGGCCACCGATCGCCTGCCCCTCACCCTGCATGTCCGACACCCGTCAGCCGTGTGCCCGTACGGGCCCGAGGCCGTCGACCGTCCACCCTGTCAACGCCATGTCACGCACCATAGCCTGCACCCGGCCCGCTGGTTAAGGTCTGACGGCGGGTGATCACGACGGATCGAGGGAGGGCCGAATGGCGGCGCAGGCCGAACTGGCGGTGATCGGCGGGTCGGGGCTCTACGCCCTGCTCGACGGGGTGGAGCACGTGGTGGACACCCCGTACGGCGCACCGTCGGGCCCGATCACGGTCGCCGAGGTGGGCGGTCGCCGGGTGGCGTTCCTGCCCCGGCACGGGCGCGACCACAGGTACCCGCCGCACCTGATCCCGTACCGGGCGAACCTGTGGGCGCTGCGGTCGCTGGGCGTACGCCAGGTGCTGGCGCCGTGCGCGGTGGGCGGCCTGCGGCCGGAGCTGGGCCCGGGGACGTTCGTGGTGCCGGATCAGTTGATCGACCGCACCAGCGGGCGCACGCAGACCTACTACGACAGGGGCGCGGTGCACGTGTCGTTCGCCGATCCGTACTGCCCGGCCGGGCGGCGCACGCTGCTGGACACGGCGGCCGGGCGTGGCGTGCCGGTGGTGGACGGCGGGACCGTCGTGGTGGTCGAGGGTCCGCGCTTCTCGACGCGGGCGGAGTCGCGCTGGTTCGCCTCGATGGGCGGCACGATCGTCAACATGACCGGCCACCCGGAGGCGGTGCTCGCCCGTGAGCTGGCGCTCTGCTACACGTCGATCGCGCTGGTGACGGACCTGGACGCGGGCGTCGAGGCAGGCGAGTCGGTCACCCATGAGGAGGTGTTCCGGGTCTTCGCGGAGAACACCGACCGGCTGCGTGGGCTGCTGCTGGACGCCGTGGCGGCGCTGCCCGCCGAGCGGGACTGCCGGTGCGGGAGCGCGCTGGACGGGATCACGCTGCCGTTCCCGCTGCCCTGAGCGCGGGAAGCGCCCGAAAAGTCGGCTTAAGCCCGATAGATTCGGCTGGTCGGGAGACTGGGCACCGGACCGGATCCGGCATCCGCGTGTGAGGACGGAGGCGGCCGGCCATGGCGACGGTGCGGGAGGCGACGTACGACCTGCTGCGCGCGCTCGGCCTGACCACCGTCTTCGGCAACCCCGGCTCGACCGAGGAGCCGTTCCTCGCCGACTTCCCGGACGACTTCCACTACGTGCACGCGCTCCAGGAGGCGTCGGCGGTCGCCATGGCCGACGGGTACGCCCAGGGCACCGGCCGGCCCGCGCACGTCAACCTGCACACCGCGCCGGGCACCGGCAACGGCATGGGCAACCTGGTCACCGCCTGGCACAACCGGACCCCGCTGATCGTCAGCGCCGGGCAGCAGACCCGCGAGATGCTGCTGATCGAACCGCGCCTGGCCAGCCCGCGGGCGGTCGAGCTGGCCCAGCCGTACGTCAAGTGGGCGCACGAGCCCACCCGCGCGCAGGACATCCCGGCGGCCTTCATGCGGGCGTACGCCTCGGCGGTGCAGCCACCGGCCGGGCCGGTGTTCCTCTCCCTGCCGATGGACGACTGGGACCGCCCGGCCGACCCGCCGCCGCAGGTGCGCACCGTCGCCACCCGGATCGCGCCGGACCCGGACCGGCTGCGGGGCTTCGCCGACGTGCTGGCCGCCGCCAGGACCCCGGCGCTGGTGCTCGGAGCGGCGGTGGACCGGTCGGACGCCTGGCCCGAGGCGGTCGCGCTGGCCGAGCACCTGGCCGCCCCGGTCTGGGCCGCCCCGGCGCCGGAGCGGGCCGTGTTCCCCGAGCGGCATCCGCACTTTCGGGGCGTGCTGCCGTACGCGATCGGACCGCTGTCGGAGGCGCTGCGCGGCCACGACGTGGTGCTCGTGGTGGGTGCCCCGGTGTTCCGCTACTACCCGCACGTGCCGGGCGACTACCTGCCCGGCGACACGCGGCTGCTGCACGTCACCGACGACCCGGACGAGGCGGCCCGCGCGCCGGTCGGCGAGAGCCTGCTCGGCGACGCCGGGCTGACCATGGCCGCGCTGTGCGAGCTTCTGCCGGCGACCGGCCGGGCGGCGCCGTCACCGCGACCGCGGCCGGCCCCGCCCGAGCCGGCCGACCCGCCGAGCGCCGACGCGCTGTTCGCCGCGCTGGCTGACGCGTGGCCGGCGGACGGGGTGCTGGTGCAGGAGTCGCCGTCGAACCTGGCCGCGCTGCGCCGCCGGCTGCCGATCGACCGGCCGCGCTCGTACCTGACGATGGCCAGCGGCGGTCTCGGGTTCGGGCTGCCGGCTGCGGTCGGGATGGCCCTTGCCGAACGCGACACCGGGCGTGGCCGCCCGGTGGTCGCGGTGGTCGGCGACGGCTCGTTCCACTACTCGGTGCAGGCGCTGTGGACGGCGGCGCGGCTGCGCCTGCCGCTCGCCGTCGTGGTCCCGGTGAACCGGCAGTACGCGATCCTCAAGGCGTTCGCCGAGCTGAAGCACACTCCGGGCGTGCCGGCGCTGGACCTGCCCGGGCTCGACGTGACGGCGGTGGCGCACGGCTACGGCTGCGCCGGTGAGGCGACCACCCTGGACGGGCTCGGTGCGGCGCTCGCCACAGCGCTGGCCGCGGACCGGCCGACGGTGCTGCCGGTGGCGATCAGCACCGACGTGCCACGGATCCTGTGAGCCTCAGCCGGGCCGGACGGTCAACGGGGCGCCGCTGCCGGCGTCCAGCACGACACGTCCGCCGAGCGGCGCGTCGAGCGTGACGCTGACCGGCTTCAGCACGAGCTGCGCGGTGCAGACGCCGGTGGAGGCGATCACGGCGCCGCCGATCACCACCACGTCCGGCCGTTCCAGCACCAGCGGGGTGGGCGGCCCGTCGCAGGCGCCGACGCCGAGCACGTAGTCGATCCGGTTGCCCTCGACCGCCCGCAGCTCCTGCGCGGACACCAGGCCCGCCGGCAGCGGCCGGGTGGGCACCGCGCCGCCGGGGGCCCGGCCGGTCACGCGCGGCGCCACGGCGATCCGCGCCACGGGTACGGCCAGCTCGTCCACTGTGAACAGCCAGGCGGGCACCTCGGCGCGGCCACGGCTGGTCAACACCGGCGCGCTGCCCAGCCGTACCCCGGTCACGGTGAGCGCCACGCACGCGCCCGGCGCCGAGGTCGACACCGGGTCGTTCGGGCCGGGCCGCCCGGTCGGTGCCGGGTCCGGTGCGGCCGGGCGCCCGTCGCAGGGCGGCGGGTCGCCCTGGCGGAGCTGGGCGTACGCGTCGGCGGCGCTCACCAGCGGCACCCGCAGCGTGCCGTCGGGGAACCGGATCGTGCCGTCCTTCGGCACGGCGGCCGGGATCGGGATCTGGTCCCGGTACCAGCCGGCCCCGAACGCCGTCTTCGTCTCGTCGGTGAAGCCCGGGTCGCCGGTGAGCACTGTGGCTTCCTGGAGCGGCACGTACCCGTCGCGCCAGCCCGGCACGGGCCGCCAGCCCGCTGCGACCTCCTGCGCCCGCTCGGTGAACGCGGTCCGCTGGTCCGGGCCGGCCGGCGGGGCCACCCCCGGATCGGCGCCGGGCGAGGCGCAGGCGGAGAGGGCCAGCAACGGGATCCCGAGCAGGGCGAGCACGCGGCGCATACCGCTTGGACGCGTGGCCGCCCCGGCCGGTTCCCGGCTCAGTCCTCGCCGCCGAGGTCGGCCTGGTACGCCTCCCAGAGCAGGTCGGCACCGTGCCGCCGGTGCCGGTCCAACGCGCGCAGCAGGTCGCGGGTGCGCGCCCGCACCTCCGCCGCGGACACCCCCGGCAGGCGTACGGCGTGCTGGAGCGCGGCGAGCGCCCCGCTGATCGCGGCGTGCTCGGCGACCAGCAGGCGTACGCCCCGGTCCAGTCGCGGCGCGGCGCGCACCAGGTCGGCGTAGTGGCCGCCCGGTTCCTCGGTGACGCGGACGTGTTCGGCGAAGCCCCGCCGGACGGGGTCGAGGTCGGCGAGCAGTCTCTCCCGCCAGCGCGGCCCGGCGGTGGCCAGCGCCCGCCCGAGGGCGCGCAGGTCGCCGGAGGCGCTCGGGAGCACTACGGTCGGCTGCTGGATCGGACTGGTGACCATGGGACACCTCCCGCTGCTGGGTGCGAACCCGTATGGCGATGGTGAACCCGGTCACCGGCGCTGTCCAGCGGTCGGGGCCGCCTCATCTGCCCCTCGGGCCTCACCTGCCCCGATCGCATCTCGCGCCTCAGACGGCTGTGCGCCCCGGTCCTCGTAGACCGGGGCGCACAGGCCGTGTAGTGGAGGTGCCGGGAATCGAACCCGGGTCCTTCGCCGGTTTGTCAGGGCTTCTCCGAGCGCAGCTCGCTATGCCTCTACTCGGCCCCACCGCTCACGCGAGCAAGTTGGTGTGACGGGCCCAGTCGCTGATTGATCTCGCCGCACGGACCCCGCGACCGGGTCCGATTGGCCAGCCTTCTAGCTGATGCCGGCTAACTGGGTCGAAGGCGCTCCCAGGCCGACAGACTTGCTACTCGCCTCAGGCGGCGAGAGCGAAGTCAGCGCGATTGTTCTTGGCGCTTATTGGTTTCCGACGACCGATTCTCGAGACGACGTCGGCTTCCTCGGCTCGCTTCCCCTGTCGCTGCGTACGAAGTCGAAACCAGTCACCCCCTCGAAGCGCTGCCCCTGTCGGCAGCACACCAAGCGTAACGCCTGGCGCAACCGGATTCATCCCGAGGCCCACTGGACGCGGGCAGCCGGACGAACCGGACGTATCACTCAGCCATGCCCTTGCCGCGCCGGCCCACCGCCCGGGCGATCTCCTTGGCGGCGTCCCGCTTGGCCAGGTCCTGGCGCTTGTCGTACGACTTCTTACCCCGGGCCAGGCCGATCTCCACCTTGGCCCAGCCGTCGGAGAAGTAGACCTGCAACGGCACCAGCGTCAGGCCGCTCTCCTTGAGCTTGCCCAGCAGCCGGTCGATCTCCAGCCGGTTGAGCAGCAGCTTGCGGGTGCGCCGGGGCTCGTGGTTGGTCCAGGTGCCCTGGGCGTACTCCGGGATGTGCATGGCGTGCAGGTAGATCTCGCCGTCCCGCTCCTGGGCGAACGCGTCCACGAGCGACGCCCGCCCCGCCCGCAGCGACTTCACCTCGGTACCGGTGAGCGCCATGCCCGCCTCGTACGTGTCGAGGATGGCGTAGTCGTGGCGTGCCTTCTTGTTGGAGGCGACCACCTTCCGACCCTTTTCCCGTGGCATCGGCGCCACCCCCTTCCCGATCGACTCACCGGCCACCGGCCGGCGAGCGGAGATCATGCTACCGGAACCACAAGGGCCCTCCCGCGCGGTTTATTCCGGCGCGGAAGGGCCCTCGTCGAGCCGCAGGAGGTGACTAGACCCGCAGGTAGAAGCGGAGCGTGACCCAGGCGGTGACCGCGCTGACCACGCCACCGACGGCGGCCATCAGCGGGAAGGTCAGGAAGATCTCGGACCAGGAGATCGGGGTGATCAGGCCCTCCAGTGCGGCCATCGAGCTGCCGGCCGCCACCACCTTCACCCCGATCAACGCGAGCAGGCCGAGGATGGAGCCGAACAGACCGGCCACCACCGCCTCCAGCACGAACGGCGCCTGGATGAACCAGTTCGACGCGCCGACCAGCTTCATGACCGCCACCTCACGCCGCTTGCTGTACGCGGCGACCTGGATGGTGTTCGCGACGAGCAGCAGGGCGGCGATGGCCATCACCGTGGCGATCGCGAGCGCTCCGTTCTGGAAGCCGCTCAGCACGCCGAAGACCTTGTCGAGCAGCTTGCTCTGGTCGACGATCGTGTCGATGCCCTCGGTGGCCTTGTACTTGTCGTAGATCTCCTTGTACTGCTCCGGATCGTTCAGCTTGACCCGGTACGACTCGGGAAGCTGGTCCGGCTTGACGGCGCTGACCAGGTCCGGGGCGTCGGCGTACATCTGCTGGAAGCGCTCGTACGCCTGCTCCTTGTTGACGTACGTCGAGTCCTTGACCAGCGGGTCCTGGCCGAGCTGCTGGCCCAGCGCGTCGACCTGTTCCTTGGTGGCATCGGTCTTCAGGAAGATCGAGACCTCGACGTTCTCGTAGTAGAGGTCCTTCATGTCGCCGACCTTCTGGTAGAGAAGGCCGCTGCCGCCCAGCATGAACAGCGACACCGCCATTGTGATGATCATGGCGATGGTCATCGTGACGTTGCGCCACAGCCCGACCAGTACTTCGGACAGGACGTACTTCATCCGCATCGGGATATCCTCCGGCTCTCCGGCGTGAGGTTTCGTCGTCAGGGTCTACGGAACGTCGGCCGGCTCAGCCGTAGACGCCCCGGGCCTGGTCGCGCACGATGCGGCCGCTCTCGATCTCGATGACCCGGCGCCGCATCTGGTTCACGATGTTGGAGTCGTGCGTGACCATCACGACGGTCGTGCCGGTGCGGTTGATCCGGTCCAGCAGGCGCATGATCTCGATCGAGGTGTCCGGGTCCAGGTTTCCGGTCGGCTCGTCGGCCAGCAGGATCAGCGGCCGGTTGACGAACGCCCGGGCCACCGCGACACGCTGCTGCTCACCACCGGACAGCTCGTGCGGGTAGCGGTGCTCCTTGCCGCCGAGACCGACCAGCTCCAGCACCTCCGGCACGACCCGGCGGGCGACCGCCTTCGTCTTACCGATCACCTCCAGCGCGAACGCCACGTTCTCGTACGCGGTGCGGTTCGGCAGCAACCGGAAGTCCTGGAAGACGCAGCCGATGGAACGCCGGAAGTGGGGTCGCTTCCAGGAACGCATCGAGGTGACGTCCTTGCCGTTGACGACGACCCGGCCCTTGTTGGGCGTGACCTCGTGCAGCAGCAACTTGATGATGGTGGACTTGCCGGAGCCGGATGGACCGATGAAGAAGACGAACTCGCCCTTCTCGATCGAGACGGACACGTTGTCGAGCGAAGGCCGGGACGCCTTCGGGTACGTCTTCGTCACTTGCTCAAGCTGAATCACGGGTCGGTAGTCTACGCGGTGTAACCGCAGAGCCAAGCCCCACGCCCCGCCGAAGCGGTGCGCGTCATCGATTTACCCGGTCAACACGAGATCGATGACGCGCTGCGTCCAAACGTGATCACGCACCGTCAGCGGTGAGCTGCTGCTGCTTCCGCCAGCGGATTCCCGCCTCGATGAAGCTGTCCAGGTCACCGTCGAAGACCGAGGACGGATTGCCCGTCTCCTGTTCGGTACGCAGATCCTTCACCATCTGATACGGGTGCAGGACGTACGAGCGCATCTGGTCGCCCCAGGAGCTGGTGCTGCCGGTCTTCAGGCCGGCCAGCTTCTCCTCCTCCTCCTGCCGCTTGCGCTCCAGCAGGCGGGACTGGAGCACCCGCATCGCGGAGGCCTTGTTCTGCAGCTGGGACTTCTCGTTCTGGCAGGTCACCACGATGCCGGTGGGGATGTGGGTCAGCCGCACCGCCGAGTCGGTGGTGTTGACGCTCTGCCCACCCGGCCCGGACGACCGGTAGACGTCCACCCGGACCTCGTTCTCCGGGATGTCGATGTGGTCGGTCTGCTCGGTGACCGGCAGCACCTCGACCCCGGCGAAGCTGGTCTGCCGGCGGCCCTGGTTGTCGAACGGGCTGATCCGCACCAGCCGGTGCGTGCCGGACTCCACGCTCAGCGTGCCGTAGGCGTAGGGCACCTTCACCGTGAACGTGGCCGACTTGAGGCCCGCCTCCTCGGCGTACGAGGTCTCGTAGACCTCGGTCGGGTAGCCGTGCCGCTCGGCCCAGCGCAGGTACATCCGCAGCAGCATCTCGGCGAAGTCGGCGGCGTCCACGCCACCGGCGCCGGCCCGGATCGCGACGAGCGCCTCCCGCGAGTCGTACTCGCCGGAGAGCAGCGTGCGGACCTCCATCTCCTGGATGGCCTTGGTCAGCCCGGTGATCTCCGACTCGACCTCGGTCAGCACACCCGGGTCGTCCTCGGCCTGGGCCAGCTCCAGCAGCACGCCGGCGTCGTCGAGCCGGGAGCGCAGGTCACCCAGCTTGGTGATCTCGCCGTTGACGTACGACAGCTGCGACGTCACCTGCTGCGCCTTGGCCTGGTCGTCCCAGAGGTCGGGCGCGGAGGCCTCCTGCTCCAGCCGGGCCTTCTGCTCGCGCAGCTTGTCGAGGTCGAGCACGGCCTCGATGTTGCGCAGCGTGGCGTCGAGATCCTTGAGCTGTTCGGCGTAATCGGCAGCGGTCACGACAGACAAGACTACCGGCGCGTGCGAGGAGTGAGCCTGCGAGCCCCGCAGTCACGCGCGAAAAGTCTGCGCTGCCCACTCCAGCGAGTGCGCCCCAGGTGGTCAGCCGACGGGCGCGGTCTTCAGCCAGGACAGCGCCGCCTTGTGGTAGGCGACGGCGAACTCCAGCGCGCTGGCGTCGTAGCTGTCGCCTTCCTTCTTGGCGTTCTTGACCTGCTCCCGCACCGCCGCCAGCGCCTCGGTGTGGTACTCGTTCGCCGTGGCGTACAGGTTCTTGAGCTGGCTCGCCGAGTGCAGGCCGCCGAACGCGATCCGTAGCGCTATCGGGTTACGGATCGTGTCCTTGCCGGGATTCTCCGCGAGCCAGCGGGAGAATGTCCGTTTTCCGGCCGCCGTCAGCGCGTACGGCTGGCTCATCCGCGGCCCGGGCTTGCCGAGCCGCACCAGACCCTTCTCGGCCAGGACCGGCAGCTCCCGGTAGACCTGGCTGCGGGTCATCGACCAGTACGGCGCCAGACGGCGCTCAGCGGCGGCCATCAACTGGCCGCCAGTCATCGGGCCGTCGTGCAGCAGACCGAGCAGAGCTGCTGCCGTCGGGTTGACTCCGGATTCCGCCATGCCCTCTAAGCTGCCACTTTGTCGGCTCCGGCGTCCAGGATTTGCTCATTTCGGCACCCGATGACGGGTCCGATGTGCACTGTCGGATGAGGAAGAGGGCCCGCCCCGGCCGGGACGGGCCCTCTTCGAGCGCCTCAGCCCATGTGCGGGTAGACGTGATCGGTCGCCGGGACGAACGTCTCCTTGATCGTCCGGGGCGACATCCAGCGGACCAGGTTGTGCCAGGAACCCGCCTTGTCGTTGGTGCCGCTGGCCCGGGCGCCGCCGAACGGCTGCTGCCCGACGACCGCGCCGGTCGGCTTGTCGTTGATGTAGAAGTTGCCCGCCGCGTACCGCATCTTCTCCGCCACCTGGTCGATTACCCGGCGGTCGGTCGCGAAGATCGACCCGGTCAGCGCGTACGGCGCGATCGACTCGGCCTGGGCGACCACCTCGTCGAAGCGGGCGTCGTCGAAGACGTGCACGCCGAGGATCGGCCCGAAGTACTCGGTGGTGAACGTCTCGTGCGCGGCGTCGGAGCACTCGAACAGCGTCGGACGGACGAAGTAGCCGACCGAGTCGTCGGCGGTGCCGCCGGCCAGGATCCGGCAGGAGTCGTCGCCCTTGATCAGCTCCAGCGCGGCGGTGTGCCGGCCGAACGCCTTGTCGTCGATCACCGCGCCGCCGAAGTTGCTGAAGTCGGTCACGTCGCCGTAGGTCAGCGAGTCGGCGGTGGCGGCGAGCCGGTCGCGCAGCCCGCCCTCCCAGAGCGACCGCGGGACGTACGCCCGGGAGGCGGCCGAGCACTTCTGGCCCTGGTATTCGTAGGCGCCCCGGATCAGCGCGGTGTGCAGCGCGTCCACGTCGGCGCTGGTGTGCGCGACCACGAAGTCCTTGCCGCCGGTCTCGCCGACCAGCCGGGGGTAGCCCCGGTAGCGGGCGATGTTGTCGCCGACGGTCTTCCACAGGTGCTGGAACACCTTCGTCGAGCCGGTGAAGTGGATACCGGCGAGGTCCGGGTCGGCGAGCACCACCTCGGAGACCTCCTCGCCGCGACCGGTGACCATGTTGATCACACCGGGCGGCAGGCCGGCGGCCTCGAACAGGCGCATGGTGAAGTGCGCCGCGAACTGCTGCGTCGGGGACGGCTTCCAGACCACCGTGTTGCCGAGCATGGCCGGCGCGGACGGCAGGTTGCCGGCGATCGCGGTGAAGTTGAACGGGGTGATCGCGTAGACGAAGCCCTCCAGCGGCCGGTGGTCGAGGCGGTTCCAGACCCCGGGCGAGGACAGCGGCTGCTCGGCCAGGAGCCGCCGGGCGAAGTGCACGTTGAACCGGAGGAAGTCGATCAGCTCGCAGGCCGAGTCGATCTCGGCCTGGACGGCCGTCTTGGACTGGCCGAGCATGGTGGCCGCGTTGAGCGTGTCCCGCCAGGGGCCCGCCAGCAGGTCGGCGGCGCGCAGGAAGACCGCGGCCCGCTCCTCGAACGGCAGCGCGCGCCACATCGGCGCGGCGTCCTTCGCGGCCCGGACCGCGGCGCGGGCGTCGTCGTGGGTGGCGTGCCCGGTGACGCCGAGGACGTGCGCGTGCTTGTGCGGCTGCACCACGTCGATCGACGCGCCGCCGGCCATCCGCCGCTCACCGGCGATAGTCATCGGCAGCTCGATCCGCTCGGCGGCCAGTTCGGCCAGCCTCCGCTGGAGCCGCTCCCGGTCGGCGCTGCCGGGCTCGTAGGTGTGTACCGGCTCGTTGAGGGGCTCGGGTACGGAGAACACGGCGTCCATCACAGCTCCTGGCGATCTCGACGACGGCGGCGAAACCGGACCCGCGGGCCCCGGCCGGGCGGCCGGACGCCGGACACCGCGGGGTGAGGCGGCGGCGGGACCTGCCCCCGATTCTGTCACGAGACGCGCCCGCGGGCCGCGCCTCCCCGGCACACCGGACAAGCCGGCTGTCTCCGGACCTTCGGCCGCCGCCCACCCACGACCGACGAAACATCGGAGTACGGGACGACACGTCGTTGATCCTTCGGCGTGATCGGTTCTGGCACCTGCCGCGCCCGGCCCGCCCGAGGAGCGGCGGCACGCCGCGTACGCTGGATGACCGGTGACCTGCCCGGCCCGGCGCGGGGAGATCCGGCGACCGTCGAAGGGAAGACGATGAGCAACCAGCCCGGCAACTCCACGGCCGCCGAGACGGATCAGCCCGAGGCCGTCGAGCCGTCGGTCGGCGAGGCGAGCACGGACGAGGTCGTCGCGGCCGGGCGTCCGGAGTTCGCCCCGGGCGCGCTCGTGCTCGCCCTGGTCTCGATCGGGTGGCTGACCGCCATGCTCTGGTCCACCCGGGAGGCGATCCACTCGACAGCTGCCGGCGTCACCGCGATCAGCCTCTCCGCGTACGCGCTGCCCGGCGTCATCACCGCCGCGCTGGTCACCGGCGCCACAGTGGCCCTGCTCGCGACCAACCGGCTGGGCCGCGCCACGCTCCGCTTCCTGGCCGCCGTCGGCGCCGGCCTCCTGGTCGGGCTCGTCGCCGCCGTGGCGATCAACCTGACGTACGCGGACAACGCCACCACGAACACCATCGCCGGCACCACGGCGGCAGCCGCGATCATCGGCGGGGCGATGGCCGGTGCGCGCCAGGCCCGGGTGGTGGGGGCGATCACCGTCGCGACGCTCACCGCGCAGATCTTCGTGGTGCTGTTCAGCCGTGCCCGCGACCCGCTCTCCGACCTGTTCGGCGCCGGGGAGACGCAGCAGTCGGTGCTGGACGCCGCGAAGTGGGTCTCGCGTACCGAGTCGTTGCTCGCCGGGCTGCTCGCCGGGCTGGCCGCGTACCTCTATCTCACCTGGTCCCGGCGCCGGGCGGAGCGCCGCGACGGCGCGGCGTCGCCGCTGCGCTGGCCGGCCTACCTGGTCGCCGGGGCGGGCGCGGGCCTGCTCCTGCTGCTCACCGAGGTGATCATCCGGATCGGCGGGCGCGGGCTGCTCGACCTGGCCGCCGCGCTCAGCGAGGCCGACGAGGTGGCGCAGACCGCGCTGGGCACCTCGCGGGTGGACAACGGCATCTGGGTGCTCTTCGTGGGCGCGCTGACCACGCTCATCGTCTTCGGGCGCACGCTCGGCCCGCGTCCGGTGGACGACGAGGACGAGCCGGCGGCCTGAACCGCCGCGCCGTCAGCCCGCTTCGCGCAGCAGCAGGTCCAGCTCGGTCACGTCGTACCACTCCAGTTCGTGGTCCTCGGCGCCGTCGACTGTGAACTGGGCGTCCGGGTCGCCGGCCTGGGCCTCCACCACCACGTCGACGGCGGCCGCCACGTCCTCGACCGCGTCAGCGCCGTCCACGTGCAGCGCGGCCACCGACTTCACGGGAACCGGCCCGGCCGGCCGGACCACGCTCGATCCCAGGTCGCCGACGACCCGGCCGACCGCCCGGGCGGGCAGGTCGGCCGAGACCACCACCCGTCGCCGGGGCGCGGCGGGATCGTGCCGGAGCAGGAGCAGCGCGTCCTGGGCGGCCCGGGTGAAGGCCACGTACTCCAGTTCCTCCTCGTCGCCCTCGGCGTACCACTCGCGCAGCTCCGGGGTCACTGCGTGCGCCGCCTCGGCGCTCAGCCCCTCGTCGCGCAGCCGGGCGAGCATGGGGACAGTCGCCGGCAGGTACACCCGGACAAGCTCGTCGGTCACCGGTCACTCCCACACTCAGGCCGATCGCCGGCGGACGCCGGCTCCGGGCGCCGATCATGCCGTACGCCGAGACCGTCATACACCCGGCACCCGCGCGGGTGAAGTCTCCCGCCGGTGTGTCTCCCGAACGGGCACATGGCCGTGTCACTCAGTGATGGCAAACTGAAGCAAACGAAACCAACCCCGGGAGTCACCGTGGAGTCGAGGTTCCTGCTGCTGTCCGACGTCGCCGCCGAGCTGAACGTCTCGGACTCGCAGGTCTACCACATGGTCCGCAGCGGCGAGCTGCCCGCGATCAAGATCGGTGGCCGGGGCCAGTGGCGGGTCGAGCGCGCCCGGCTGGAGGAATACATCGAGCGCAAGTACGCCGAGACCGCCGAATGGGTGCGCGGCAACCCGCTCGGCGAGCGCGACGAGGAGTGACCGCCCGCCAACCGTGCGCCATTGACGGCGGTCGCACGAGTCCGGGAAGATGAGAGCCTGTCGGAGGCAAACGAAGGCAAACGCAAGGATTTGAGATGGTCGACACCCGCCGTCCCCGCGCACCCCGCCCGCCGGTCCGTCTCCGGCCCGCCCCGCCGCTCGATCCGCCCTGCACCGACGAGGAACCGATCTGGAGTCCCGCCGGGCAGCTCACACTCGACCTGGCCGGCCCGCGCCCCCGTGCCACCGCGCGCCCGCCCGGCCGCGCCCCCGACCCGGCAGCAGCGTGGCCACGCTGGTTCGGCACGCCCGCAACAGCCCTCGCCTCCGCCACGCCCGAGGGAGCGCGGGCCGCGCACCTGTTCGTGCGCACCTTCCTGGAGATCGTGAACGGCTTCCGGCCGCCCGGCCAGCTCCGGCCGCTCTGCGTGCCCGAGGCGGCCGGTCCGGTGTCGGTCGAGCTGACCCGCGCGGCCCGCCGGGTCACGCCGGTGCGCCGCCGTACCGCCCGACCGGCGTTGCTGCTGCGGCGTCTGCGGGTCTGCGAGCCCCGCGCGGGCGCGGTCGAGGCCACCGCCGTGTTCGCCGGGGCCGGCGGCGCGAGCTGGGCGGTCGCGATACGCCTGGAACGCCGCCGAGGCACCTGGCTGTGCCAGGTGCTGGACGTCCTTTGAGCCCGGCCGTCGCCTCTCCGACCTGACTCGACGCGCCGCGGCCACCCGCGTCGACCTGTGAGCGGGCGTAGCCAACCGGCTCCCGGCTCCCGGCTCCCGGCGGAACGCCAATCTCGCCTAACGAGAGGTCAGTGCAACAACCAGGATCTCCGGCCCGCGCCACCCCACCAAATCCCGCGATCTTGCACTTTCGGACCCCCATGTCGGCATGAATCGGTCACAACAGGGGCCGCAACTGCAAGATCGGCCCAGGGAGGACGGGAGGACGGACGGAAGGACGGGAGGACGGGCCGGAGGACGACGACGGGCCCCGGCCGGAAGGCCGGGGCCCGTCGGGGCGCGCGTTCGGGGTCAGTTGCCGCCGTTTGGCGAGCCGTGGCAGCGCTTGTACTTGCGGCCCGAGCCACACGGGCAGGGCGCGTTACGGGACGGGCCCTCGCCGCCGTCGACCTGGCCGGGAGCGGCCCGCCGGGCGGTGCTGGCGGCCACAGCCTGGCCGCTCGCCCCGGCCGGAGCACGGCGCGGCGTGGCGGCGGCCGGGCGCTCCGAGGACTGCTGGCCGATGCCGAGGGCCGGCGCCTGCTGCTCGGGCCGCTCGATCACCGGGGCGCCCCGGCCGGCCTCGCCGTCCACGGCGGGCGCGGAGTATTGCAGGCCCTGCTGCTGCGGCGCGCGGTTGAGACCCTTCGCCCGGATCTCCACCGGCTTCTCCAGCAGCTGCACCTCCTCGGCATCCGGCTCCGCCTCCTCGACCTGG
Organism: Micromonospora sp. NPDC048887; assembly: GCF_040649715.1. Taxonomy (NCBI): domain Bacteria; kingdom Bacillati; phylum Actinomycetota; class Actinomycetes; order Micromonosporales; family Micromonosporaceae; genus Micromonospora; species Micromonospora sp. NPDC048887. The sequence goes on along the minus strand of NZ_JBEZGA010000022.1, from coordinate 63,810 downwards.
ACGTCCAGGTTGTAGAGGAAGCCGACAGTCTCCTCCTTGATGCCGTCCATCATGGTGGCGAACATGTCGAAGCCCTCGCGCTGGTACTCGATGACCGGGTCGCGCTGGGCGTACGCCCGGAGGCTGATGCCCTCCTGGAGGTAGTCCATCTCGTAGAGGTGCTCGCGCCACTTGCGGTCGATCACCTGGAGCAGGACCATCCGCTCCAGCTGGCGGACCGCCTCCTCGCCGAGGCTCTCCTCACGCCTGTCGTACGCGGCGTGCGCGTCCTCCTTGAGGCGGGCGAGCAGGAAGTCCTGGTCGATGCCGGAGCGGGAGCCGAGCTCCTCCTCCAGCTCGTCGATGGTGATGCCGACCGGGTAGAGCTGCTTGAGGCTGGACCAGAGCTGTTCGAGGTCCCAGTCCTCGGCGTAGCCGTCGCTCGTCGCGCCGACCACGTACGCGGTCACCACGTCGTCGATCATGTTGCGGACCTGGTCGGACAGGTCCTCGCCGTTGAGCACCCGGAGGCGCTCGGCGTAGATCACCTGGCGCTGCTTGTTCAGCACCTCGTCGTACTTGAGGACGTTCTTGCGGATCTCGGCGTTCTGGCCCTCGATCTGGGCCTGGGCGCTCTTGATCTGCCGGGTGACCATCTTCGACTCGATGGGCACGTCCTCGGGGATGTTGAAGCGGTCCATCACCGCCTCGACCGCGCCGGCCCGGAAGCGCTTCATCAGCTCGTCCTGCAGCGACAGGTAGAAGCGGGACTCGCCCGGGTCGCCCTGGCGGCCGGCACGACCGCGCAGCTGGTTGTCGATCCGGCGGGACTCGTGCCGCTCGGTGCCCAGCACGTAGAGCCCACCGGCGGCGGCGACCTCCTCCGCCTCGACGTCGCACGCCTGCTTCCAGGTCGGGAGGATCTCCTCCATCGCCTTGGCGTACTCCTCCGGCTGCTCGACCGGGTCGAGCCCGCGCTGGCGCAGCTCGTTCGCGGCGAGGAACTCGGGGTTGCCGCCGAGCAGGATGTCGGTGCCGCGGCCGGCCATGTTCGTCGCGACGGTGACCGCGCCCTTGCGCCCGGCCTGCGCGACGATCTCCGCCTCCTTGGCGTGGAACTTCGCGTTCAGCACCGAGTGCGGGATGCCGCGGCGGCGCAGCATGTGCGACAGGATCTCGGAGTTCTCCACCGAGACGGTGCCGACCAGCACCGGCTGGCCCTGCTCGTGCCGCTCGGCGATGTCCTCGACGACGGCGTTGAACTTGGCCTTCTCGGTCTTGTAGATGACGTCGGGCCGGTCGAGCCGGACCATCGGCCGGTGCGTCGGGATGGTCACGACGCCGACCTTGTAGACCTTGTTGAACTCGCCCGCCTCGGTCTGGGCGGTACCGGTCATGCCGGAGAGCTTCTCGTAGAGGCGGAAGTAGTTCTGGAGGGTGATGGTGGCCAGCGTCTGGTTCTCCTGCTTAATCTCCACACCCTCCTTGGCCTCGATCGCCTGGTGCATGCCCTCGTTGTAGCGACGGCCGTGCAGGATGCGGCCGGTGAACTCGTCGACGATCAGGACCTCGCCGTCGTTGACGATGTAGTCCTTGTCGCGCTTGTAGAGCTCCTTGGCCTTGATGGCGTTGTTCAGGTAGCCGACCAGCGGGGTGTTCACCGACTCGTAGAGGTTGTCGATGCCCAGGCGGTCCTCCACCTTGGCCACGCCGCGCTCGGTGATGGCGATGGTCCGCTTGGCGTAGTCGACCTCGTAGTCGCCCTCGCCGTCGGTGCCGGGCTGGAGCCGGGCCACCACGGCGGAGAACTCCTGGTACCACCGGGCGGAGTGCTCGGCCGGGCCGGAGATGATCAGCGGGGTACGCGCTTCGTCGATCAGGATCGAGTCGACCTCGTCGACCACGGCGAAGAAGTGGCCGCGCTGGACCAGTTCCTCCTTCGACCAGGCCATGTTGTCGCGCAGGTAGTCGAAGCCGAACTCGTTGTTCGTGCCGTAGGTGATGTCGCACTCGTAGGCCGCGCGGTGCTCGGTGGCGGGCCGGTTGGGCAGCACCACGCCGACGCTCAGGCCGAGGAACTCGTGCACCCGGCCCATCCAGGCGGCGTCGCGCTCCGCCAGGTAGTCGTTCACGGTGATCACGTGCACGCCCTTGCCGGCGAGCGCGTTCAGGTAGACCGGCATGACCGAGGTCAGCGTCTTGCCCTCACCGGTCTTCATCTCGGCGATGTTGCCGAAGTGCAGCGCCGCGCCACCCATCACCTGGACGTCGTAGGGGCGCTGGCCGAGCACCCGCGAGGCGGCCTCCCGGCACACCGCGAACGCCTCGGGCAGCAGGTCGTCGAGGGTCTCGCCGTCCTCGAGGCGCTCCTTGAACTGGTCGGTCATGCCGCGCAGCTCGTCGTCACTGAGGTTGACGTAGTCGTCCTCGATCGAGTTGACGGCGGCCGCGATGGCCTTCAGCCGACGCACCATGCGGCCTTCGCCGGCGCGAAGGACCTTTTCCAGAATCGACACGGATCAACGCTCCCCTAGACGGTCTCGAACCATCGTAGGCGCTCCGACGCGACGATGGTCACTGGTGGCGGCGGTCCGGACTCCGGAAACCGACATAACGCCGCCACCGTGCGCCACCGGCCGCTAATCGGGTTACGCCGTGCGCGAACGATCCGGCACGATGGCTCGAATGGAGCCTGTGGAGATCATCGAGGACGGCCTGCTGCTGCGCCCGTGGCGCGCCGAGGACGCCGACGCGGTGCACCGCGCCTGCCAGGATCCGGACATCCAGCGCTGGACCACCGTACCTCGCCCGTACCTCCCGGAGCACGCGACCGAGTTCGTCACCACGATCAGCGCCACCGCCTGGGCCGAGGGCACCGCCGCGCAGTTCGCGGTCTGCGACGCCGGCACCGGTGAGCTGTTCGCCTCGATCGGCCTGGTCTCCGTCGACCGCGCGCTGGAGTCGGCGGAGGTCGGCTACTGGACCGCGCCGTGGGCCCGGGGCCGGGGCGTCGCGGTCCGCGCCACCCGCGCGCTGGCCCGCTGGGCGTTCGACGCGCTCAAGCTGCGCCGGCTCACCTGGCAGGCCGAGATCGGCAACCACGCCTCCCGGCTGGTCGCGCTGCGCGCCGGCTTCCGGATCGACGGTGAGCTGCGGCTGGCACATCCCAGCCCCGGCGGGCGGGCCGAGGGCTGGATCGGCTCGCTGCTCCCCGGCGAGGTCGCCGCGGCGGGCGAGCCGATCCCCTACGGCCCGGACACGCTCCAGGCTCGCCGGGCCGCCGTCTTCGGCCGGCCGCAGCCGGTCCTGTTCGCCACCGCCGGGAACACCGAGCTGCGGCTGCGCGCGCTGGAGGAACGCGACCTGCCCGAGGTGACGCGCACCTGTCAGGACGAGCAGACCGTCCACTGGACCACGGTGCCGCACCCGTACCGGCCGGAGCACGCCGAGGGCTTCCTGCGCGACGTGGTGCGCCCGGCCTGGGCGCGGGGCACCGCGGTGACGTTCGCCGTGGCCGACCCGGACGACCGCTACGTCGCGTCGATCGACCTGCGCATCATGGCCGGAGACCCGCTGGTGGCCGACGTGGGTTACATGACCGCGCCGCACGCGCGCGGCCGGGGCTACCTGCCGGCCGCGCTCGCCGCGGTGTGCGCCTGGGGCTTCACCACGCTCGGCCTGGCCCGGATCGAGTGGCGCGCGAACGTCGGCAACACCGCCTCCCGGCGGGCCGCCGAGAAGGCCGGCTTCACCGTCGAGGGCACGCTGCGCGGCGGCGTCCAGCACCGCGGCGAGCGGCAGGACGTGTGGATCGGCGGCCTCCTGCCGGGCGACCTGGCGTGACGCCGGAGACGACCGAGGGGTACGGCGTACGGCTGCGGCAGTGCCACCTCGCGGACGTACCGGACATGGTGGCCGGTTGCGCGGATCCGGAGATCCGCCGGTTCATGCCCCTGCTGCCCGACCCGTACGACGCCGACGCCGCCCGGTGGTGGATCACCGAGGGGGCACCGGCGGCGTGGGCGGCGGGCGGCGCCGCGTACACGATCGCCGACCCGGCGACCGACCGGCTGCTCGGCAGCATCGGGCTGACCCGGCTCAGCGCGGAGCGGGCCACGTACGAGATCGGCTACTGGGTGGGACCGGCGGCGCGCGGCCGGGGCGTGGCCACCGCCGCCACCCGGCTGCTGACCGAGCGGGCGTTCACCGCCGGGGCGGCCCGGCTGGAACTGCTCACCCGGACGGAGAACGTGGCGAGCCAGCGCATCGCGCTCGCCTGCGGTTACCGGCACGAGGGCGTACGCCGGGCGGCGGGGGCGGACGGCGACGGCGTACGCCAGGATCTGATCGCCTGGGTGCGGCTGGCCGACGACCCGCCCGGGCCGGTCGCCCGGCTGCTGCCGGACCTGCCGGACGGCCGGCTCACCGACGGCGTCGTGACACTGCGCCCGGTGGAGCCGGCGGACACCGACACGCTGTACCGGCTGCACACGCTGCCGGAGGTGGTGGCCAACCGGGTGCCGCCGGTGGCACCGGAGCGCGCGGCGCTCGCGCGGCGCTGCCGGCTGGCGGCGAGCCGCTGGCTGGCGGGCGAGGCCGCCGACCTGGCGATCCTCGACGCGGCCACCGGCACTGTCGTCGGCGGCTGCGCGCTGTTCTACGACGAGCCGGCCACCGGGCAGGCCATGCTCGGCTACAGCCTGCTGCCCGAGGCGCGCGGGCGCGGGCTGGCGGCCCGCACCGTCCGGCTTGTCGCCGAATGGGCGTTCGGCATCGGGGTGGCCCGGCTCTGGGCCGGTACCCGGCCGGACAACGTCGCCTCGCAGCGGGTCCTGGAACGGGCCGGCTTCCGGCGGGAGGGGCTGCTGCGCGGCCGGCTTCCCGGCCCGGAGGGCATCCGCGTCGACTCGGTGGTCTACGGCCGGTTGGCCACCGACGGGAGCTGAGGACGGGCCCCGTGCGGAGCCCGTCCTGCCCGGTCGAGGGGTCACGTGTCGAGCTGGATGATCCCGTAGTCGTACGCGTGCCGCCGGTAGACCACGCTCGGGCGGCCGGACTCCTTGTCCTGGAACAGGTAGAAGTCGTGGCCGACCAGTTCCATCTGGAACAACGCGTCATCGACGGTCATCGGGTCGGCGGGGTGGACCTTCGCCCGGGCGATGTGCCACGGCTGGTCGTCGTATTCGGCGTAACGGTCCTCGTCGGGACGCTCGGCGACGGCGGTGGCGGCGCCGTGGCCGTCGCGCGCCGCCAGACCGGGCCCGTCGAGGTCGGCCACCGGCAGCCCGGCGGTCGCGGCGGCCACTGAGATCGGCGGCCGTCCCCGGTGCACCCGGCGGCGGTCCGCCGCGCGGCGGAAGCGCGTGTCCAGCTTGGCGATGGCGGCGTCGAGCGCGCTGTAGAAGTCGTTCGTGCAGGCCTCGGCCCGGATCACCGGGCCGCGCGTCACGCACGTGATCTCCACCCGCTGGCAGGTGTCCGCCTGGCGTGGATTGCGCTCGTGGAACAACTCGACGTCCACGCGAATGAGCTTCTGGTCGTAGCGTTCGATCTTCGCGAGCTTCTCGGCTACGTGTACCCGGTAATGGTCCGGCACTTCGACGTTACGGCCCTTGACCACGATGTCCACGTGACCTCCCTTGTTCGGACGGTCGTTCGGTCCGGATCATCCGGTCGACGCACCCGGGAGGGCCCGCTCGGCGTCGACCGGTGTTGTTCGGCTACGCCTCCTTCCAGTGCCGGGGGAAGGTTGGCATCCTCACTACCCCCGACACCGAAACGCTAACTCCTGTTCGGCCACCCGTCACCCCTGGTTGCCGAAGGCGGTCGCGGAATTTAACACCTCATACACCAAGGGGTGAAACGGATGCACGAAGCGTCACCGATGGTGCCGCTTTTGCGTTGCGGCGAGCACCGCCGCGGCCTTTGGCGTCATTCCCGCGCGGTGCAACATCCGGCTCACCACCGCCAGCGTGGCGCCGGTGGTGACGATGTCGTCGAGCAGCACGACAGTGCCGGCCGGCCGGTGTCCGCCCGGCGGACGGCGCAGCCGGAACGCGGCCTCGGCCGCGGCGGCCCGCCCGGCGCTGTCCAGCTCCACCGAGTCGGTCCGGGGCAGCGCGCGCAGCGGGCGCAGCACCCGTACCGGCCACCCGGCCGCGCGCAGCCGGTCCGCCGCCGGCCGGACCAACCGGTCGAGGTGGTCGCCGTAGCGGGCCCGGGCCGCGCGGGCGGTGTCCGGGACCGCCACCAGCGTCACCGGGCCGGGCGGCCCCACCGCCGCCGCGACCACCTCGGCCAGCAGCGCCCCCAGCGGCCGGGCCAGCCCGTGCCGACCCCTCTCCTTGTACGCCAGCAGCCCCTCGCGCAGCGCGCCGCCGTACGGGCCGAGCGCCACGCAGGGCGGAAGGCCGGGCGGGGCCGGATCGGGCCGGGCCGGTGCTGGACGCAACGACTCCAGCTCGCGCACGCAGCCGGAGCAGAAGCCGTGCCGCAGCCGCACCGACGTCGCGCCACAACCGGCGCACCCGGCAGGCAGCACGAGGTCGGTCAGGTCCGACCAGAGCCCGCCCAGGTCACGCACGGGCGGTCAGTAGAGGAAGAACGGCGCGGTCGGGTTTGTCGCCCGGCTTCCCGCCGGAACGTCGAGCACCTGCTCCCGCTTCACGTAGTCGAACGGGTTGTTCCGCCAGGCCGCGCCGTCCGTCTCGAACATGAACGAGAACGCGGCCAGGCCACGGTCACCGCCGCCCGGATACCCGGCGAGCTGGGTCACCGGTGCGCCGATCTCCACCGTCAGCGGGGTCTCCCAGGCGCCGTCGACGCTGAGCTGATGGATCGCCGAACGCCGGTCCGCCTCGTTGCCGGCCAGCGCCAGCTCGTTCTCCGCCACCCAGTCCACCACCGTCACGCCGGTGAGCAGCGTGGTGACCCGGCGGGGCTGTCCGAGGCTGACCACGCCACCGTCGACGCTCACCGCGGCGACGAAGACCGCGCCGCCGGAGGCCAGCACGATCCGGTGCCCGTCGAGTGAGCCGGCGACAGCCGTCACCGGCCCGGGTACCGACAGCGGGATCTCACTCATCCGGCCCACGCCGTCGAACCGGTAGAGCCGGCCGTCGGCCGCCACCAGACCGCCCGGGCGGGTCTTGCTCAGCGACCGCAGCCAGGTGGGACGGCTCATGGCCCGGAACGTCCGGTCGCCGGGGCTGAACACCGCGACCGGTTCCGGGCCGGTGCCCACCTTGAGCCGCCTGCGGTTGTCCGGCCCGGTCACCACGAGCGCGGCGAGCACCTGGTCCTCGGCGCGGGCGAGCGACGCGGAGACGACGTTGCGGTTCTCCGCGGGCGGCAGCGGCGCGGCGGCCCGGGACTCGTTGCCGAACCCGAGGGGACGGACGGCGCCGTCGTAGACGGCGTACCGCATCGGATCCGCGCCGCGGGGATAGGCGGTGACCGAGACGCGTTCCCGCCGCAGGTCGACGGTGAGCCGCTTCTGGTTCTGGATCTTCAGGTCGACCTGGCCGTCCAGGTCCGACAACGACCACGCCAACTGCGTGCCGAGCCGGGTCAGCCGCTGTTCGTTGGCGCCCGGCATGTTGAGGTTGATCTCCCAGTGACCGTCCGCGCCGGTCGCGTTGTTGATCAGCTGGGTGCCGTCCGGCAGCCCGGTCACGGCGGGGGCCAGCCAGTCCGACGGACGGTCGGCCAGCCACTTCATCACCTCGGTGATGCGCCGCTCGGTCGGCGCCGTCGAGAGCAGGTAGCGCTGGTCCGGCACCAGCCGGGTCAGGTCGGTGTTCCAGAAGTAGACGGTGCGGGCGCGGTAGTACTCGCGCACCGCCGAGTCACTGGCCAGCAGGATGTTCGGCAGGTCGGTGATCAGCAGGCCGGTGCCGGGGTCGGCGCGGCGCAGCTCGAAGACGTACTGCGTCTCGCTCGCCACCGGCGGGCCGAGCGTGCCGTCGGCGCGCAGCACGCCCACCTGCTGCACCTTGAGCGTCACGGTGCTGGTGCCCTGGTTGTTCGGCGGCGTGCTCTCCGGCTTCTCCCGCAGCCGCACCACCGTCAACTCGATCTCACTGGTCTGCGGCTTGCCCGGAAGCAGGTCGCGGGCCTCCTCGGCGAGGAACTTCCGGGCCCGGGCGTACGCCTGGTCGCGTTCCCCGGCCGCGGCGGCCCGCAGGTAGTTCTCGATGAACGGCACCGGCTCGTTGCTGTCGGCCGGTTCGGGCGGCCGGGCCGGGCTGCCGTTGAACACCCCGGACTCGGCGGCCGGCACCGAACCGTTCACCTGCACGTCGGTCTCGTCCGGGATGCCGCATCCGGCGAGCGTGACCGGCAGCAGCGCGCCGGTCAGCAACAGGGCCAGGACGCGGCGGTTCACGGCCGCGCCTCCGCGTGGTCGCCGCCGGCCGGTCCGGCGGTCAGTGCCGGCACGCCACCGGGCCCGACAGCGGGCAGGCCGCCGTCACGGGGGCCACCGAACGGCACCGTGGCGTCGGCCGGCACCAGCCGCAGCGGGGAGGTGGTGAGCCGGTCCCCGGCGCGGGCCGGCAGGGTGAGCCGGAACTGCGCGCCCTGCCCCGGCGCTCCCCACGCCTCCAGCCATCCGCCGTGCAGGCGGGCGTCCTCCAGGCTGATCGACAGGCCCAGCCCGGTACCGCCGGTCTGCCGGGCCCGCGACGGGTCGGCCCGCCAGAAGCGGTTGAACACCAGCTTCTCCTCCCCCGGCTTGAGGCCGACGCCGTGGTCCCGCACGGTGATCGCCACCGCGCTCTGGTCCTGGCCCAGGGTGATCCGTACCGGCTTGGCCTCGCCGTGCTCGACCGCGTTGCCGACCAGGTTGCGCAGCACCCGCTCGACGCGGCGCGGGTCGACCTCGGCGATCACCGGAGTGTCCGGCAGGTCCAGCTCGATGGTCACGCCGACCCGCTCGGCCAGCCCGGCCAGCCGCTCGGTCACCCGGTGCACCACCGGCACCAGGTCGGTGGGCTCGCTGTCCAGCACCGCGAAACCGGCGTCGAACCGGCTGATCTCCAGCAGGTCGGTGAGCAGTTCCTCGAACCGGTCCAGCTCGGCCTGGAGCAGCTCGGCGCTGCGGGCCACCGCCGGATCGAACTCGTCGCGCTCGGCGAAGATCAGGTCGGCGGCCATCCGGACCGTGGTCAGCGGCGTCCGCAGCTCGTGCGAGACGTCGGAGGTGAACCGGCGTTGCAGGCGGGACATCTCCTCCAGCCGGAGGATCTGCCGTTGCAGGTTCGTCGCCATCTGGTTGAACGAGGCGGCCAGCAGGGCGAGGTCGTCCTCGCCGGAGACCACCATGCGCTGGTCGAGCAGCCCGGCGGAGAGCCGTTGCGCGGTGCGCGCGGCCACCCGTACCGGCGTCACCACCAGGCGGGTGACCAGGGCGGCCAGCAGGCCGAGCAGGAGCACCAGCGCGACGCCGGTGGCGACCACGGTGGCCCGGGCGTCGGCCGCCGTCGCGTCCTGCCGCGCCAGCGGTACGAGGTAGTAGAGCTCGACCTGCCCGAACTTGGTCGGCACCGGGGAACCGTAGACGAGGTATTTCGTGCGCTCGCCGCCGAGCGAGCCGGTACGGATCTGGTGGGCGACCTTGCCGGAGGCGACGGCGGCCCGCAGCTCGTCACCGATCACCGCGTCCACGGGCACCTCGGGCGTGGTTCGCGGTTCGATGAACTCGGCGAAGTTGTCGGCGGTGATCGCCACCACCACGCCGCTGGTCTGGGTCGGGTCTCCGCCGGCCAGGTAGTTGACCGTGCCGTCGATGGTGTTCTGGAGCTGCGCCTCCTGCGGCTGGCTGTAGAGGTTGAACTGCTTGGCCGCGTACTCCCTGCCGTTGCTCAGCCGCAGTCGCACGTCGGTCTCGGCGTTCTCCAGCAGGATGCTGGTGATCTTGTCGGCGATCAGGTAGGCGAAACCGCCCACCAGCAGGCTCGACGCCACGAGCGTGATGGTGACGACACGGACCTGGAGCGACCGCCGCCACGCCTGGTGCACCGCGGCCGCGAGCCGGGCGGCCCGGCCGGTCAGGGCGAGCCAGAGCGCCCGCACGGCGGGTAGCCGGCGGGGCGCGGAGGGTAGCGGGGTCAACACAGTGCTGACCAGGCTATCCGGTGCCCGCCTTGTAGCCCACGCCTCGCACGGTGAGGATGATTTCGGGTCGCTCCGGATCCGGCTCGATCTTGGCGCGCAGCCGCTGCACGTGCACGTTGACCAGGCGGGTGTCCGCCGCGTGGCGGTAGCCCCAGACCTGCTCCAGCAGCACCTCACGGGTGAAGACCTGGCGCGGTTTGCGGGCGAGCGCGACAAGCAGGTCGAACTCCAGCGGCGTCAGCTTCACCTCCTCGCCGTCGCGGCTGACCGTGTGGGCCGGCACGTCGATGGTGATCTGGTTGCCGGGCGGGCCGATGGTCAGCATCTCCGGCGCCACGTCCTCGCCCCGGCGGAGCCGGGCCCGCATCCGGGCCACCAGCTCCTTGGGCTTGAACGGCTTGACCACGTAGTCGTCGGCGCCGGACTCGAGCCCGAGCACGACGTCGACGGTGTCGCTCTTGGCGGTCAGCATCACGATCGGCACGCCGGACTCGCCCCGGATGGCGCGGGCCACGTCGATGCCGCTCATGCCCGGCAGCATCAGGTCGAGCAGGACGATGTCCGGTCGGTTGTCGCGGAAGGCGGCCAGCGCCCGTTCGCCGTCCGCGACGAAGGACGGCACAAAGCCCTCGCTGCGCAGCACGATGCCGAGCATCTCGGCGAGGGCGGGGTCGTCGTCGACCACGAGTACCCGGGCTCTCATGGGGTTTATCGTTCCATCCCCGTTCGTCTGGAGTGTTCGGCGTCTCCACGGAACCGTAGCGCCGAGCGGCCCCACGCACCACAGCAGTCGGCGTGGCCGCCCAGCGTGGCGTGCCGGGGTGGTCGGGTCCACCGGATGCGGACCCGCCGTGCAACCATGATCCCCCGGGCGTCGCCCCGCCCGCCACCTCCGCTCCCCCGCCCAGGAGTACGCGTGCCCGACGCCGGCCCGACCGCGGTGCTGCCGCGCCGTCCGCTGACCGTCGGCGAGCTGCTCGACGCGGCGGTGCTGCTGCTGCGCGACCAGGCGCGGGTGCTCGTCCCCCTCGCCCTCCTGCTGGCCCTCGCCGAACAGGCGGTGCTCCACCCGCTGCGGATGCTGGTCGCGGCCGAACCGCCGGCCTGGTGGCCGGCGGAGATCGGCGACACCCTTCCCGGGTACTGGCTGCTGCTGGCGGCCGGCGCCGGCACCGAAGCCGCGATCATCGCGCTGCTCGGCGCCCCGGCCGCACGCGGTGCCGGCGCGGCGCTGCTGGGCCGCCGTTCCGCGCCGTCGGAGCTGCTGCGCGGCGCCCGGCCGGGCGCGACGCTGCCGGCCGCCGTCCTGGTCGGGCTGACCGTCACCGCCGCCGCGCTGACCGGGCCGGGCTGGTTCCTGGCGTACGCGCTGCTCGGCCTGGTGGTGCCGGTGCTGGTGCTGGACGGGGTGCCGGCGCACCGGGCGCCGTGGCGGGCGGTACGCCTCGCCGGCCGGGTCGGCGCGCGGGCCGCCGCGATCCGGCTGCTGGGCTACCTGGGCTGGTGGCTGATCCGGCTCGGCATCGGGCTGGGCGTCTACTACGGGCTGGGCATGCTGGGTCTGTTCGACGTCTCGGCCTGGGCGCTGCCGGTGACGATCGCCGCCTTCACCGCCGTGAACGCGCTGGCGTACTCGGCGCTCGCCTGCCTGGACGCGGTGCTCCACCTGGAGACCCGGATCCGCACCGAAGGGCTGGACATCCGGCTCTCCCGCGCGCCCGCCGGCGTGCCCGAGCCCGCCCTGCTGGCGGCGTACCGGTGAGCCGGTGGTGGACCGAGACGGTGGCGGCCCTCGGTGACGTGGTGCCGCTGCCGCTGGCCGCGCTGATCCTGCTGGGCGTCGCGCTGCTGGTGGCGCTGGCATGGTACTTCTTCCCCGCGTGGGTGCCCCGCCGGCTGCCCCGGTTCCGGTTCCCCCGGCTGCGGTGGCCACGCCTGCCCCGGCTGAGGTGGCCCCGGTTCCGGCGTCCTCGCCGGTCCCGTGACGACGACCCGCCGCCCGTGCGCCTGCCCGCGCCCCGGCTGCCGGAACCGGCCGGGCCCGGGCTGGCCGACCGGCTGGCGGCCGAGGGCCGGTACGCGGAGGCGGTCCGGGAGCGGCTGCGCGAGATGGTCCGGCTCCTGGTCGTGCGGCAGGTGGTGGAGCCCCGCCCCGGGCTCACAGTCGTCGAGCTGACCGAGGCGGCGGCCCGTGCCCGGCCGAGGGTCCGGCCCACGCTGCACGAGGCCGGGGCGATCTTCTCCGACCTCTGGTACGCCCAGCGCCCCGCCACCGCCGCGCACGACCGGCGGATGCGTGATCTCGCCGCCGACCTGAGTCGCGAGCTGACCGGGGAGGAGCCGCGGTGACCGCCACCGTCGAACCGGAGACCACGACTGCGGCCACGACTGTGCCGCGCCGGCGGCCGTACCGGTTGCTCGTCCCGCTCGGGCTGGCGGTGCTGCTGATCGTGACCACGCTCGTGCTGCGCGCGGTCGACCGGCCCGACGCGGACGAGCCCGGTTTCCTGTCCCCGGTCGCCACCGACGGCGACGGCGCCAGCCGGCTCGCGGAAGCACTGCGGACGCAGGGCGTGCCGGTACGCCGGGAGACGGATCTGACAGCGGCGCTGCGTACCGCCCGCGCCGAGCCGAGCACGCTGTTCGTGCCCGCGCCCGGGCTCGTGCACCCGGACCTGCTCGACGGCCTGACCACCCTCCCGCCGGGCAGCCGGCTGGTGCTGGTCGAGCCGTCCCGGCGGGTGCTCGCCGAACTGGACGTCCCGGTCGAGCCGGCCGGCGTTCGCTGGGCCGCGCGGGCGGTGCCGCCGGACGCGGACGGCACGCCGTGCCGGCTGCCCGAGGCGGTCCGGGCCGGTGTCGCCGCGATCGACCTCCAGCGTTACGCCGGACCGGCCGAGGTCGACCACTGCTACGGCGGCGCGCTGCTGCGCGTCCCCGGGCGGGTCGAGGTGGTGCTGGCCGGCGCCAGTGACCCGTTCCGCAACGAGCGGATCGGCGAGTGGAGCAACGAGGCGCTCGCCACCGGCCTGCTCGGCGGCGACCGCCCGCTGGTCTGGCTCGACCTGCCCGAGCCGGTACCGGCGCCGACCCGCCCGAGCTGGTCCCCGGCACCGTTCACCGAGCAGCCCGCGCCGGCCGGCAGCGGCCGGTCGGAACGACCCGATCCGCCCGACCGAGCCGACCGGTCGTGGGAGAACCCGCTCTGGGGCGCCTTCCCGCAGTGGTTCTGGGCCGTCCTGGTGCAGCTCGCCCTGGCCGGGCTGCTCGTGGTGCTGTGGCGGGCCCGCCGGCACGGGCCGCCGGTGTCGGAGCCGCTGCCGGTGACCGTCCGCTCCGCCGAGACGGTGCGCGGCCGGGCTCGGCTCTACCGCCGGGCGGGCGCCCGGGACACCGTCGCCGGGACGTTGCGCGCCGCCGCGCTGGACCGGCTGACGACCCGGCTCAACCTGCCCCCTGGGACACCCGACGACGAGGTGGCCGCCCGGGTCGCCGAGCGCGCCGGCGCCGACCCGGAACGGGTGGCCGACCTGCTCCACGGCCCGGCCCCGGCCAACGACCGCGAGCTGCTGGAGCTGGCCCGCGAACTGGACGCCCTGACCCGTACCCTGGCCCCGCATCCGAGCGAAGGAGACCCCCGGTGACCGGACCCGTCACGACCACCGCCCCGTCCGGCGCCCGCGCCGCCCTGCACCGCCTGCGGGCCGAGGTGGCGAAGGCCGTCGTCGGGCAGGACGCCGTGGTCACCGGCCTGGTGATCGCGTTGCTCTGCCGGGGGCACGTGCTGCTGGAGGGCGTACCGGGGGTGGCCAAGACGCTGCTGGTGCGGACCCTGGCCGCCGCGCTCGACCTGGACGCCAAGCGGGTGCAGTTCACCCCCGACCTGATGCCCGGCGACGTCACCGGCTCGCTGATCTTCGACCAGCGCACCGCCGCCTTCACGTTCCGGGAGGGGCCGGTCTTCACCAACCTGCTGCTCGCCGACGAGATCAACCGCACCCCGCCCAAGACGCAGTCGGCGCTGCTGGAGGTGATGGAGGAACGGCAGGTCTCCGTCGAGGGCGAGCGCCGTCCGCTGCCGGACCCGTTCATCGTCGCGGCCACCCAGAACCCCGTCGAGTACGAGGGCACCTACCCGCTCCCCGAGGCGCAGCTGGACCGCTTCCTGCTGAAGCTGACAGTGCCACTGCCGGAGCGGGAGGAGGAGCTGGGCGTGCTGCGCGCGCACCACGCCGGGTTCGACCCGCGCGACCTGGGCGCGGCGGGCGTACGCCCGGTGGCCGGCGTGGCGGACCTGGCCGCCGCCCGGGCCGAGGTGCGGAACGTGCACGTGGCCGAACCGGTGCTCGGCTACATCGTGGACCTGTGCCGGGGCACCCGCTCCGCGCCCGCGCTGGAGCTGGGCGCGTCCCCGCGAGGCGCGACCGCGCTGCTGAACACGGCCAAGGCGTGGTCCTGGCTGGCCGGCCGCGACCACGTCACGCCGGACGACGTCAAGGCGGTCGCCCGGCCCACGCTGCGGCACCGGCTGCGTCCTCGCCCGGAGGCCGAGCTGGAGGGCGTGACCGTGGACGCGGTGCTGGAGTCGGTGCTGGCCACCGTGCCGACGCCGCGATGACCTGGCGGGCGGGTCTGCTGCTCGGCGCGGGCGCGCTGACGCTGCCGTTCTGGCCGGCGCCGTTCCTCGGCGTCGCCGTGCTGACCGCCGTGGTGCTGCTGCTGGTGCTGCTCGACCGGGCGTTGGCGGTCCCGCCGGACGCGCTGGTCGTGACCCGTTCCGGGGAGCGGACGGTCCGCCTCGGCGGCACCGCCACCGTCTCGCTGCACCTGGCCAACCCGACCGACCGCACGCTGCACGCCCAGGTGCGCGACGCCTGGGTGCCGTCGGCCGGGGCTCGCCCGGACGTGCCGCCGGACCGCCTGCTCACCGTGCCGCCCGGTGACGCCGCCACGCTGCCGGTCCGGCTCACCCCGACCCGGCGCGGCGACCGGCGGGCGGTGGCGCTGACCGTACGCTCGCTCGGGCCGATGCGCCTGGGTGCCCGGCAGCGCGCCGGGCGCCCGGCCACCCCACAGTGGACGCTGCGGGTGCTGCCCCGCTTCGACTCCCGCCGGCACCTGCCGGAGAAGCTGGCCCGGCTGCGGGTCATCGACGGGGTGCAGGTGACCCGGGGGCGCGGTCACGGCACCGAGTTCGACACGTTGCGCGAGTACGCGGTGGGCGACGACGTCCGCTCGATCGACTGGCGGGGCAGCGCCCGCCGCGCCGACGTGCTGGTGCGCACCTGGCGCCCGGAGCGGGACCGGCGCCTGGTCTGCGTGCTGGACACCGGCCGCACGTCGGCGGTACGCCTCGGCGACGAGCCCCGGCTGGACACCGCCATCGACGCGGCGCTGCTGCTCACCGCGCTCGCCGCCCGCGCGGGTGACCGGGTGGACCTGCTGGCGGCGGACACCGAGATCCGGGCCCGGGTCACCGGCAGCGGCCGCCCGGCGCTGCTCGCCCGGCTGGTCGACGCGGTGGCACCGTTGCAGCCCGCGCTGGCCGAGACCGACTTCGAGCTGATCGCCGCCGAGGTGCTGCGCCGGGAACGGCAGCGCAGCCTGGTGGTGCTGTTCACCGCGCTGGAGGCGGGCGCGATCGGTGACGGGCTGTTGCCGGTGCTGCCCCGGCTGGCCACCCGGCACCGGGTGGTGCTGGCCGCCGCCAGCGACCCGGTGCTGACCGGGCTCGCCACCGCCACCCCGGCCGGCCCGGACGACCCGTACGCGGCCGCGTCGGCGTGGCGGGCGCTGGCCGAGCGGGACCGGGTACGCGCCGCCCTGTCGCGCTACGGCGTGACGGTGGTGGACGTGCCCGCACACCGGCTGGCCCCGGCCGTCGCCGACACCTATCTGCGGCTCAAGTCCCTCGGCCAGCTCTGACCGCACGCCGGCCGAGCACCAGCGCGTACGCCAGGAAGGCCAGCCACACCGCGGCACCGGCCGCCACCCGCAGCACGACCGGCACCGGCGCCGGGGTGACGAACGCCTCGATCAGCGCGGAGACCGCGAACATGCCGACCAGACCGGCCGCGACCACGACGGCGAGCTTTCCCGCCTCGGCGACCGCCGGGCCGCGGCCGAGGTGCGCGGGCGGGGCGATCCAGGCCCAGGCGGTACGCAGTCCGACCCCGGCGGCGACGAAGATGCCGGTCAGCTCCAGCAGCCCGTGCGGGGTGATCATGCCGAAGAAGACGTCCGCCCGGCCGTAGGAGACCATCACGCCGCCGACCACGCCGATGTTCAGCGCGTTCTGCCACAGCAGCCAGAACACCGGCACCACGAGCACACCGGCGGCCAGGCACTGGGCCGCCAGCCACGCGTTGTGCGTCCACAGGTGGAACGCGAAGGTAGGCGCGGCGTACTCGCTGTAGTAGCCGGCGAAGCCGGAGTCGACGAGTTCCCGGGCGGCCTGCTCGCCGATGAACGCGGCGGCGGTGTCCGGGTTGGCGGCGACGAACCAGATGAGGAAGGCGGTCAGGGCGCTGAACGCGGTGGCCACGCCGCACCACCAGGGCCAGGCCCGGTAGAGCGCGGCGGGCAGGTCGGCGGCCAGGAACCGGCCCACTGCCGTCCAGGACAGCCGGGGGCGGCCGGTGACCCGCGCCCGGGCCGCGAGGACGAGGTGGGACAGGCGGTTCACCAGCGCGGGCTCGGGGGCCCGGGCGCGCAGCGCGGACAGGTGCGTGGCGCTGCGCTGGTAGAGCGCGACCAGCTCGTCGACCTCGGCCGCGTCGAGGCGACGCCGCCCGGTCAGGTGTTCCAGCCGCCGCCATTCGGCGTTGTGCTCGGCCACGTACGCGTCGAGATCCACTCACCCTCCCCCGTCCGGCGTCCATGGTGTTCACTGTCGGGGTGCGCGCGCAACCTCCCCCACCGCCCCGGTGGGCCGACGCCGGTCTGGTCAGCGGCGAGGCGGTGGAGCTGGACATCCGGGCGGCCCGGCTGGGCTCCCGGGTGCTCGCCCTGCTGATCGACGCGGTGATCCAGCTCGTGCTGGCACTGCTGCTCGGGACGGTGCTGACGGTGGTGGCGCTCGCCCTGCTCGGTGACGTCCTCGACGCCGCGCTGGCCGGCGCGCTCCAGACCGTGCTGCTGGTGCTGGTCCTGCTCGGCTATCCGGTGGTGATGGAGCGCTTCGCCGGTGGCCGGACGGTGGGCAAACTGGCCGTGGGGCTGCGGGTGGTACGGGCCGACGGCGGCCCGGTCGGTGTGGGCCAGTCGCTGACCCGGGCGCTCGTCGGTGTCGCGGTGGAGTGGCCCGGCCTGGTGCTGCCGCTGTTGAGCTGGGTCGCCGGCGTCACGGTGATGCTCACCGACCCGCGTGGTCGCCGGCTGGGCGACCTGGTCGCCGGCACGCTCGTGGTGCACACCCGTGGCGCCGGAATGTGGCGGCCGCTGCCGCCGGCACCCCCGCCGCTGCTGGCCTGGGCGGCCACGCTCGACCTGACCCGGTTCGACGACGGGCTGGCGCTTGCCGTCCGGCAGTACCTGGACCGGTTGCCCCAGCTCGCCGAGCCGGACCGGTCCCGGCTGGGCCGGGCGCTGTGGGCCGAGGTCGCGACGGTCACCTCACCGCCTCCGCCCTGGGCGGCGCAGGACTGGGTCTACCTGTCCGCCGTGCTGGCCGAGCGGGGGCGCCGGGCCGCGCTGCGGTTGGGCCGCGCCCGGACGGTCACCGCCACGCTCTGGCCGGAGCTGGTCCCGGCGCAGGCGGGCGTACCGCACCCGGCCGCGCCGGCCGCCGGGTTACGGCCCGCCGCGCCGGAGGCCGCACCCGGTCCGGTACGCCGCTGAGCCGCGCTCAGGCGAACAGCTCCCGCCCCCACCAGTCGGCCGCGTCGCGGACGCCCGGCGGGCAGGCGAACAGGCCACTGGAGACGTGCCGCAGGTACTCGTTCATCGCGTCGTTGCGGGCCAGCCGGGTCTGGACGGGCACGAACTGCCGGCGCGGGTCCCGCTGGTAGGCGATGAAGAACAGACCGGCGTCGAGCCGGCCCAGCCCGTCCGAGCCGTCCACGAAGTTGTAGCCGCGGCGCAGCAGGCGGGCGCCGTTGTTCGCATCCGGGTGAGCAAGCCGTACGTGCGCGGTGGCCGCGATGAGCGGCTCGCCGTCGTCGCCCTTCGCGGCGAAGTCCGGCTCGTCGAACTCGTCGCGCCGGCCCAGTGGCGCGCCGCTGCCCTTGGTCCGGCCGACGATCATCTCCTGCTCGGCCAGCGGGCTGCGGTCCCATGTCTCGATGAGCATCCGGATCTTCCGGGTGACCAGGTAGGAGCCGCCGGTCATCCAGTCCGGGCCGTCGCCGGGCTGCACCCAGAGCTGGTCGCGCAGCAGGCCGGCGTCCTCGGCCTTGAGATTGGCGGTGCCGTCCTTGAAGCCGAACAGGTTGCGCGGCGTGGCCTGGTCCCGCGACGTCGACGAGGTACGCCCGAAGCCGAGCTGCGACCAGCGCACGCTCACCACGCCCATGCCGATGCGGGCCAGGTTGCGGATGGCGTGCACCGCCACCTGCGGGTCGTTGGCGCAGGCCTGCACGCAGAGGTCACCGCCGGACAGCTCCGGCCGCAGCGCGTCCCCGGCGAAGTGCGGCAGGTCGGCCAGCGCGGCCGGACGGCGGGCGGCGATGCCGAAGCGGTCCCGGCCCTGCGCGTCGCGGAACAGCGTCGCCCCGAAGCCCACGGTGAGGGTGAGCTGCGACGGGGGCAGTCCGAGCGCCTCACCGGTGTCGTCCGGCGGGGCCTCGGGCATGCCGCCGACCGCGCCGATCACCCCGGCGTCCTTGCCGGCGGTCATCCGGGCCCCGGCGGCGGTCCACTCCTGGAGCATCGCGACGAGCCGGTCCCGGTCCTTCGTGACCACGTCGAACGCGACGAAGTGCAGCCGGTCCTGTGCCGGGGTGGTGATGCCGGCCTGGTGCTCGCCGAGGAACGGCACGGAACCGGCGGCCGATCCGGTGGCGGACGCCTCGTTCCCGCCGGCGAGCAGAGCGCCCGCGCCGCCCGCCACCCCGGCGACCCCGGCCACACCGACGCCGGCCAGTGTCATCGCCCGGCGCCGGGACAGGCCACGGCCGCTCCGCTCGCTGTTCGGCTCGCTCGACGCGTCGCCGCCGGCCGGACCGGTCATCGCGCGACTGCCGCCGCGACCTTGCTGACCGGCTCGGCCAGCGCGTTCACCGCGTCCGACAGCTCCTTCAGCTCAGCCTTGCCGAGCTGCGTGTGCAGCTTCCAGCCGTCGCCGGCCCGGTGCCTGCCGAGCGTCGCCTCCACGTTCGCGAACTCGCCGTCGAGCTGCTTGACCAGGTCGGGCGCGCGCTGCTCCAGCGCCGGGCGCAGTGCGGCGATGGCCGCCTTCGAGCCCTCCAGGTTGGCGTTGAAGTCCCACAGGTCGGTGTGCGAGTAGCGCTCCTCCTCGCCGGTGATCTTGCCGCTGGCGACCTCGTCGAGCAGCGCCTTGGCACCGTTGGCGAGCTGGAGCGGGGTGAGCTTCTCGGCGTCGGCCTTGGCGACGATCGCCTTGACGTCGGCCAGGAGCCGGTCGGCGATCGGCCCGTCCTTGCTGACGTCGCCGGTGGTCCAGAGGTCCTTCTCGATCCGGTGGAAGCCGGTGAACTCCATGCCCTCCTCGACCACCTCCTCGCGGCCGTCGATCTTCGGGTCGAGGTCGCCGAAGCTCTCCGCGACCGGCTCGATCCGCTCCCAGTAGGTGCGGGCCACCGGGTACAGCGCCTTGGCCTTCGCCACGTCGTTCGCCTTGACCGCCGCCACGAACTCCTCGGTCTTCGTCAGCAGCGCGGCGGTCTGGCTGCGCACGTACCGCTGGTAGCTCTCGGTGGCCTGGGTGAGCGCGGCGTCGGGTGCGACGGTCGCGGCGGTGCCGGAGACCTTCAGCGCGCCCCGGATGCCCCGGCCGCTCATGCCCGGCTTGCAGGCCGTCTCGTACGTGCCGGCGGCCAGCTCGACCCGCAGCTCACGGCTGAGCCCGGGGGCGATGTTCTCCACCTCGCCCATCACCCGGTCACCGGCGGCGTAGACGTAGAACTCGTTGACCTTGGAACCGCTGTTCGTCACCTTGAAGGTGACCTGACCGGCGTCGATCTCGGTGTCGCCGACCTCGCAGGCGGTGTCGGTGGCCTTGACGGCGATCGGCCCGCCGTTCGTGGCGTCGGCGTCGTCACCGCCGCACCCGGCCAGGCCGGCGACGGCGAGCAGCCCGGCGGCGGCGGGCGCGACGAGTCGAGTGGTACGCATGGCGCGGGGTCTCCTCGGAAGGGGCGGGTCAGGCGCGGGATGACGGGACGGCGGCCACGTCGGCCGCAACCGGCTCGACGGGCTGAGCGGGCTCGACGGGCTGAGCGGGCTTGACCGGCCGGCCCGGCTTGCGCAGGAACAGCGCGAGCACCGGCACCGCGTACGCGACCCAGGCGATCAGCTCCAGCACCGTCGGCGCGGCCGTGACGTTGAACATGCCGGCGAGCAGCGCGCCGTACCAGGAACTCGGGTCGAGCGTGCCCGAAATGTCGAACGCCAGGTCGTTCAGGCCGGGCAGCACGCCCGCCTCCTGGAAGTCGTGCACGCCGTACTTGAGGATGCCGGCGGCGACCAGGATGAGCAGCGCGCCGGTCCAGGTGAAGAACCGGCTCAGGTTGATCCGTACCGCGCTGCGGTAGAGCAGGAATCCGATCACGACGGCGGTGGCGATGCCGCCGGCCAGGGCGAGCAGCGCGCCGGGCCCGGTGCCGCCGGCCGCACTCTCGGCGGCCGCGTAGAAGATCAGCGCGGTCTCCAGGCCCTCGCGGATCACGGCGAGGAACGCCATGCCGGCGACGGCCAGGGAGCCGACCGCGAGCGCGTCGGTGAGCTTGCCGCGCAGCTCACCGGCGATGGTGCGGGCGGCCCGGCGCATCCAGAAGATCATCCAGGTCACGAAGACCACGGCGGCGACCGAGGTGACCGCCTCGAACAGCTCGCGCGACTCGGAGGTGCGCAGCAGCGAGGTGGAGGTGTACTGGATCAGGGAGCCGAAGACGACGGAGAGCGCCACGGCCAGGCCGACGCCGGCCCACACCTGCGGCAGCCGGTCCCGGCGCTGCGACTTGACCAGGAAGGCGACGAGGATGCTGACCACGAGTGTCGCTTCCAGGCCCTCACGCAGGCCGATCAGGTACGTGGCGAACATGGGAACTCCGTAGTCAGGCTTGCCTCAGTTAACTTAGGGCAGCCATACCTTGCTCCTCTTCCCAGCAAACGTCAAGCTGATCCGCGTAACGTCACCCGGTTCGACATCCGCAAGCCTTCCCCGTACGCGAAAAGGGACCGGGACGGCCGCGCGGCGGCCGACCCCGGTCCCTCCGGGAGCGTGGAGACTCAGTAGCGGTAGTGGTCCGGCTTGAACGGGCCCTCCTGGGAGACGCCCAGGTAGGAGGCCTGCTCCTTGGTGAGCGTGGTCAGCTTCGCGCCGAGCGCGTCCAGGTGCAGCCGGGCTACCTTCTCGTCCAGGTGCTTGGGCAGCACGTAGACGCCGATCGGGTATTCGTCGGTCTTGGTGAACAGCTCGATCTGGGCGATCGTCTGGTTGGCGAACGAGTTCGACATCACGAAGCTCGGGTGGCCGGTGGCGTTGCCCAGGTTCAGCAGGCGGCCCTCGGAGAGCACGATGATGGCGTGGCCGTCGTCGAAGCGCCACACGTCGACCTGCGGCTTGATGTTCTCGCGGGTCACGTCGCTGCGCTTGGCCAGGCCGGCCATGTCGATCTCGTTGTCGAAGTGGCCGATGTTGCCGACGATGGCCTGGTGCTTCATCCGGGCCATGTGCTCGTTGGTGATGACGTCGAAGCAGCCGGTCGCGGTGATGAAGATGTCGGCCTGCTCCACCACGTCGTCGAGCGTGGCGACCTGGTAGCCGTCCATCGCCGCCTGGAGGGCGCAGATCGGGTCGACCTCGGTCACCACGACCCGGGCGCCCTGGCCGCGCAGCGACTCGGCGCAGCCCTTGCCCACGTCGCCGTAGCCCATGACCACTGCCATCTTGCCGCCGATCAGCACGTCGGTGGCGCGGTTGATGCCGTCGATGAGCGAGTGACGGCAGCCGTACTTGTTGTCGAACTTGCTCTTGGTCACCGAGTCGTTGACGTTGATGGCCGGGAAGAGCAGCGTGCCGGCGCGGTGCATCTCGTAGAGCCGGTGCACACCGGTGGTGGTCTCCTCGGTGACGCCCTTGATGGCGGCGGCGATCCGGGTCCACCGCTGGCCGTCCTCGGCCAGCGAGCGGTGCAGGAGTTCGAGGATGACCGCGTACTCCTCGGAGTCGGCGGACTCGACCGGCGGCACGACACCGGCCTTCTCGAACTCGGCGCCCTTGTGGACGAGCAGGGTGGCGTCGCCGCCGTCGTCCAGGATCATGTTCGGACCCTGGCCGTCCGGCCAGTTGAGCACCTGCTCGGTGCACCACCAGTACTCCGGCAGCGTCTCGCCCTTCCAGGCGTAGACCGGCACGCCGGCCGGGGCCTCCGGGGTGCCCTCGGGGCCGACCACCATCGCCGCGGCGGCGTGGTCCTGGGTGGAGAAGATGTTGCAGGACGCCCAGCGGACCTGCGCGCCGAGCGCGACAAGGGTCTCGATCAGGACGGCGGTCTGGACGGTCATGTGCAGCGAGCCGGTGATCCGGGCGCCGGCCAGCGGCTGGGCCTCGGCGAACTCGCGCCGGATGGCCATCAGGCCCGGCATCTCGTGCTCGGCGAGCCGGATCTCCTTGCGCCCGAACTCGGCGAGCGACAGATCCGCCACCTTGTAGTCGCCCTCGGCGAGGGTGCTCGGCCGGGCCTGCGACGACGCGCCGCTGGAGGCCGCCGGGAGGGTGCTGGTCATGGAAGCTCCTGTCGAACGATGGTGGTGCGCAGCTTTCCACCTTACGCTCGCGGACCACTCCCTCCGTGCCCGGTTTGCCGACCGCGCAATCGGCCGGTCGGCGGACAGCGCACGGGGCGGTCGGTGGTGAGCGAACTCTCCACTCACGGCCCGGCCGCCCCGCGCATCCCCCCGGTTTGGTTCCCCCGCACGTCACCGGACCTTTCGGCGCGACAACGCTGCGTACCCATAGGGTCACACCGCATTGGAGGACCGTCAAGCCGTTTCGGGAAAGTCGGACTTGCCCGGATCAGGGCATCCCGCAGGTGGCGACGAATGCCTCACCCGCCCCGCTCACCGCCAGCGGCCCCCCGGCCGCCGTACCCACGGCTGCCTGACCCGCGTCCAGCGTCACCACGCCCACGCCGTCGTCCACTGTCAGCTTCCCGGCCCGGCACAGCACCAGACGTGGCCCGGGCAGTGTCAGCCGCACCCCCGGCGACCCGGCGGTCACCTCGACCCGGTGCAGCGCGAAGTCCTCCACCGGCACCGGCCAGGTCAGCACCCCCGGCTCCACCTGCTCCGGCCGCAGCACCGGCCGGGTCAGCACCTCGAACCGGAGCACCCGCAGCAGCTCGTCCACGTCGACCCGCTTCGCGGTGAACCCGCCGCGCAGCACGTTGTCACTGGCCGCCATGATCTCCACGCCGGTGCCGCGCAGGTAGGCGTGCAGATTCCCGGCCGGCATCCAGATGCCCTCGCCGGGCGCCAGCCGGACGTGGTGCAGCAGCAGCGCCACCACCACGCCCGGGTCGGCCGGATAGCCGGACGCCAGCATGCGGACCAGCTCGGCGTCCGCCGAGCCCGGCGCGGCCTCCGCCGCCGCCAGCACGGCCGCCACCAGCCCGGCGCGCTCCGCCACCGGCCAGCTCAACAGCAGGCGTACCGCCTCCCGCAACCCCGCCGGCCCGTCGCGCAACGCCGCCACCACGGGCTCCAGCACGGGTACCCCGAACGCGGCGATGGCCGCCGCCGACTCCCCCGGGTCGCGGAAGCCGCACAGCGCGTCGAACTCCGACAGCGCCACCAGCAACTCCGGCTTGTGGTACGGGTCCACGTAGTTGACCCGCCCCACGTCGGCGGCGTGCCCGGCGCGGGCCTGCTCGGCGTCCGGATGGGCCTGGAGGCTCAGTGGCGACTCGGCCGCCAGCACCTTCAGCAGGAACGGCAGCCGGGTGCCGAACCGGCCGACCAGCCGCTCACCCAGCCAGTGATCCGGCTCGGCCACCAGCAGTTCGGTGAGGCTGACCGGCCGGCCGTCACGCTGCACGGTGGCCGGGGCGCCCGGGTGGGCACCCAGCCACAGCTCCGCCTCCGGCCCGTTGCTCGGCACCGGCCGCCCCTGCAACTCGGCGATAGCGGTGCGCGAGCCCCAGGCGTAGTCACGGATCCGGCCCTGCAACAACTCCATCGGTCAGCTCCCGGGCCGCCCGGCCACCTCGCCGGTCGCGTGCGCCTCACCCGCCGTGTGCGTGTCACCGGCCCTGTGCGCCTCGTCGGTGGTCGCCGCCTCCGGGACGGCGGTGTCCGCCGCCTGACCGGTGCCCGCGCGCTCGGCGGCCGGCGAGTAGATGTCCGGCTCCAGGTAGATCACCCGGGCGGTCGGCACCTCGCGCCGGATCCGCGCCTCGACGGCGTTGATGTCACGGGCCAGGTCGTGGGCGGTCTCCCAGGCCGGCACCGCGATCTTCGCGGCCACCATCAGCTCCTCCGGGCCCAGGTAGAGCGTCTTCATGTGGATGATCCGCTCCACCTCGGGACCGCTCGTGACGGCCTGCTCGATCTTTGTCAGCTCGCCCTGCTCGGCGCCCTCGCCGAGCAGCAGGCTCTTGGTCTCGACCGCCAGCGTGACCGCGATGACCACGAGCAGGACGCCGATCATCGCGGTGCCCGCCGCGTCCCACATGCCGTTGCCGGTGATCAGCGTCATGCCGACGCCGAACAGCGCGAACACCAGGCCGACCAGGGCGCCGAAGTCCTCCAGCAGAACCACAGGCAGCTCCGGGGCCTTGGCCCGGCGGATGAACCGGACCCAGGACTGGTTGCCCCGGATCAGGTTGGACTCCTTGATCGCGGTACGGAAGGAGAAACCCTCCATCACGATCGCGGCCACCAGCACCGCCACCGGCACCCACTGCCAGTTCTCGATCGGGTGCGGGTCGGACGCCTTGTGGTAGGCCTCGTAGAGCGCGAACAGGCCACCGAGACTGAACAGCACGATCGCCACGATGAACGCGTAGATGTAGCGCTCCCGGCCGTACCCGAACGGGTGCTGTGGCGTGGCCTGCCGCTTGGCCCGCCGGCCGCCGAGCAGCAGCAGGCCCTGGTTGCCCGAGTCGGCCACCGAGTGGATCGACTCGGCCAGCATCGACGACGAGCCGGTGAGGGCGAACGCGATGAACTTGGTGACGGCGATGCCGAGGTTCGCCGCCAGGGCGGCGACGATCGCCTTGGTGCCCCCGTTCGCGCTCATTCCCCGCCTCGCTCGATGCCCCGTATGTTCACTGGTTTGCCAGCTCCTTCATCTCCGTGATGGCCGGTACCGCCATCGGGTCCAGCCCGTGTGCCAGGGCGAGGTAGATCGAGGCGAAGTCGGGGACCGCCACCAGCGACGCGAGCCGTTCCAGCGCGGAACCGCCCTCGGCGGTCACCACGTCACAGCGCACGCCGCGGCGCTCGGCGAGCGTCTGCACCGCGTCCGCGCGGCGCTCCTCCACCGCCAGCGGCTCGTCGGTGTCGTCGTCGGCGTTGAGGCCGCCGTCGCGCAGCAGCACCAGCCGCAGCCGGGTGCCGTCGGACTCGTCGTCGCCCGGGTCGGCGAAGATGTCCCGCTCGCCCTCCGCCAGGCCGCCGAACACCCCGTCGAGCAGGCCGACGCGGCCCCGGCCCGCCTCACCCAGCGCACCGGCGACCACCGGGTAGCGGGCGTTCGCGGACAGCGTGTCACCGAACCGCCGGGCGGCCACGGTGGCCAGCGGGGACGAACCCCACACGATCGGGATCGAACCGGACAGGCCCAGAGCCAGCGACTTCGCCGGGTTGACGAAGGACTCCGCGGTCGGCCGGCATCGATCGGCGTCGGCGTCCAGCCGGGCCGCCGTCTCGGCCAGATCGGCCTCGTTGACCTTCACGAGCCCGAGGGTACGGGCGGCGAGCAGAACCGGCACGGTGAGCGCCCAGAGGCTGGCCCGGGCCGGCGCGCGCCGGGGCACCGGGATGAACGGCGCGCGGGCCCGCTCGGCCACCGACTGGAGCTGCGAGTCGGGCGCGCCGACAGCCACCAGCCGGGCGCCGCGCCGGTGCGCCGCCTCGGCCGCGCCGAGCGCCTCCGGGCTGCGACCGGACGCGCTCACCGCGATGACCACGTCCGCCGCGCCCACCCAGCCCGGCACGCCGGCGCTGCGGTGCGGGATGACCGGCACCGGACAGCGCGGCCCGGCGACCGTGGCCAGCACGTCACCGGTACGCCCGGCGGTGCCGATGCCGGCGATGACCACCGCGCGGGGCCGGCCGTCGTCGGCAAGCACTGACAGATTGGCCTCGGCGGCAAGCGCCGCCGACTCACGTACCTGGGCACCTGCGGACGCGGTGTGCCGGAGCATGCCGCCCGGATCCCGCTCGGAGAGCTGCGCCGCGTCGTCCAGCAGGGCCTCGTCGGCGTGCCGGTGCCCGCTGACCCCGGCCGTACCCTCCATCACCGCGACGACCCGCCCCGCGCCTCGTCGGCGGCGGGGCCACCGCGCGCCTCGTCCAGCAGGAGCACCGGGACGTCGTCCCGGACCTCGAAGATGCGACCGCACTCGGTGCAGGTCAGCGTCTGCGCCCCCGCGTCGTAGTCCAGCGGGGCGTGGTGCGTGTCCGGGCAGGCGAGGATGTCGAGCAACTGCGGGTCCAGGGCCACGGCGCGGCTCCTTCCACGTATGCGGTCTCACCGGTCGGCGGTGCCGAGCGGCGCACGCGATCTTATCGGCCGAGCGGCCACGGCACCGGGCCCCGTTCGGCCCCGGTGTTCCGTCCTCCAGCCGGACAGGTGGCGCCCTCCGGGTAACGGCATGACCACTCACGGTCACGGTAACCCCGGGAGCGGGTCGGGTTCCGGCTCAGTCCGGCAAGCGGGGCAGAACGGTCGTCGCGTCGCCGCCCGCCGGGGGCGAGGGCGGCGGCACAACGATTGTCGCGTCCCCGCCCGCCGGTGCCGGTGGCGCCGGGGCGGGCGCGGGCGCGCCGTACACGTTGCCGGCCGCGCGGGGCGGCGGCGTGCCCCCGTACACCGTGGGGGCCGGTCCGGGTGTGCCGGAACGGTAGGTGGTGGTGCTGCGCGGCAGCGGCACCGGCGGAAGGCCGGCGTCCGCGCCGCCACCGGCGCGGTCGGCGCGGTTGCGGCGCAGCAGCAGGACGATGAGGGCGGCGCCGGCGAGCACCAGCCCGATACCGAACCACATGATCATGGATCCTCCGAACGACGAGTCGTCGGCCGCGGCGGTGGCCGGGGGCACGGCGGCGGCCACCGGCGACGTGTCGGCCGCCTCGGCCGCCGTGGTCTCGCTCGCGCTGGGCGTGGGCGAGGGCTTGCGGGACGGACTGGGGCTGGGTGTGCGCGGGTCGCCGACCAGCCGGGCCGACCCACCGGCCCGGCCGAGCACCTCGCCGTCCGCGGCACTCGCCTCGCCGGCCAGCTCCAGCCGACCATCGGCGGCCCCGGCCAGGAAGGACACCCGGTAGCGCACGGTGACGGCCTTGCCCTTGCAGAGCGGCCGGTCGACCGGCGCGACGGCGGCCGTGGCGACGGTGCCGCCGTCCCCGGAGACCCGCACCGGCACCCATCGCCGCCCGGACGCCATCTCTACCCGGACCTGATCGGCCCGCAGGCCGTCCAGGCGGAGCCCGACCACGGTACGCAACCGCACGCAGCCGTCCGTCCGCTTGCGCACCTCGATCGCCACGGTGCCCGGCGCGCCACCGGCGGTGAAGCTCTTCGCCGAGCGCAGTCCCACCCGGTCGTCCCGGGCCGACGCCGGTGACGCCGGGACGGCGATCAGGCCACCCAGCAGCGCGCCGACGATGGCCCATCGCGCCGCTTGCCGCCCTGCCGACATCTCCACCTCACCGTTGCGTCCGGACCGGATCCGCCGGCCAGGTTACTACCGGCCCGGTCAGGCCCCGGAGCATCGAGCGGCCCACATGTGCGCCGCGCCACGCGATCACCGCCCGCCCAGGTCACCGCCCGACGCGTCCGCCCCGGCGAGGGCCTGCCGGCAGAGCCGGTCGGCCGTACGGGTCGTCTCCGGCAGCCGGTACCGGGGCGTCAGTGCCAGTACCCGATCCACCGCGTCGTCCAACCCCATCCGGTGGCCGACGCTGACGAAGACCGGCCGGACACCGTCCTGGGTCCGCAGCACCCGCCCGACCACCTCGCCGCCGTCGCACAGGTCGGCGCTGTCACCACGCCGAGGGCCCGGCCCCGGTCCACGTGCCGACGAGCGGCGTCTTGCCCACCCCGATCGCGGGCAGCCCGGTCACCAGGCCAAGGTGACAAGCCAGCCCGAACCGGCGCGGGTGCGCAAGCCCGTGCCCGTCACAGACCAGCAGCTCGGGACGGGTGGTGAGCCGGTCCAGCGCGGCGAGCAACGCCGGCATCTCGCGGAACGCGAACAGCCCCGGCACGTACGGAAAGGCGGGTCGCCCCACGCACACCGCCTCGTCCACCACCTCGAGGGTCGCCGCGTCGAGGACCGTGACGGCCGCCGCGAGCAGGTCAGCGTCCTGCGCGTACGCCACGTCCAGCCCGGCCACCGTCGCGGGCGCGGCAGGACCGGGCCCGGTCAGGTCCACCCGGGACCGCAACTCCTCCTGTACGCGTCTCGCCTCCGCCGCGTCGGCGGGCGGCACATAGGGCACGGGTACGCCATCGGTGGAGGGCATGTCGTTCGCGGCTGTCTCAGGAGGCGATGGTGGGGTCGGCGGCGGGGTCACCGGCCTGTTGGAGCTGTTCCTCGAACATCACGAAGGTCCGCCGCCGGATCCCCTTGATCAGCGCCGCCTCCTCCGTGGTGAACGGTCGCCTCTCCGCGATGGCGGGCGCCTCGAGCGCTCGGACCGTTTCGTAGAGCGCGAAGATCGGCCCCTCTCCGCTCAGGCTCAGCCCACGCTCTTCTTCGACGCGCTGCACGAACCGCTCAGGCGAGAGCACGAAGATTTCCTGTTCCCTGGCGAAGATGATCTCATCGATGATGTCGTTCGCCGGCCGCCAACCGCCGGTGGTGCGGTCGAGCCGCCACGCGGCGAGGCCGCCGTCGGAGGTCGGAAGAAACTTCACCGGGTTGTCGTAGTAGTCGTAGTAGCCCGCGAGGCCGAGCCCAGCCACTGCATCCGTCACTGCCGCTCACCGTTCAAGGTCGTTTGAAGCGCGGCCCAGAAGTATTCACGCTGCCGGCGGACGATGCCCTTCCGGATCGCTAACTCCGTGACAGAGAGGCTACGGGCCTCACTCCTGGGGACTGCCTCCAGGTCACGCCAGACCTCGAACAACGAGTGCTCCCACTCCGCCACCTGGTCAAGCGCCGCCAGATGAAGACGGAACTCACCGATGTGCCCGGTCGAGGTCTGCACCGAGAACTGAATATCTCGATATCCACTGTCCTGGGGCTCCCGGAAGCGATCGCTGAACTCCGCCACCTGGAAATGAGGGTTATTGCTCAACTCGGCCAGCCCGGCATACAGGTCGTCAAGCGTCTGGTAGGCGACCCGCCCTGCAGCAAGGTCGCGGAGGCGGGCAGCGTTGCCGCCATTCCGATCGATCTTGTCCTCAGCTCGAACGCGATCCTTCGGTCCGGGTCGTGGCTCGTACTCTGCCCCGCTTGCTGACGAACTGGCCAGTTCACGCCCCAGCGAATCAAGTTCGCGCTGAGCGGTCAAGGCCTCCTGGTACAGGTGATCCAGATACTGCTTGCGATACGCGACATCGCCGGAGCGTGACTTGTCAAAGCTCGGCTGGATAGCCACCGACCGTTCCCCATCGAAGCGACTGCTTACCTGTATCTGGTGCAGAGTAAGCGGGGTCGGCTCGATCGAAGGTGTGGCTGCAGTGGCAACAGTCTCGGAGCCGCGGTCTCGTATTTCAACTAGCACGTCATTCAGTACGTCGATGGCCTGCTGGTGGCTGGCCAGGTGGTGCAGGGTCAGCGGGCGGGCGGTCAGCGAGTTGGCGAGTTCGGGTGTGGCGAGGATCATCCGGACCAGGTCGGGCCGCTCCGCGAGCTGTCGCACCAGCGTCTCGGCCAGCAACTCCTCCCGTCGCGGCGGCGCCTCCCAGCTCTGGTCGAGCATCCGCTGTAGGCGCGGGTCGGCGAACAACCGGGTGAGATCGTTCGCGGCGCCCTCGTCCAGGCCGGGTACGAGCCGCCGCAGCGCCGGCACGTCGGCGTGCTGCGCCAGTTCGACTGGCGTCACCCCGGCGGCGAAGGCGGCATCCAGGTTCCCGCTCGCCGCGAGCACGTCACGCACGTAGAGCCCGGCCGCGATCCGGTCGGCGTGCGCCCGCCGGTGGTCCTGGCGTACCCGGTTCGGTTCCGGCTCGACCGGCGGCGCGTTGCCCGGCAGCGGTCCGTCAGTCCCGCGGTGGAAGGTGGTGGACTCGCCGAGCAGGTGAACGTGGTTGAAGTCCGGAACGTGGCCGTCGACGACCGGCGCTGGCGGCCGTGGCGGCACCGGGCGGGGCAGCGGCTCGGGCAGGACGTTGTAGGTGCCGGGTGGGCGGCCGGTGAGCGGCATCGGGCGCCCGTCGGGACCGAGCACCAGAGCGTCGACACCCACCACGTTGCTGCGGTCCGGACGGCCGCTGTGGTGGTAGATCGGCCGGTCCGCCACCGCGCCCGACTGCGGATCGAGGAAGAGGACAGTGCCGTTCTGGTTCAACGCCACCCACGCGTGCGACCCGCCGCCCTCGAAGCTGGTGATGAGGAACGCGTAGCTGCCGTGGCCGCCCGACGCGAGTTGCGCATACAGGTCCCGGTAGCCGCCGTCCACCAGCCGCTGCCGGTCCCGGCCGGTGATCCCGGGCCGATCCGGCGGGCAGAGGTTCTGGAACCGGCCGCCGGTCGTCTGCTCGACCCGCAGCGGTCCGTCCGCCTCGCCGCCCACCGGCCGGTTCACGTCGCCGTTCAGATAGCCGTCGAACGTACGCGGCGCGGCGACGCGCGGCCGCCCGTGGACCCAGGTCTCGAACAGCGACAACGTGCAGTCGAGGCAGTTGATCCCCCGGGTGGCGTCGGCCGCCGGTCCGCCGTCGTTGGCGAGGCGGAACCAGCCGCCGCGCCGGGGATCGGCGGTACGCGCGACGCTGCCGTCCGGGTTGCGGGGCATCTGCCGTTCGAGGTCGGTCTGGTGCAACGCGAGCGGAGGCCGGAGTCCTCCCCGGCGGCCGTAGGGCCGGGATCTGTCGACCGGCTCGGGGTGACCGTTACCGGTGAGCGCGGAGCGGTCGGTGGTCTCCACCGCACCGACGGCCAGGTCCGCCACGTCGTCGTTGATCCGGTAGAAGTCGAGGTCGTCCTCGACCATCACCTGCTCCGGCAGACGCCCGCCGGCGCGGATCACCTCCACCTCGTCGACGTCTCGGTAGTGCAGGCGTTCTCGCCGCCGGCCCTCCCACACGTGCCTGTCGGCAAGGTCGTGCTGGCCGGCCTGGCGCAGCTCGTGTGCCCGGGTCAGGAGCCAGCGCGCCGCCTCGTAATGCTGTTCGGCGCGACCACGTAGCACCTTGATCTGCGCCTGCCGCCTGTTCTCCTCGTGCAGGGCACGCTGTGACCGCAGGTAGCCCTGGTAGCGGCGCCGGTCGAGGCCCTCCCGATCGGCCTTCAGCCGCGCGGCGCGCTGCTGGGCGGTCTCGCGATGCCACGGCTGGACATCGATCGGACCAGGATTCGGCCCCGGCGTGTCGGTAGGCGGGTTATGCGGAGCCAAGGACTCCAGCAGCGGAAATCGGGGGTTGGGCCCTGGCCGGGGTTCGGGCCCGACATTCGGCGCTCCCGGATGCGGTCCCGGCTGAGGGCTCACCGGTGAGACCGATGACTGTCCCACAAGGCTTCCGTTGCTGATGTGCGCAGCCCGGTCTGTAGGAGTTGGTGCCGCAGCCAACGGTCGATCGGCGAGCGAGGCGGGATGTGTCGTCGGTGCGGCTGCCGCCTGAACCGGGGTGGTCGTAGACGGTGTGGCATGGTCGACCGGCGTCACCACCGGACCCGCGCCGCCATGGGCTCCGGTCGCGGGGAGGGGCGGACCGGCGACTGGCGCGTCCGTGACCACCGACGACAATGTGGGACTCGTGGCGACCGTCGGACGTGCCACGTCGTGCGGCACGGCCGCGCCGTCCAGGGCGGCACCGGCGTGCGGCGCCGTGGCCGTCGGCTCCGGGCCCGGGCGGGGCAGGTCCACGGCGAGCGGGTGTGCCCCGGCGACTTCGGGCGAGACGTGCGTGGGGGTCACGGGGACCGCCCCCGCCGTCGCATCGCCGCTCTGGACGACCGGCTCGGCAACCCGCTGGGCCGGGATCAGCCCGACCGGATCGGTGACGGGCGGCACGTCCAGGCCGACCGGCGAGACCGGCAGGCCGCTCAACTTCCCGTCGAGGCGGTGGTGCAGTGCCGAGTCCGCCTGGCCGGTGGCGGACCCGGTCACACCGGAGGCCGCCGCACGCGCCAGATCCTCCAGCGACGGTCCGTTGCCGGTGGCCAGACCAGCGGCGGTCTCGGCGAGCGTCTCGCCGGCCATCTCCCGCCCGAAACGCTCGCCGATCTCGGCGAAGCGCCCGTTGGCGTGCCGGCCCAGACCGGCAAGCGGGGCGACGGCACCGCCGGCGAATCCGCCGAGGGCCGACGTGCTCACGTCGGTCAGGTCGAGGCCGCTCCGCCGGCCGGTGGAGTTCTGATACGCCTGGGTGCCGAGGCTGGTGGCCGCCTCCTGACCGGCCTCCAGCAGCCCACCGACCACGGCCTGCCGGGCCAGCTTGCGAGCACCGGACTTGGCCACCTCCTTCGCGGCCCGTTCACCCGCCTCCTTGAGGCCCTGCTTGACCGCCTTCCGTGCGAGCTGGGCCACCAGCCGCTTGAAGATCTGCTGCACCACGACCCGCGTGGCGGTGACCGCTGCGGCGGCCGCCGGGGAGGCGGCGCCCAGGGTGAGCACTGCCGCCACCGCCAGCGACAGCAACTCGATGACCAGGATGCCCAGCTCGATCCAGGCTTCCAGCTTCGCGCCCTCGATGTCACAGCCGCAGGAGTCGACCAGCCGCGCCAACTCGTCGGTGGCCGAGATCAGGACGTGCAGCGGCGCGTCGTCGCCCTCGGCGAGCTTGTGCCAGGCCTTGTCGAACGCGCCGGCGACCAGGCCGACTCCCCCGTAGCCGCTCCTCACCTCACCGGCGGCGGTCATCGCGTCGTCGCGCGGACGGGTCAGGACGCCGGCCACGCCGTACCACTGGTCGGCCAGGTCCCAGACGGACCGCTCGTTGCCCTCCGGCCACTCGACGCCGACCACCCAGTCGAGCGCCTCATAGATCCAGCCGGGCACGTCCCAAGGGCAGAAGTCGAGCGGGTGCGGGATCGGGCTGGGCAGCATGCTCACGCGCGGGTCCTCCGGTGGTCAGCGCCGGGGCCGATGGGGGTGGTGCCCTTGCTGCGGGATCTTCCCGAGGTCGCGGGCGTTGCTCAGGTCTGTCTCGACGGTGGCCGCGACCGAACGGACGACGTCCGACCCAAGCACGTCGAGCGACCGGCCGAGAAGCTCCCACGCGCGCAGCAGCGTCTCGGCGTAACCCTGGTAGTGCTTGTCGAAGGCGGCGCCGATGTCGTCTCGGCCCCAGGGCCGCTGGGCGCTCGCGACGGCGATCGGATCGCCCGTCTCCCGCCGGGCCGCGCTCACCGCCCGCCCCGACAACGCCAGGTCAGCACCGCCGCGGCGGGCCCGGTCGGGGTCCAGCCAGATCTCTCCCCCGGCCACCTGTCACTCGCCGCGGGCCAGCACGGAGTCGGCCCGGCCGAGCAGCGCGCCGAAGTCGTTGGTACGCAGGAACTCGACCGACGGGGAACCCGGCGGCAGGTAGCCGGAGACCAGCTCCCGGGTCGCGGTGGTCGCGGCGGTGGAGGCGCGCAGCACGGTCTCGGTGATCTTCCGGCTCAACGCCCGGGCGTCCCGGTCGCGGAACACCGCCGGGCTCACCTCGACGCTGATGAGCTCGCCTCGCGCGCCCACCACCGCGGTCACCTGACCGTCGTCGGAGCGTTCGGTCACCCGCAGCTCGGCCAGTTTGATCTGGAGTTCGTCCAGACCGGACCGCAGGCGCTGGTATTGGCCGTACACCTCGTCGAATCGCGCGCGCAGTGCACGGTTCGCATCCCGGTCCGCACTCTCGGCCACCGTCGCTCCCCTTTCGTCACCGTGGGTAGGGCCGACCATACCGGGTGCCACGAAACCCGTGGGGTCCGGTAATTTCAGGTGGTGATCGAGCGACAGCAGGCCGAGCAGATCGCCTCCGTGTGGGCCCGGCGGGACTCCGAACGTCTCGGTTTTCCCTGCACTCCTGTGGTCGAGGAGTTCGACCTGGGCTACCTGGTCAGCTCCACGGTGTCGACCGACGCCCGGGCGCTGCCCGGCGACCTGCCGACCACTGTGATCGACAAGGAGACCGGCGAGGTGTCGACCTGGCCGCGGATCCCGGCTCCGGCGGTCGAGGAGATGTACCGCCAGCGACGCCCGGCCGAGCCACGCGCTCCGCGTACCGTCGATCCGGCCGCCCAACTGCTCCGCGAGCTGACCCGGCTGCCCACGCCCGGCGCGGCAGCGCACCTCACGCTCGACGGCCGGCAGCACGTCGCGCAGGGCGCGAAGGGCGACATCGAGGTGCGGCACCACCCGCTCGTGCGGTCCTATCTGGAGGAACTACCCGCCGGCCACCTGGTACGCGGCGGCGAGCGGCACGCCGAGATGATCGTCGTCTCCGACGCGCTGTACGAGCACGACCACCGCCGGGCCGCCGATGGTCTGCCGCCACTGTCCATCGAGGAGGCCCGTGACCTGCTCGGCGCCAGCCGGATCGAGGTCTACCGCAGCCGCGAGCCGGGTGACCCGCTGGGAGGGCTCGCCGAACTTCCCTGCGACTCGTGCGTCAAGTTCCTGGTGCGGATCGGGGTGCTGCCGTGGGCCGACCTCGCGTTCGTGGAGGAATGGCGACCGGAGCCGCGCCCCGTCATCGAACCCGGACGGTTTCCGGACGAGGTCGCCCACGCGCTCATCGAAGGCGGGTGGCAGGTCAGCATCTTCAACGAGGCACTCGCGATGGGCGCGATGGCCGAGACGAAGGCGATCGCGGGACAGCATCACCGGCATGAGCCCTTCCCTGCCGCAGAGGCAGCGCTCACCGCGTTCCCGGCCGTCCTGAGCCGACGGCGAGGGCCCGGGGAGCAGGTCTGGATCAGCCAGTTCACCACGAATCCGCTGCGGGCCGCGCACACCGCCGACTCCCTCGCCGACTTCGCCGCCGTCCTGGGCGCCCGCCTCTTCCCGCTCGGCAGCGAACGCCAGGAGAGCATCCTCGCGGTCGACGAGCACGGCCGGATCTTCGCCCTCGACCAGGCCGGCGAGTGGTTCCTCGGGGCCGACATCGACGCCGCCCTCACCACCCTGCTCCTCGGCCGCGCCCCCGCCCGGGTCCGCGACGACGGCACCTGGTGACGATCAGAGGGCCACGCCGGTCAGCACCGTGACCCGGGGTTCGGTGTAGTCGTCCATGGCGCTGCGCAGCCCTTCCCGCCCGACCCCGGAGCCCTTCGTCCCGCCGTACGGCATCTGGTCGGCCCGGTACGACGGCACGTCTCCGACGATCACGCCGCCGACCTCCAGCGTGCGGGCGGCGTCGAACGCCACGTCGAGCCGGTGGGTGAACACGCCGGCCTGGAGGCCGTACGCGGAGTCGTTGACGGCGGCGAACGCGGCCCGGTCGTCGGCGACCGGGGCGACCACGAGCACCGGCCCGAACACCTCCTCGGCGCACACCTTGGCGTCGGCGGGCACGCCGCTGAGCACTGTGGGCGGGTAGGTGGCGCCGTCGCGCCGCCCGCCGGCCTCGACCACCGCGCCGACGGCGACCGCCTCGTCCACCCAGTCCTCGACGCGCTGCGCCGCCTCGACCGACACCAGCGGGCCGACGTCGGTCTGCTCGGAGCGCGGGTCACCGGTGCGTAGCGCCCGCACCGCCGCGACGAGCCGGGGCAGGAAACCGTCGTAGAGCCGTTCGTGCACGTAGACCCGCTGCACCGCGATGCACGACTGCCCGGCCTGATAGTTGGAGAACGTGGCGATGCGCTGCGCGGCGAAGGTCAGGTCCTCGTCGGCCGACCAGTCCGCGCAGATCACCGCCGCGGCGTTTCCGCCGAGTTCCAGCGTGACGTGCTTGTCCGGCGCGGCCCTGCGGATGGCCGCGCCGACCGGTCCGGAGCCGGTGAACGACACCACCGGCAGCCGGGGGTCGGTGACCAGTTCGGCGGCGCGCTCGTTCGGCAGCGGCAGCACCGAGAACATGCCCTCGGGCAGGTCGGTCTCGGCCAGGATCTCGCCGAGCAGCAGCGCGGTGAGCGGGGTGGCCGGGGCCGGCTTGACCACGATCGGGGCGCCGACGGCGAGCGCCGGGGCGACCTTGTGGGCGACCAGGTTGAGCGGGAAGTTGAACGGGGTGATGCCGAGCACCGGGCCGCGCGGCACGCGCCGGACCAGGGCGATCCGCCCGGTGGCGGCGGGGTCGGTGTCGAGCCGCTGCAGGTCGCCGGAGAAGCGGCGGGCCTCCTCGGCGGCCCAGCGGAACGTGGAGATCGCGCGTCCCACCTCCGCCCTGGCCCACTTGACCGGCTTGCCGTTCTCGGCGGTGATCAGCGCGGCGACCTCGTCGGCCCGCTCGGCGAGCCGGCGGGAGACGTGGTCCAGGGCCGCCGCGCGGGCGTGCGCGGGCAGGGCCGCGGCCTCCGCGGCCACCCCGGCGGCGCCCGCGACGGCGGCTTCGACCTGGTCGGCCGTGGCGAGCGTGGTACGCCCCACCGGCTGCCCGTCGTACGGGTGGGTGACTGTCAGTTCGCTCTCGCCGTGGGCGGGGCGACCGGCGACGTAGAAGGCTCTCGGCTCCACGCCCGGCAGCCTAGACCAGAAGCGCCCACGCGGAAACAGTTGCCCAAACCCTTGTCTGCCTCGGATTTAGTAGCCAAGATGGCAGTCAGATTGCGATAACCTCCGCTGACCCTCTCCCCGGCCACCTTCTCGGAGACTTCTGATGAGCGACCAGCAGCAGCTGCGCAACTTCGTCAACGGCGAGTACGTCGAACCGGTGGACGGCGGCTACGCCGACCTGATCGACCCGTGCACCGGCGAGGTCTTCGCCCAGGCCCCGGTCTCCGGCGCGGCGGACGTGGACGCGGCGATGAAGGCCGCCTCCGCCGCGTTCGAGACCTGGCGGGACGCCACGCCGGGCGAGCGGCAGCGGGCGTTGCTGAAGTTCGCCGACGCGGTGGAGGCGCGGGCCGCCGAGCTGGTGGACGCGGAGGTCCGCAACACGGGCAAGCCCCGGCAGCTCACCACCGAGGAGGAGCTGCCGCCGGCAGTGGACGAGCTGCGCTTCTTCGCCGGTGCGGCCCGCCTGCTGGAGGGGCGCTCGGCCGGTGAGTACCTGGCCGGGCACACCTCGTACGTGCGGCGCGAGCCGATCGGCGTCTGCGCCCAGGTGACCCCCTGGAACTACCCGCTGATGATGGCGGTCTGGAAGATCGCCCCGGCGCTGGCGGCGGGCAACGCGGTGGTGCTGAAGCCGTCCGACACCACGCCGGTGTCGACGCTGCTGCTGGCCGAGATCGCCGCCGAGCACCTGCCGCCGGGCGTCTTCAACGTGGTCTGCGGCGACCGGGACACCGGCCGTGCGCTGGTCTCCCACCCGACGCCGCAGCTCGTGTCGATCACCGGCTCGACCCGCGCGGGCATGGAGGTCGCCGCCGCGGCGGCGCCGGACCTGAAGCGGACGCACCTGGAGCTGGGCGGCAAGGCCCCGGTGGTGATCTTCGACGACGCGGACGTGGCGGCGGCGGCCGAGGCGATCGCGATGGGCGGCTACTTCAACGCCGGTCAGGACTGCACGGCGGCGACCCGCGTGCTCACCGGGCCGGGCATCCACGAGGACTTCGTGGCCGCGCTCACCGAGCAGGCCCGCAACACCCGCACCGGCGCGCCGGACGACGCCGACGTGCTCTACGGCCCGCTGAACAACGCCAACCAGCTCGCCCGGGTGAGCGGCTTCGTGGACCGTCTGCCGGACCACGCGAACGTCACCACCGGTGGTGGGCGGGTCGGCGAGCGCGGCTTCTTCTACGCCCCGACCGTGGTCTCCGGCGTACGCCAGACCGACGAGATCATCCAGGACGAGGTGTTCGGGCCGGTCATCACCGTGCAGCGCTTCTCCGACGAGGACGAGGCGGTGCGCTGGGCCAACGGCGTGGACTACGGCCTGTCCGCCTCGGTGTGGACGCGCGACCACGGCCGGGCCATGCGGATGACCCGCCGGCTGGATTTCGGCTGCGTCTGGGTGAACACGCACATCCCGTTCGTCTCGGAGATGCCGCACGGCGGCTTCAAGCACTCCGGCCACGGCAAGGACCTGTCGGTCTACAGCCTGGAGGACTACACCCGGATCAAGCACGTCATGCACAACATCGAGGGCTGATCGGCGATGGCCAGCAGCGAGGAGTTGCACAAGCGCCGCGTCGAGGCGGTGGCGCGGGGCGTGGGCAGCACGATTCCCGCGTACGTGGACCGGGCGGGCGGCGGCACGATCACCGACGTGGACGGGCGGGAGTGGATCGACTTCGCCGCCGGCATCGCGGTCACCAACGTGGGCAACTCCGCGCCGCGCGTGGTCGAGGCGGTACGCGCGCAGGTCGAACGGTTCACCCACACCTGCTTCATGGTCGCGCCGTACGAGTCGTATGTGGCGGTCTGCGAGCAGCTCAACGCGCTGACCCCGGGTGGCTTCGAGAAGCGCTCGGCGTTGTTCAACTCCGGCGCCGAGGCGGTGGAGAACGCGGTGAAGATCGCCCGGCACGCGACCGGGCGGCCCGCGGTGGTGGTGTTCGACCACGCGTACCACGGCCGGACCAACCTGACCATGGCGCTGACCGCGAAGAACATGCCGTACAAGCACCGGTTCGGGCCGTTCGCCGGTGAGGTCTACCGGGTGCCGATGTCGTACCCGCTGCGCGACGGCGGGCTGGACGGCGCCACAGCGGCGGCCCGCTCGATCGAGATGATCGAGAAGCAGGTGGGCGCGGAGAACGTGGCGGCGCTGCTGATCGAGCCGATCCAGGGCGAGGGCGGCTTTGTCGTACCCGCGGAGGGGTTCCTGCCGGCGTTGCGCGAGTGGGCGACGGCGGCCGGGGTGGTGTTCGTCGCCGACGAGATCCAGACCGGTTTCTGCCGCACCGGCGACTGGTTCGCCTGCAAGCACGAGGGCGTCGAGCCGGACCTGATCACGCTGGCCAAGGGCATCGCGGGCGGGCTGCCGCTGGCGGCCGTCACGGGCCGGGCGGAGCTGATGGACGCGGTGCACGTCGGCGGCCTCGGCGGCACGTACGGCGGCAACCCGATCGCCTGCGCCGCCGCGCTCGCGTCGATCGAGACGATGCGGGAGCTGGACCTGGCCGCCGCCGCCCGCCGGATCGGCGCGGTGATGGGCGAGCGGCTGCGCGCCATCGCCGCCGGTGACCCGCGCGTGGCCGAGGTACGCGGCCGGGGCGCGATGCTCGCCGTGGAGATCGTCGTACCGGGCACGCTGACCCCGGACCCGGCCGCCACGGCGTCGATCTCGGCGGCCTGCCACGCGGCCGGGCTGCTCACGCTGACCTGCGGCACCTACGGCAACGTGCTGCGGTTCCTGCCTCCGCTGGTGATCTCCGACGACGAGCTGGGCCGGGGCCTGGACATCCTGGCGGCCGCATTCGGCTGACCCGCACGGGGAACACCTGATCCCGCACGGGAACACCATGGGCCCGATCTCCCAGGACCGGCCCATGGTGTTCCGCGCGGACGATCAGCGGAGCAGTTCCACAGTGTTGCGCCGGACCAGGTTCTTGCCGGGTTCCCGGATCGCGTCCATGGCTGCGGTGTTGAGCAGCACGCAACTGCCCGACGGCCCGGTCACCGTCACCGTCACCACCTTGTTGTTGTCCAGGTTCGTCACCCGCAGCCGGGTGCCGAGCGGGAACTGACCGCTGGTGGCAGCGGGTGCCCCGCCCTCGGCGAAGAACGTGATCGCGCCGGAGCAGACGCTGCCGCCGATCGGCTGCGCCGCGCCCGGGCGGGTCTCACCCAGTTGCGCGCCCGGGGCCGGGGCGGCGGCGCCGTCGAGGCGTTCCACCACGTTGCGGCGGATGACGTTCTTGCCCGGCTCGCGTACCAGGTCCATGGCGGCGGCGTTAAGCAGCACGCAGCTCCCGGACGGCCCGGTCACCGTCACCGTGGTCACCTTGCGGTTGTCCAGGTTCGTCACCCGTAGCCGGGTGCCGACCGGGAACCGGTCGCTCGTCGCGGCCGGCGGTCCGCCCTCGGCCGAGAAGGTCACCGACCCGGCGCAGACCGATCGCGCGGCCGGCGCGGTGTCCGCGAAACCGAGTCCGGTGCCCACCGAGACCGCCACCGTGGCGGTCACCGCCACCGTCGCCGCCAGCACGTGCTTGCGCTGCACCCTCACGTTCTCTCCCGTCGTCGCTGCTGTTCGACGCGTGGTACGGACGGGAGGGCCGGACCGTTCGATCCGGCCGGCGGTCCACAACGGAAGGTGAGGGCCCGGTGACGCTCCGGCCGTCCGTGCCGGTACCTGCCGCCACGCCTTGGCGCTCGGGGGTGAGGTGGGTCACGATGGGTGGAAGGAGGCGCTGGTGGCTGACCCGTGGCTCGCCCTGGAGTTCGGCGCGGATCCGGCGGAACGGATCGCGCAGGTCGGTGCCGCCCACGAGGCGTTCCTCGCCGCCGGCACCACCACCGGCGGGGTCCGGGAGGTGGTCGCCCGCTCCTGGAGGCGGTCCGCGCTGCTGGACCCGGAAGCCACGCCGCCTGTCGACCTCGTCGACGACGCGCTGGAGACGTACCGGGCCGCGCACCCGCTGGCCCGGGTGATGCCGCTGTTCCGTGACCTGCTCGGCGGCATCGCGCAGGACGGCGCGCACCTGATGGCGGTCTGCGACGCCGCCGGCCGGCTGCTCTGGGTGGAGGGCCACCCCGGGGTGCTGCGGCACGCCGAGCGGATGAACTTCGTACCGGGCGCGCGCTGGGACGAGGCGCACGCCGGCACCAACGCGCCCGGCACCGCCCTCGCCGTCGACCACGGCGTGCAGATCTTCGCCACCGAGCACTTCGTCCGGCCGGTGCAGCGCTGGACCTGCGCCGCCGCGCCGATCCACGACCCGGTCAGCGGAGCGCTGCTCGGCGCCGTCGACATCACCGGCGGGGACCACCTGGCCGCCCCGCAGAGCCTGGCGCTGGTCCGGGCCACCGCCCGGGCCGCCGAGGCGTTCCTGGCCGGCGCCGCGCCCGCCGCGCCGGACGTGGCGTACGTGTCGGCGCTCGGCCGCGACGTGGCGGAGCTGCGCGTCGGCGGCCGGCGCATCCGGCTCGGCCGCCGGCACAGCGAACTGCTGGTGCTGCTCGTCGACCATCCGGAGGGGCGCACCGGGGAACAACTCGGCCTCGACCTCTACGGCGACGACCGGCGGCACCCGGTCACGCTGCGCGCCGAGCTGTCCCGCCTGCGCCGCGTGCTCGGCGAGGAGCTGCTCGACTCCCGCCCGTACCGGCTGCGCCCGGCCGTGCGCGCCGACTTCCGTACCGTCACCGAACTGCTGGAACGTGGCGACCCGGCGGCGGCGCTGCGCGCGTACCCCGGGCCCCTGCTGCCCCTGTCGGACGCGCCGGGAGTCGCGCGACTGCGCCGCCTTGTCGACGGCCAGTTGCGCGCCGCCGTGCTGGCCGGCGGCGACCCGGGGCTGCTCGCGGCCTGGACCGCGACGGCGGCCGGGTCCGACGACCTGGCCGTCTGGCAGGCCCTGGCGCGGGCGCTGCCGCCGGGCGCGCCACGCCGGCCGCTCGCGCTCGCGCGGGCCCGCCAGCTCGCCGAGGAGTACGCGCTGCCGCGCGCAACGTTCCTGCAACGTCCCGGAAACTAGCCTGCCCGCCATCCACCCCAGACGGACGGCGGAGGTACCCATGACGCGCTACGACGCCCCGACCCACTGGCAGTCCCGCTACGACCACTACATCGGCGGCGAGTACGTGAAGCCGCACGGTGGCAAGTACTTCGAGAACCCGACCCCGGTGACCGGGCAGACCTTCTGCGAGGTGGCCCGGGGCACCGCCGAGGACGTGGAGAAGGCGCTGGACGCGGCGCACGGCGCTGCCGACGCGTGGGGCCGCACGTCGGTCGCCGAGCGCTCGCTGATCCTCAACCGGATCGCCGACCGCATGCAGGACAACCTGGAGTCCCTGGCGATCGCCGAGACGTGGGAGAACGGCAAGCCGGTACGCGAGACGCTCGCCGCCGACATCCCGCTCGCCATCGACCACTTCCGCTACTTCGCCGGGGCGATCCGGGCGCAGGAGGGCTCGCTCGGCGAGATCGACGACGACACGGTGGCGTACCACTTCCACGAGCCGCTGGGCGTTGTCGGGCAGATCATCCCGTGGAACTTCCCGATCCTCATGGCGGTGTGGAAGCTCGCCCCGGCGCTCGCCGCCGGCAACGCTGTGGTGCTCAAGCCGGCCGAGCAGACGCCCGCGTCGATCCACTACCTGCTCTCGCTGATCGGCGACCTGCTGCCGCCGGGCGTGCTGAACGTGGTGAACGGGTTCGGCGTCGAGGCGGGAAAGCCGCTGGCCTCCTCACCGCGGGTGGCGAAGGTGGCGTTCACCGGCGAGACCACCACCGGGCGGCTGATCATGCAGTACGCCAGCGAGAACATCAAGCCGGTCACCCTCGAACTGGGCGGCAAGAGCCCGAACATCTTCTTCGACGACGTCAGCGCCGCGTCCGACGACTTCCGGGACAAGGCGCTCGAAGGCTTCACCATGTTCGCGCTCAACCAGGGCGAGGTGTGCACCTGCCCGTCCCGGGCGCTCATCCAGCAGGGCCACTACTCCGACTTCCTGGCCGCCGCCGTGGACCGGACCGGTCAGATCAAGCAGGGGCACCCGCTGGACACCGACACGATGGTCGGCGCGCAGGCGTCGAACGACCAGCTGGAGAAGATCCTGTCCTACCTGGACATCGGGCGGCAGGAGGGCGCCCGCGTCCTCGCCGGCGGCGAGCGGGCGGACCTGGGCGGCGAGCTGTCCGGCGGCTACTACGTCCAGCCGACCATCTTCGAGGGCGACAACTCGATGCGGATCTTCCAGGAGGAGATCTTCGGCCCGGTGGTGTCGGTGACCTCCTTCGCCGACCTGGACGACGCCGTGAAGATCGCCAACGACACGCTGTACGGGCTCGGCGCCGGCGTGTGGACCCGGGACCTGAACACGGCGTACCGGGCCGGGCGGGCCATCCAGGCCGGGCGGGTGTGGACGAACTGCTACCACGCCTACCCGGCGCACGCGGCGTTCGGCGGCTACAAGCAGTCCGGCATCGGCCGGGAGAACCACAAGATGATGCTGGAGCACTACCAGCAGACCAAGAACCTGCTGGTCAGCTACTCGCCGAAGAAGCTGGGCTTCTTCTGATGGGTGACCCGGTGACAGTGACCCCCGCGGCGGCCGACCTGATCCGGTCGCTGCGGGGGCAGCACGGCCCGCTGATGTTCCACCAGTCCGGCGGCTGCTGCGACGGCAGCGCCCCGATGTGCTAT
Source organism: Micromonospora sp. NPDC048887 (assembly GCF_040649715.1). Classification (NCBI taxonomy): domain Bacteria; kingdom Bacillati; phylum Actinomycetota; class Actinomycetes; order Micromonosporales; family Micromonosporaceae; genus Micromonospora; species Micromonospora sp. NPDC048887. The sequence goes on along the minus strand of NZ_JBEZGA010000022.1, from coordinate 19,855 downwards.
CCGGCCGGTGAGTTCCGTACCGGCGGCTCGGATGTGCTGCTCGCCTCGCTGGCTGTCGACGGCGTGCCCGAGCCGGTGGAGTTCTGGATGTCCAAGGCCCAGTGGGGGCTGTGGCGGCACACCCGGCTCACCGTCGACGTGGTGCCCGGACGGGGCAGCGGCTTCTCCCTGGAGGCCCCGGAGGGCGTCCGCTTCCTCATCCGCTCCCACCTGAACCGCTGATCTGTCCGAGATCTTGCAGCTCGCGGGCATCGCGGCGGTGGGATGCTGACGCCGTCCACTTCGGAATCCGCGTCCCACCACCGCCCGACAGGAGACCGCGCATGAACCCGGTCCGACAGTCGTTGCTCGCCTCCGGCCTCACCGCCCTGGCCACCGCCGCCACGCTCGGGCTCGCGCCCGGCGCCGCCGTGGCCGCCCCGGCGGCCTCCCCCACCATCTCCGTCAACTGGTTCGGCTCGGCCGACGCGCGGGCGCACACCGCCACCGTGGGCGGCCGGTTCGACTGCGGGGCCGAACGCGGCCTCGCGTACATCGAGGTGCACCTCGACCAGCGGGTACGGCGCGGGTCGGTCACCGGCTTCGGATTCGGCGTGATCGGAGCCTGCACCGACGACCGCACCGCCGGCACCTGGACCGCGACCATCCCCGCCGACCAGGGCAGGTTCCGCCCCGGCCCGGCCACCACGACAGCCCGCCTGGTGGTGGAGCCCAACTCCCTCACCGAAACCACCGAACCCGTGCGCCTGCGCCCCCGCTGCGCCCGCCCCTGACCGGTCGACGGCCTCCGGTCAGGCGATCTGCCGGAGGTCGTCGCCGTAGTCGAAGATGATCCGTAGCCGGGCGCCGAGGGCGTTGGCGTACCGGCTCAGCGTGGCCACCTCGTTGACGTCGAGGTCGCCGTTCTCGATCTGGCTCACCCGGCCGGGCGTGACCCCCATGATCTCGGCGACCTGCCGCTGGGTGAGCCCCAGCCGCTTGCGCTCCTCGGCCAGGTGGAACGCGCTCACCCACGCGTCGGTCCGGGCGCGCTCCGCCTCGTACGCCTCGTCGTCGCCGCCGAGTTCGGCGCGGACCTCGTCCCAGTGATAGAAGTCGGTCACGACTCCCCCTTCGCTCGCGCTCGCTGTCGAGCCAAGCCTTGTAGGCAACCTCCGCTGCCGGGATGTGCTGCCGGTACCAGCGGGTCCAGTTGCCCGCCTTGTTGCCGGCGACCAGGAGGACCGCCTGCGACCAGGGATCGAAGATGAACAGCACCCGGATCGCCACCTCCCGACCGGAGCGAGGCCGCAGTTCCTTCAGATTACGGAGACTGCTTCCGCGCAGCGTGTCCACGAGTGGGCGCCCAGCCCTGGTCCGACCTCGGCCAGCTTGTCCACCGCCACCCGGACGCTCTCGTACGACGCCGGGTCGTGGTCCCACAGGTCGCGCAGCCAGTGCCGGACCTCTCCGGTCACCCGGACCGACCAGCGCTTCCCGTCCGCACCCATGGTCCGACTATAGCTTGAGCTAAACATGCCGGGGTAGCGGTCAGCGGCCGTCCAACAAGGGCTGGGTGGGGTTCCACTGGGTTCCGCCGGCGGCGTCGCGGCGGCGGCGGGCTATCGCGGACAGGGCCTCCAGCACCACCCGGTTACCCAGGTACGCGGTGATGTCGGCGTGGTCGTACGGCGGGGCGACCTCGACCACGTCCAGCCCGACCACAGGCAGCTCGTAACAGACCCGGCGGACCGCGTCGAGCAGTTGCCGGGAGGTGAACCCGCCCGGCTCGGGCGTGCCGGTGCCGGGTGCCATGCCGGGGTCGACCACGTCCACGTCGACGGAGAGGAAGACGCCCTCGCACTCGTCGGTCGCGATGCCGAACGCCTCGGTCAGGCAGGTGTCCAGCCCGCGCGCCACGATCTCGGTCATCTCGTACGAGCGCATCCGCTGCTCCGCCATCCACGCCAGCGTGTCCGGGCCGGGCCAGTAGCCGCGCAGCCCGATCTGGAGGAAGCGGTCGCCGCGTACCGCGCCGGACTCGATCAGCCGGCGCATCGGCTGGCCGTGCCCGTGCAGTGAGCCGAACTCGACGTCGCCGGTGTCGGCGTGCGCGTCGAAGTGCACGAGTGACACCCGGCCGAGCCCGTGGTGCCGGGCCACGCCCGTCGCGTCCGGCAGCGCGATGGAGTGGTCGCCGCCGAGGACCACCGGGATCGCCCCGGCGGCGGCGACCGCGTGCACGGCGGTCTCCAGTGCGGCGAGCGAACGTTCGATGTCGCCGCTGAACATCTCCACGTCGCCGGCGTCGTAGACGCACAGGTCCTTCAGCCCGTCCACGCGCAGCGCCAGCGACGGGCGGGAGCCGTCGTGCGGCAGGTAGCAGGCCTGCCGGATGGCTGACGGCCCGAACCGGGTGCCCGGCCGGTGCGAGGTGCCGCCGTCGAACGGCGCGCCGATGATCACGACGTCCGCGTCGGCGTACGTGACCGGCTCCTCGACTGTGCACGGCGGCACGCCGAGGAACGTGATGTCGGGGCCGAACATCGGGCCGTACCGGGTCATCGTTCCTCCATCCCCCACGGCGAACCGTAGCCGGTGAGCAGGTCCAGGAAGGGGACCGGCGGGAACGCCTCCGGCCCGAGCACGCCCGTGCCCGTCCACGCACCGGTGGCGAGCAGTTCCAGCGCGACGACCGGGTTGACGGCGGTCTGCCAGACCACAGCCTGGTGGCCGTACTCGGCCATCGACCACTCGTTGTCGACCACGTGGTACAGGTAGACGCGACGTGGCCGCCCGTCCGGGCCGGTGCCGGTGACGTACGTGCCGGCGCAGGTCTTGCCGCTCATCCGGTCGCCGAGCGTGGCCGGGTCGGGCAGCGCGGCGGCCACCAGGTCACGCGGGGACACCTCGACGCCGCGTACCCGCACCGGTTCGGTCGAGTCGAGGCCGAGCTTGTGCAGCGTGCGCAGGACCTCGATGAACTCGGCGCCGAGGCCGTACTTGAAGGTGACCCGCTTCGCCTCGACCCAGCGCGGGATGAGCAGCACCTCCTCGTGCTCGACGTTGACACACTCGACCGGGCCGATCCCGGCCGGGAAGTCGAACACCTCCGGCTCGCTGAACGGTTCGGTGGTGAACCAGCCACGCCCGGCCTCCCAGATCACCGGCGGGTTGAGGCACTCCTCGATGGTGGTCCAGATGGAGAACGAGGGCGCGAACTCGTAGCCGGCGACCGTCAGGTTCGCGCCGTCGCGTACCCCGATCTCGTCGATCTCGGCGAAGAGTTCGTCGGCGGCGTAGCGGGCGAAGACGTCGGACAGGCCCGGTTCGACGCCGATGCCGCACAGCGCCAGCCGGCCGGCGTCGGCCCACCGCTGTGCGACGGCGAACTGCTCGTCGCCGAGCTTGACCCCGGTCTCGGCGTAGGGACGCTCGGGGTGCGGCCGGGACAGCGACATCGCCATGTCGAGGTAGTCGGCCCCGGCGGCGAACGCGCCGTCGAAGATCGGCATGACGAAGCGGGGGTCGACCGCGTTGAGGACGTGGGTGATCCGGTGTTCCCGGCACAGCGCGGCCACCGCGTCGGCGCAGGAGGCGTCGACCGTGGCGGCGACGAACCGGTCGCCGTGCCCGGCGACGGCCCGCGCCGCGCGCGCCGGGTCGTGGTCGGCGACCACCATGGTCTCGAAGAAGGTACGGCGGGCGGCGATGGATACGGCGGCGGAGCCGACGCCACCGGCGCCGACGAGGAGGATACGCATCAGGAGTCGAACCCCAGTCCAAGACGGTCGAGAGTACGGAGCCAGAGGTTGCGCCGTCCGTCGCGCGCGTCGGCGCGGGCGAGCGACCAGCGGGTGAGGTTGATGCCGACGGACCGGACCGGTTCCGGCGGGAACGGCAGCGGCTTGCGGCGCACCAGGTCGAGCCGGGTCAGCGGGGTGTCAGCGCCGGAGAGCAGGTCGAGCGTCACGCGGGCGCCGAACCGGGTCGCGCCGACGCCGAGCCCGGTGAACCCGGCCGCGTACGCCAGTCGCCCGGAGTAGGCGGTGCCGAAGAACGCGCAGAACCGGGTGCAGGTGTCGATGACGCCGCCCCAGCGGTGGCTGAACCGCAGCCCGTCCAGTTGCGGGAACGTGGTGAAGAAGTGCGCCGCCAGCGTGTCGAAGGTGGCCTCACGCTGCTCCAGCGCGGGTGCCACGCGGTTGCCGTAGTGGTAGATCGCGTCGTAGCCGCCGAACAGGATGCGGTTGTCGGCGGTGAGCCGGTAGTAGTGGAACTGGTTGCCCGTGTCGGCGAGCCCCTGCCGGTGCCGCCAGCCGATCGCGTCGCGCTGCGCCACGGTCAGCGGCTCGGTCATCAGCGCGTAGTCGTACACCGGGACGACCCAGGAGCGCAGCCGACGCAGCAGCGGCGGGAACGCGTTGGTGGCGAGCACGACCTGCCGCGCCCGTACCGCGCCGGGCGCCGCGTCAGCGCCGCCCGCCGTGGTGGCGCGCAGCCCGGCGCCGTCGTCGGCCAGGCCGGTGACGCGGGTGTGCTCGTGCACGCGTACGCCCAGGTCGAGCGCGGCCCGGCGCAGTCCCCAGGCGAGTTTCGCCGGGTCGAGCAGGGCCACCCGGTCGGCGTCCCACATCCCGCCCAGGTACGTCGGCGACGCCACCTCGGCGCGTACCTCGTCGCGGTCGAGCAGCCGCACGTCGTGGCCGTACCGGCGGGCCAGCTCGGCGTCGGCGGCGAGCCCGTCCAGCTGGTACGGCTCGACCGCCACCGCCAGCTCACCGGTGCGTTCGAGGTCGCAGTCGATGTCGTACTTCGCCACGGTGGCGGCGATGGCGTCCAGGTTCTCCCGGCCCAGCCGCTCCAGCTCGGCGATCTCGCCGGGGAACCGTTCGACGCCGTTGGCGAGCCCGTGGGTCAGCGACGCGGCGCAGAACCCGCCGTTGCGCCCGGACGCCGCCCAGCCGCACGTGCCCGCGTCGACGAGCAGCACGTCGCGGTCCGGGTCGGCCTCCTTCGCCAGCAGCGCGGTCCACAGTCCGGCGTACCCGCCGCCGACCACGAGCAGGTCGGCGGCGTGCGACCCGGACAGCGGCGGCAGCGGGTCGGGCCGAACCGGGCGGTCCAGCCAGTACGGCACGGGCGCGGCGTCGGCCAGCGCCCGGCCGGTATGCGGCAGTGTCATGGCTTCCCCGCCGGTGTGGCGACCACCGCGAGGGCGGCGCGTCGGGCCCGCCGCCCGCGCAGCGAGGTGACCCCGACCAGCAGCAACGCGATCACGAACATGGCCGTGCCGATCACGTTCACCTGCGGCGGGATGCCCCGCTGGGAGGCGCCCCAGACGTACATGGGGAACGTGACTGTGGTGCCGGCGTTGAAGTTCGTGATGATGAAGTCGTCGAAGCTGAGCGAGAACGCCAGCAGCGACGCGGCCATGATGCCGGGCAGCACGAGCGGCAGCGTGATCCGGCGGAACGTCTGCCACTCGCTGGCGTACAGGTCCATGGCTGCTTCCTCCAGCCGCCGGTCCATGCCGGCGAGCCGGGCCTTCACGGTGACCACCACGAACGACAGGCAGAACATGACGTGCGCGATGACGATGGTCCAGAAGCCCTGCGGCACCCCGGCGGCCACGAACAGGGCGAGCAGCGAGGTGCCCATCACCAGTTCCGGGGTGGCCATCGGCAGGAAGATCAGCCCGTTGAGCCCTGACCGGCCCCGGAAGGTGTGCCGGACCAGCGCGAACGCCATCAGCGTGCCGAGGAGTGTGGAGACGACCGTGGCGATCAGGCCGATCTGCATGCTGCGCACCACGGCATCGCACATGTCCGAGGTGGCGCAGGGCTGCTTCCAGTTGTCGAGCGTGAACTCGTTGAAGTCGTAGGAGAGCCGGCTGGAGGGCCGGTTGAAGGAGAGCCCGGCGACCACCATGATCGGCAGCGTCAGGTAGCCGAGGACGAGCAGTGCCACGCCCATCACCCACCGGTCGGCTAGCCAGCGCCTGAGTCTCATCAGAGCCTGCCTCCATTCGCGACTGCGGGGCTCCGCTTCGCTGCGCTCCTCGCGCTCATCAGAGCACCTCCTCCGTGCCGGCCTTCCGCAGGTAGACGAAGACGATCGCCAGGATCGCGGCCATCAGCAGGAACGACAGCGCCGCGCCCTGCGGATAGTCCAGCCGGACCAGGAACGCCGAGTCGATGACGTTGCCGATCATGTACTCGTTCGGGGTACCGAGCAGTTCGGCGTTGATGTAGTCACCGGTGGCCGGGATGAAGAACAGCAGCGTGCCGGCGATCAGGCCGGGCATCGACAGCGGCAGCGTCACCCTGGCGAACGCGCGCGCCGGGCTCGCGTACAGGTCGCTCGCCGCCTCGAGCAGCCGGGGATCGAGCCGCTCCAGGCTCGCGTACAGCGGCAGCACCAGGAACGGCAGGAAGTTGTACGTCAGGCCGAGCACCACGGCGATCGGCGTGGCCAGCAGCCGGCCGTCCGGGCCGAGCAGGTGCACGTCGCGCAGCAGCCCGACCAGCGCGCCGTTGTCCGACAGGATGGTCTTCCAGGCCAGCGTGCGCACCAGGAAGCTGGTGAACATCGGCGCGACCACCGCCACCAGAAGCAGGTTCTTCCACCGGCCGGCCTTCTGCGCGATCGCGTACGCCAGTGGGTAGCCCATCAGCAGCGCGAGCACCAGCGCGATGGCCGAGTAGAGGAAGGACCGGGAGAACTGCGGCCAGTACGCCTGCAACGCCTCCGGGTAGTTGCTGAACGCCCAGGTCATGGCGTACCCGGTGGAGAGCGACCCGGCCGGGTCGTAGAGGCTGGCCGAGGCGAGCTGCACCAGCGGGAGCGCGAAGAAGACGAGCAGCCAGACCGCGCCGGGCAGCAGCAACAGGTACGGCAGGAGGCGGCTGCGCCCGCGCCGCACCGGCGGCGGCGCCGGTTTCCCGGCGGAGGTCGGTACGTGGGCCAGCGCGCTCATGCCGCCACTCCGCTTCGCTCGCTCATGGCAGCGCACCCACCGGCGGCTCGTCGAGCAGCGGCGCGGTCTGGTCGTCCTCACCGGCGGCCCGGGGCAGCAGGAACGCGTGCCGCGGATCCCAGTGCGCGGTCACCGCCGTGCCGACCGCCAACTGACCGCCCAGCCCGCTGTTAGCGGCGAACGCGGTCAGCTCGCTCCCCCACGCGGTGCGCACCAGGTACTGGGTGCTCACCCCGACGTAGGAGGCATCGGTGACGACGCCGCCGACGTGCTGGTGCCCGGCCGGCACCCGGTCCGGGCCGTCGGCCAGGTGCAGCTTCTCCGGACGTACGCCGAGGAAGGCCGGACCGTCGGTGAGCCGGGCCCGGCCGGCGGGCACCGAGAAGCGCGCGCCGTGCGCCGTGACCAGCACGTCGTCTGCGGCGCGACCGCCGGCTTCGGCGGCGAGCAGGTTGGACTGGCCGAGGAAGTTCGCCACGAACGCGGTGGCCGGGTACTCGTAGATGTCGGCGGGCGCACCGAGTTGCTCGATCCGGCCGGCGTTCATCACCGCGACCGTGTCGGCCATCGTCATGGCCTCCTCCTGGTCGTGGGTGACGTGCACGAACGTGATGCCGACCTCGGTCTGGATCCGCTTCAGCTCGATCTGCATCTGCCGGCGCAGCTTGAGGTCGAGCGCACCGAGCGGCTCGTCGAGCAGCAGCACCTGCGGGTGGTTGATGAGCGCCCGGGCCAACGCGACGCGCTGCTGCTGGCCGCCGGAGAGCTGGGCCGGACGGCGGCGGCCGTAGCCTTCGAGCTGGACCAGCGCGAGCATCCGCTCGACCTGGTCACCGACCTTGCGGATGCCGCGGCGGCGCAGCCCGAACGCCACGTTCTCGTGGATGTCCAGGTGCGGGAAGAGGGCGTAGCTCTGGAACACGGTGTTCACCGGCCGCTTGTACGGCCGCAGCCCGGCGATGTCCTGCTCGCCGAGCAGCACCTTTCCGCTGGTGGGCTGCTCCAGCCCGGCGATCATCCGCAGCGTGGTGGTCTTGCCGCAGCCGGACGCGCCGAGCAGGGCGAAGAACGAGCCCTGCGGGATGGTGAGGGTGAGGTCGTCGACGGCGGTGAAGACGCCGAAGCGCTTGGTCAGGTCGACCAGTCGCAGGTCACCGGCCGGGGTCTGCTGCCCCTTCACGCGCCGATCACCTGCTGGAACTTGGTCTCGTACTCCTTCTCCTGCGCCTCGTCGAGCGCCATGAAGACCTTGGCCTTGGACAGCATCGCGTCGTCCGGGAAGATCAGCGGGTTCTTCGCCAGATCCGGGTCGATCTTCTCCATCTCGGCCTGCGCGCCCTGCACGGGGCAGATGTAGTTGACGTACGCGGCCAGCTTCGCCGCCACCGCCGGGTCGTAGTAGTGGTTCATCAACGCCTCGGCGTTGGCCTTGTGGGTGGCCTTGTTCGGCACCAGCATGTTGTCCGACCAGAGCATCACGCCGGACTCGGGCACCACGAACTTGATCTTCTCGTCGTCGAAGCCGAGCTGCACCACGTCGCCGGACCAGCCGATGCACGCGGCGATGTCACCCTTGGCCAGGTCGGGCGCGTAGTCGTTGCCGGTGAAGCGCCGGATCTGCTTGCTGTCCACGGCCTTCTTGAGCTTGTTCAGCGCGTCGTCGAACTGGGCCGACGTGAACTTGGCCGGGTCGTGGCCGAGCGACTGGAGCAACAGGCCGATGGTGTCGCGCATCTCCGACAGCACAGTCACCTTGCCCTTGAGATCGGGGCGGGTGAGCAGCTCGTCGACAGTGCGGATCTCCTTTGTGACGTTGGCGTTGTACGCGAGCCCGGCCAGGCCGGACTGCCACGGGACGGCGAGCTGGGTCTCGGCGTCGAAGGAGCGACCGCGCAGCGACTGCAGCAGGTTCGCCTCGACGTTCGGCATCTTCGACTTGTCAAGCTTCTGCACCCAGCCGAGGCGGATCACCCGGGCGGCCATCCAGTCGGTGAGCACCATGATGTCCCGGCCGGTGCTCTGACATCCGGCGAGCTGGTTGCGTACCTTGCCGAAGAACTCGTTGTTGTCGTTGACGTCCTCGGTGTACGTCACCTGGATGCCGGAGGCGGCGACGAAGGCGTCGAGCGTCGGGCGCTTCGACTCGTCCTTCTCGTCGGTGTCCATGTACTGCGGCCAGTTCGAGAAGGCGACCTTCTTCTCGGTGGCGGACAGGTCCTCGCTCTTGCACCCGGCTTCGGTCTGCTGGGCGCCCTTGGTCCCGCAGCCGGCCAGGGTGCCCGCGGTGGCGAGCAGTGCGGCCGAGCCGACGGTCCCGGTGAGCAGACCACGCCGGGTGAGGGGCCGGAGGGGACGACGCATGTGACGACTCCTTGGGGGGCATCGTCGGCGGGCGGGACGGAGGGGCGCGCCGGCGGGAGGGTCAGTGGCGATGGACGACTGATCCTGACATGAGAAACCATCACTCACAAGGGATTCCGTTGCCGGAATAGCTAGTCACCACGAATTACGCCAGACTGCGTCGGGGCATTACGCTCGACACCGAGAATCGGACACAAGGAGCGCTCGATGGTCAACCGGCATCAGGAGAACGGAAACGGCGGCCGTCGCGTCACTGTGCGTGATGGCGCCAACCACGCTCTGCTCGATGACGTGGCCAAGCAGATCATCGAGCAGCTCCAGGAGGACGGGCGCCGCCCGTACGCGAGCATCGGCAAGGCGGTCGGACTCTCCGAGGCGGCCGTACGCCAGCGGGTGCAGCGGCTGCTCGACGCGGGCGTCATGCAGATCGTCGCGGTCACCGATCCGCTCCAGCTCGGCTTTCCCCGCCAGGCCATGATCGGGCTGCGCACCGACGGCGACCTGGAGTCGGTCGCCGACCGGCTGGCCGAGTTCGAGGAGATCGACTACGTGGTGATCACCGCCGGCTCGTTCGACCTGCTGGCCGAGGTGGTCTGCCGCAACGACGCGCACCTGCTGGAGATCCTGCAGAGGCTGCGCGGGGTTCCCGGCGTGCTCTCCACCGAGGCGTTCGTCTACCTGAAGCTGCGCAAGCAGACCTACAGCTGGGGCACCGCCTGATGCGGATTCCGTTGGCGTGACGCTCAGGAGACGCTGAATTCGTCGCCCTTAGGCTTGTTCACTTGCCTTATCGGCACCGCCTGTGGGATAACCGTGGGCAGAGCGGCCGGTGTCACCCCTGACCGGCCCGAGACCCGATGGGGCTGACATGGCCAACGCCACCGACCACCTGTGGATGCACTTCACCCGCATGGCGAGCTACCCCGCCGGCGAGGTTCCGACAATCGTCCGGGGCGAGGGCGCGTACGTCTGGGACGCGCAGGGCCGCCGCTACCTGGACGGGCTGGCCGGGCTGTTCGTCGTCAACGCCGGCCACGGCCGCGCCGAACTGGCCGAGGCCGCCGCGAAGCAGGCCGGCGAGCTCGCCTACTTCCCGCTCTGGTCGTACGCCCACCCGAAGGCCGTCGAGCTGGCCGAGAAGATCGCCACGCTCACGCCCGGCGACCTGAACCGGGTCTTCTTCACCACCGGCGGCTCCGAGGCCGTCGAGGCGGCGTGGAAGCTGGCCCGGGCCTACTTCAAGCGCACCGGCAAGCCCACCAAGCACAAGGTGGTCAGCCGCTACATCGCCTATCACGGCACGTCGATGGGCGCGCTGTCGATCACCGGGCTGCCCGGCATCAAGACCGACTTCGAGCCGCTGGTCCCGGGCGGCATCAAGGTGCCGAACACCAACTTCTACCGGGCCCCCGAGCACGGCGACGACCCCGAGGCGTTCGGCCGCTGGGCCGCCGAGGAGATCGGCCGGGCGATCGAGCGGGAGGGACCGGAGACGGTCGCCGCCGTCTTCCTGGAGCCGGTGCAGAACTCCGGCGGCTGCTTCCCGCCGCCGCCCGGCTACTTCGAGCGGGTCCGCGAGATCTGCGACGCCTACGACGTGCTGCTGGTCAGCGACGAGGTGATCTGCTCCTGGGGCCGGCTCGGCGAGTACTTCGGCGCCGTCCGCTACGGCTACCAGCCGGACATCATCACCACCGCCAAGGGCATCACCTCCGGCTACGCCCCGCTCGGCGCGATGATCGCCAGCGAGCGGCTGATGGAGCCGTTCCTCACCGAGACCGGCATGTTCGCGCACGGCGTGACGTTCGGCGGGCACCCGGTCTCCTGCGCCGTGGCGCTGGCCAACCTGGAGGTGTTCGCCCGCGAGGACCTGATCGGGCACGTCCGCGCCAACGAGGACGCGTTCCGGTCCACCCTGGAAAAGCTGTACGACCTGCCGATCGTCGGCGACGTCCGGGGCGACGGCTACTTCTACGGCATCGAGCTCGTAAAGGACAAGACGACCCGGGAGACGTTCGACGAGGCCGAGTCCGAGCGGCTGCTGCGCGGCTTCCTGTCCACCGCGCTGTTCGACGCCGGGCTCTACTGCCGGGCCGACGACCGGGGTGACCCGGTCGTGCAGCTCGCCCCGCCGCTGATCGCCGACCAGCAGCACTTCGACGAGATCGAGCAGATCCTGCGCGCGGTGCTGACCGAGGCGTGGTCGCGGCTCTGACCCCGATGACCGACTACCGGCACCTGTCGTACTGGCTGTCCGGCCTGGACGAACCGCTGACACCGCGACCCGGGTTGCCCGGCGACACGGACGCCGACGTGGCGATCGTGGGCGCCGGGTACACCGGGTTGTGGACGGCCTACTACCTGGCCGAGGCCGACCCCACGTTGCGCGTCGTCGTGCTGGAGCGGGAGATCGCCGGGTACGGCGCGTCAGGGCGCAACGGCGGCTGGTGCTCGGCGCTGTTCCCCACCTCGCTGCCGGCGCTGGCCCGGCGGCACGGCCGGGACCGGGCACTGGCCATGCAGCGGGCCATGCACGACACGGTCGCCGAGGTGGGGCGGGTCGCCGCCGCCGAGGGCATCGACTGCGACTGGCGGGCCGGCGGCACGGTGACACTGGCCCGCAACGAGGCGCAGCTCCAGCGGGCCCGGGCCGAGGTCGCCCAGGCCCACGCGCACGGGCTGACCGACGACGACCTGACGCTGCTCGACGCCGGCGAGGCCGCCGCGCGCTGCGCAGCCGACGGGGTACGCGGCGGCACGTACACGCCGCACTGCGCCGCCGTGCACCCGGCGAAGCTGGTCCGGGGCCTGGCCCGGGCGGTGGAACGCCGGGGCGTACGCATCCACGAGCGCACCCCGGTGACCGCGTTGCGGCCGGGCGCGGCGGTGACCCCGGCGGGCGTGGTCCGGGCACCGGTGGTGGTCCGCGCGACCGAGGGCTACACGCCGGGGCTACCCGGCCAGCGGCGGACGGTGGCCCCTGTCTACTCGCTGATGGTGGCCACCCCGCCGCTGCCCGAGGAGACCTGGGCGCGGATCGGGCTGGCGGAGCGGGAGACGTTCTCCGACTACCGGCACGTCATCGTGTACGGCCAGCGCACCGCCGACGGCCGGCTCGCGTTCGGCGGGCGGGGCGCGCCCTACCACTACGCCTCCCGGGTGCGGCAGGGATTCGACCGGGAGCCCCGGGTGTTCGCGGCGCTGCGCCGGGCGCTCGGGGAGCTGTTCCCGGTGCTCGGGCCGGACGCGCCGGTGACGCACGCCTGGGGCGGGCCGCTCGGCGTGGCCCGGGACTGGGCCGCGTCGGTGGGGCTGGACCGCCGCACCGGGCTGGCCTGGGCCGGGGGCTACGTCGGTGACGGCGTCGGCACCAGCAACCTCGCCGGGCGTACGCTCGCCGACCTGATCCGGGGCGTGGACAGCGACCTGACCGCGCTGCCCTGGGTGGGCCACCGCTCCCCGCGCTGGGAGCCGGAACCGCTGCGCTGGCTGGCGGTGAACGCCGGCCTGAGGGTCATGTCCTCAGCCGACCACACCGAGCACCGCACCCAGCGCCCGTCCCGCCGGGCCCAGACCTTCACCCGCTTCCTAGGCCACTGACCCACCCGGCTCCCACCCGGCTCTCACCCCGGCTCCCACGCCGTTGATCAAGGAGTTTGTGTCTTCCGGACACGGGTTCCGTGACACAAACTCCTTGATCAACGCGCGGAGGACCGGGGTGGGGGTCAGTGGTGGGGTGGGATTACCCGGAGGTGGCCCCGGCGGCCCTGCTGGGGGGTCTGGGGCTTCGTGGTGGGCTCGTCCTCGGGAGGGCGCGGTGGGGCGGGGCGGGCGGCCTCGCGTACCGCCTCGGCCAGCGCCACCAGGTCGTCGGTGGTGGGCGGCGGCGGCTCGAACTCGCCCTCGTGCCGCACCACGTCCCAGCCGCGCGGGGCGGTCAGGTTGCGGGCGTGCGGCTCGCACAGGTCGTACGTGTGCGGCTCGGCGAACGCGGCGAGCGGGCCCACCACAGCTGTCGACTCGTTGTAGACATAGGTCAGCGTGGCGACCGCTTGCCGGGGGCAGCCGTTACGGGAGCAGCGCCGTGGTGACCTCACCGCGGCAGGGTATCCCCATTACCGGGTCCGGCGCACCGCTTCGCGTTACGACACGCCCGTCTTGGTGATCACAATTCCACCGATCGACGCACCGGCACGCCGGACGGCCGCGCGACGGCGGGTGGACCGCCGGCCCGGGCTACCCTGTCCGACATGACGAGCCCCCAGAACCGCCGTCCCGGCTCCGGCCGGCGCACCCATCGTGACCGGCACGGTCGCGGGCTGCGCGGGCGGCTGGTGCCGGCCACCGTGCCGCTGGCCCGGACGAAGGCCGAGGTCTTCGACGATCTGGTGCTCGACACGGTGGAGTCGCTCGAACGCCGGTTCGCCAAGGAGCTGGCCGGGGTGGAGTTCGCAGTCGAGGACGTACCGCCGGATCTGAACGTCTACGACTCGGACGTGCTGGAGGACGGCGAGGTGCCGCTCGCCCGGCTGCTGCCCGGGCGTCCCGGCCGCCAGGAGGTGCCGCCGCGGATCGTGCTCTACCGGCGGCCGCTGGAGTTCCGCGCGATGGACCGCGAGGACCTCGCCGACCTGGTGCACGACGTGATCATCGAGCAGGTGGCGAACCTGCTCGGGGTCGACCCCGACGAACTGGCCTGACCTCGGCCGGCCCGGCTGGGCGCCGCCACCCGGCCGGACGCGCCGGCCGGACGGCGACCCGGGTCCGGGCGGCCCCCACCGCCCACGGACCCGTACGCGGATCAGGCGGCGACCCGCCGCTTGAGCTTGCGCCGCTCCCGCTCGGAGAGGCCACCCCAGATTCCGAACCGCTCGTCGTGGCCGAGCGCGTACTCCAGGCATTCCGTCTTCACTTCGCACCGCGAGCAGATGCGCTTCGCCTCGCGGGTCGAGCCGCCCTTCTCGGGAAAGAACGCCTCCGGGTCGGTCTGCGAGCAGAGCGCTCGCTCCTGCCACTCCGGCGCGTTCCCGAGCAGGTCGGCCACCTCGAGCTGGCCGTCCATCGATTGCCTCCTTGTCGCGCACCGGCGTCATTCGCCGCTGCAACCCCCCACGCGAAAGGCGTGCCTGTCCGTACGGTCACCATTTGTTGCGTTCCGTGCGAACAACCCCATTCAAATTACACGCGTGTAATGCGTGCGCCGTCAAGCCAAACTTGATAATGGAGTCGCCCTCCCGACACGTCCGGGACGACCGCCGCGGTCGCCCGTAGCCTCGCAACCTGCCCTATCGATTCAGACCCCGGACGAGTAACGCCCTCCCCGGCGAGTTGCCGGAAGTTTTCTGCCGTGGCGTATCGCCGACAGGCCGGCCGGACGCCCCCGCCGGCCGCTCGTACCAAGATCAGAATGGTGGGGCAAAGGGTAACGCGCCTCCCGCGGTACCGCCCGTCGAGCCGGCCAACGCCGACCGCGCCCCGTCCACCATGTGGACGAGGCGCGGGTTCCGGCGCGACTGACGGATCAGTCCAGGCGAGCTGGTGAGCTGGTGGGCCAGACGAATTCGGCGATCGACCCGCCGGTGACCGAGATCGCGCCGGCCGACGTCTTCTCGTCCCACCAGACGGTATAAACACCCGCCTCCAGATCCGGGTAGACGGCACTGTGGAAAACCCCGTCCCGGACGTGCCGCTCGCGTACGGCGGAGTGGGTCCGCGAACCGCCGAGGTCCACGCGGCTGATCTCGATCTCCCGGCCGTGCAGGTCCCGGCCGGTGTGGATGATCAGTGCGCCCCGGTCGCCGCCGAGGTCGAGCACGACGCTGCCGACCTCAGACGGGCCGAGATCGTGACGGTGTGACATTCGCCGGCTCCCGTCAGGACTTCTTCGCCTGCGGGTTGCCGAACCCGTCGTACGGCGTACCGAGGAACGGGAAGTCGGCCAGGAACGGCGCGGTGACGTCGGCCGCGCTCAGGCCCGGTGTCACGGCCGCCGCGGCGGCGTCCGGCCGGAACGTCTTGTCGACGAGCGGCACGGTCAGCCCGGCGATGGCACGCAGCGCGATCGTCACCACGTCGTCGGCGACCCGGCGGCCGTTGGGGAACCCGGCCAGATCGCCGCCGAGCACGCCGAACCGGTCCGGCTTGCCGGTGGGCCGGATCGCCGTGTTCAACCGCAGCATGTCCGCCTGCGTGTCGCCGGTGGTGTTGGCGAAGCCGTCGATCAGTCCGGCCGGGATGCCGGTGAGCAGGATCGCCACCAGGTCGGCGCGCGGCTTCTTGGACTTGTTCAGCGCGTCCAGGTTTCCGAACACGCCCGGGTAGAGCGCCGGCAGCAGCGCGGCCAGCTCGGGCCGCTCGACGAACCCGGCGAACCGCTTGTCCTCCGACGGTGGCAGCGTGTTCCACAGGTCCTTCCTGGACATCGGCACGACGACCTCGTTGAACAACGGGTTACCGAGCCGCGACACCTGCGTGAAGGGCCCGGCTGCGGTGTCGGCGGACACCCGGTCACCGAGCACCCGCACCTGCTGGCGGGACGCGCTGGTCCAGACCCCGATCGTCGAGGCACGGTCGGCGTAGCCGTAGCGGGCGGCCTTGCGGCGTACCTGGTTCAGCGGCACCTGCACGGCGAGGGAGTGCACGTTGAGCCGGTCCAGCGCGTTGACCGGCTCCCCCTCGTTCCGGAACAGCTTCTTGCCGGCGACGTGCAACTGCTGGAACGGCCGCAGCGTACCCAGGTCGAACACCGCGCCCAGGTCGACGAAGAAACCGTCGGCCCGCTGGCCGGCGAAGACCTTCTCGCCGGTGGACAGCTTGAACGTCGCCTGCCGGACCAGGTTCTGGTAGTTCGGCGTGGAGAGCGGGCCGACGTTGCACGGCGGACAGGGCAGCTTGTGCGCCAGCACCCGGGCACGGCCGTCGGCGATCCGGGTCAGCCGGTAGAACTGCCGCCGGTTCCAGTTCTTGCTCTCCAGCGACTCGATCGGCCCGGTGTTGTAGAGAAAACTGTTCGGGTTCGTGATCTCGGTAGTGAATTCGAAACGATAGGTGACGTCCGGATAACCGTCTCCATCGTTGTCGATGTGAATCTCGTACCGGACGTCGTCTCCGAACTCGAAGAAGTTCGGGCCGCCGGAGGGGAGCTGCACCGGCACGTAGTTGGCGATCAACGTGACGGTGTCCGGCTGGCTCGGCGTGACGAACGCGTACAGGTCGGAACTGTCGGCGACCGGATCCTTGGCGATCTCCGGGGCCTCGCGGTGAGAGGACATGGCGGACGCACCTTCGTCGGGGGAACGGAAAGCGGAACCGGCGCCGGGAAACCGCGCCGGCGGAGCGTGGATCAGCGCCGGCCGGCGGCGCGCACCAGGCGGTCGGCCAGGCCGCGGTCGCGCACCTCGACCCGGTTGGTACCGACGAAGACGTCCATGACGCCGGCGGCGGCGTCGCGCAGGTGGACCACGATCGGCTCGTCGCGCCGGCTAGCCGTGGGGGCGTTCTGGGCGGCGGACAGGCCCGGCACGGTGAGGGCGGCGGCGCCAAGTGTCGCGCTCGCCGCGGCGGTGAGCGTCTGCCTGCGGGTCAACCGCGGCCAGGTCCGCCGTTTCGGCGCGTCGGTGGTCTCGTCAGTGCTCATCGGCAACCTTTCCGGACCGGCGCCGCAGCGCCGCAGCGGGCCGGGCACCCGGACGCCGCCGGGCCCCGGTTCGGGGTCACCGGCGGCGGTCCTCGCCGAAACCGCCGCCGGCATCCACAGGTACGGCGCGCGGCGGGGAAAGGTTCGACCTCAGGCGCGGGCGTGACCGTACGCGGTCGTCCGCTTGCGGAACGGCCGCCCCGCGGCGGTGGCGATCGCGCGCAACTGCTCCTCGGTACGGGCCGAACCGTTGCCCGAGCCGGCCATCCGGGAGATGGTCTCCTCCATCAGCGTGCCGCCCAGGTCGTTGCAGCCGCCGCGCAGCATCGCCACGGTGCCCTCGTCGCCGAGCTTCACCCAGGAGCACTGGATGTTGTCGATCCGGCCGTGCAGCAGCAGCCGTGCCATCGCGTGCACCACCCGGTTCTCCCGCCAGGTCGGGCCCGGGCGGGCGATGCCGGCCAGGTAGATCGGCGCGTTCGTGTGCACGAACGGCAGCGCCACGAACTCGGTGAACCCGCCGGTGCGGTCCTGCACGCCGGCCAGCACCCGGAAGTGGGCCAGCCACTGGCCCGGGTGGTCCACATGGCCGTACATCATCGTGGAGCTGGACCGGATGCCCAGCTCGTGCGCCGTGCTCACCACCTCGACCCAGGCGGCGGCCGGGAGCTTGCCCTTGGTGAGCACCCAGCGCACGTCGTCGTCGAGGATCTCGGCGGCGGTGCCCGGGATGGTGTCCAGCCCGGCCTCGCGGAGCCGCAGCAGCCACTCCCGCACCGGCACGCCGGCCTTCGCGGCGGCGGTGACGATCTCCATCGGGGAGAACGCGTGCACGTGCATGCCCGGCACCCGCGCCTTGATCGCGCGGACGATGTCGGCGTAACCGGTCACCGGCATCTTCGGGTCGATGCCGCCCTGGAGGCAGACCTCGGTCGCGCCCGCCACCCAGGCCTCCTCGGCGCGGTCGGCGACCTGCTCCAGGGAGAGCCGGAACGCGTCGGCGTCGCTCTCCCGCTGGGCGAACGCGCAGAAACGGCAGCCCACGTAGCAGACGTTCGTGAAGTTGATGTTGCGGTTGACCACGTAGGTGACGTCGTCGCCGACCGCGTCCCGGCGCGCGTCGTCGGCGAGCCGGCACAGTTCTTCCAGCGCCGGGCCGTCCGCGCCGAACAGCGCCAGCGCCTTGGCCTCGTGCGCCGGCGTGAGCAGCGCGGCCGGGTCGTCGGCGGCCAGCCGCAGGCCCGCGCGCAGGTCGGCGTCCGCGCCCGCACCCGGGGGTACGCTCACGCGCGCCTCCGGCGCCACCTTGCCGGCCACCTCGGCCCAGTCGCCGTAGACGCTGTCGAAGTCGCCCCGCCGGTCCTCGGTGCGGCCGGTGACGTCGATGGTGGCGTGCAGGTCCGTCCGGCCGCCGTAGACCTCCTCCGGCTCCTGCCACGGCCGACCCACCGGGCGGGCCGTCTCGACCGCGAGCCCGGTGGCCGGGTCGGCGAGCGCTGTGACGTGCGGCAGCAGACGCGGATCAAGCCACGGCTCGCCCGCGCGGACGTACTCCGGGTAGACGGTCAGCCGCTCGCGCAGCGTGAACCCGGCACTCGCGGTACGCGCGGCCAGCTCCTCCAGGTGCGGCCAGGGCCGCTCCGGGTTGACGTGGTCGGGCGTGACCGGGGAGACGCCGCCCCAGTCATCGATGCCGGCGCTCAGCAGCAGGTCGTACTCGCCCGCGATGAGGTTCGGCGGGGCCTGGATGCGGGCCTTCGGGCCGAGCAGCACCCGGGCCACCGCCACTGTGGCGGCCAGGTCGTGCAGCTCCGCGTCGGGCATGCCGCGCATCGCGGTGTCCGGCTTGGCGCGGAAGTTCTGCACGATCACCTCCTGGAGGTGGCCGTACTCCCGCATCGCCCGGCGGATCGCGAAGATCGCGTCGACCCGCTCCGCCCGGTCCTCGCCGATGCCGATCAGGATTCCGGTGGTGAACGGCACCCCGACCCGGCCGGCGTCGTCGAGCACCCGCAGGCGTACCGCGGGCTCCTTGTCCGGCGAGCCGTAGTGCGGGCCGCCCGGTTCCGACCAGAGCCGGGTGGCCGTGGTCTCCAGCATCATGCCCATGCTCGGCGCGACCGGCTTGAGCCGCTGCAACTCCGACCAGGTGAGCACGCCCGGGTTCAGGTGCGGCAGCAGGCCGGTCTCCTCCAGCACCGCCACCGCGCAGGCGCGCAGGTAGTCCAGCGTCGAGTCGTACCCCCGCTCGTCCAGCCACCGGCGGGCCGCCGGCCACCGCTCCTCCGGCCGGTCGCCGAGCGTGAACAGCGCCTCCTTGCAGCCCTGCGCGGCGCCCTCGCGGGCGATCGCCAGCACCTCGTCGCGTTCCAGGTAGGCAGCGGGCAGCCGGTGCGGCACTGTGGCGAACGTGCAGTAGTGGCAGCGGTCCCGGCAGAGCCGGGTCAGCGGGATGAAGACCTTCTTCGAGTACGTGACCACGCCCGGCCGCCCGGCCTCGCGCAGCCCGGCGTCCCGGATGTCGGAGGCGATCCGGAGCAGCTCGTCGAGCATCGGCCCGCGCGCGGCCAGCAGCGCGCCCGCCTCGGCGGCGTCGAGCGCCCGGCCGGTGGCGGCCCGCCCCAGCGCCCGCCGGATGCTCGCCTCGGTCGGTTCGGGGTCGCTGCGATCAACCATCCGCCCAGCCTATGCGCTGCCGGACGCCTCGCCGCCCGCGCCCGGTTCCGGTCCGGGCAGCGGGACGCCGGCGGTGACCCGCCGCACGGCGACGGCCCGGACGCGTACGACCGGGGCGGCCGCGCGGCGGAACCGCCGGCGGCGGGCGACCGACCGGCAGGGACTGGACCCGGTACGGGTCGAGGCCGAGCAGGCGTACGGCCGCACTGGCCGCACCGGTCACC
>NZ_JBEZGA010000021.1:0-98162 GCF_040649715.1 Micromonospora sp. NPDC048887 | reverse complement strand
CGTCGTTGATCCCCAGGTCACGCGCCACCTGAGCGATCGACTTACCCGTCTCCCGCACGATGCGCACCGCGCCCGCCCGGAACTCCGGATCGAACTGACGTCTCGTCTCAGCCATGAACCTCTATCCCTCAAGCTCCGGCCTCCACGCTACGAGGGGAACCGCATAGCGAACCCCGCACTGGCCATGCTGGACATGGGTGAGCCGCTGGCCATCATCTTGCGAACGATCTGGGAGTCGGATCCGCTGGACAACCCGACTGAAGCCGAGATGCGAGTGATGACCGCCCTGCGCACCAACTTCGGGCGACTGCCGCTCACCCTCTACCAGTACGCCTTCAGCCTCTATCAGAAGCTGATCGGCTCGATGACCATGGTCTTCCAGCCTGTGGTGGAAATCGCCCAGCGTCCGACCGGAGTGAGCATTCAGAGCTACGAGGCATTGGCTCGCCGTACCGAGAAGGAAAAGCGTGCCCCCTTCACGGCACTGCAGATGGCGCATGTCTGGGGCGACCGGTTCATCATCGAACGCGATACGCAACTCCTGGAGAAGGCGATCACCTCCTACGCCGATGCTGATGCCGATGCGCCCTGGCAGGGTACGAAGCCGCTCTCGGTAAACGTGGCGGTCCGTTCCTTGCTCAGCGACTCCTATTTGAGCCATGTGAGCAGGGCGCTCGCTGAGGCCGGCTTCCACCCGCGAACCTTGACGCTGGAGATATCCGAACAGGACCCGATCCAGCCGAACCCGGGCGAACAATGGCCACAGGAGCCGCTCGCCTACTTTCACAGTCGTCTTACCGCCCTGGCTCGCGAGCTGCGGATTCAATTCGCGGTCGACGACTTCGGCGTCGGCTATGCATCGCTGGCGCGCATGGCTGAGTTGCCGTTGACCCAGATCAAGGTTGACCGGGCTGTCCTGCATCATCCCTTGGCTGTGGAGGAACTCGCGTTGGTAGCCCGGGTGGCGCGAGATGCGCTTGACCGAGGACACGCACCACAGGCACGTGCGGTCATCGTGGAGGGCTACGACGACGAGGCGCCAGTTGGTCTTCAACAGATCTACAATCTGGGCATCCACCACGTCCAGGGGTACTTCTGCGGAGAGGTGGCGACGACCGCGCTGCATCCGCTCGACCAGACGGTCCGGGACCGTGTCGCCACCCTGGTGAGAGGTGAGGAATGAGCACCGTCAAGCTGCTCTTGCCGGCGGACGTCATGGAGGAACTTGATCTTCCTTATGAGGGTGTTCGCGATGTCGCCGCGATAACCCTCGCCGTCGACGCGGTGGCCGTCATGGCGAATCTCGCCACTTTGGCCACCTTGCAGCCTCAACTCGGTGAGCTGGTCGCAGCAATCCGCAATTGGCGGCTGCGTGATCCCCGGCCCTCGGTGACCCTGACCGTCAAAGGGCCAGGAATCGATCTGAAGGTTGACCTGCCCCGCAACGTCAGCAGGGCCCAGCTTCTCGCGCAGCTCCAGCCACTCTTCGAGGACGAGTGACCCAGGCCGGCACGCCTCCACGGCTCGAACAGACCGCGATCCGCCGCCGCGCAGATCTTGGTAGGAAAGGGCCCTCATAGGGGCTGCCCTCATAGGGGCCGTTTCCTGCCAAGATCTATTCGTATCTCGTCTAGTGGGACGTCGGTCTCGGAACTGCGTGGGTGGAGCCGCCGAGTGGCGCCGCCGAGAAATCGACGCAGCAACACTTATGGATGTTCGGGTGGTGTCGGCGCGTCGATCGGGCTGGTCGGATGGCGGAACGGACATCGCCGTTCGACGATGACAGGAGGGACCGTGCGCACACCATCCCGTGCGTTGACGGGGACCACCGCGCTGCTGATGGCAGCCGGGCTGGTCCTGACCGCCGCAGGCGGCGGCCAGGCGGCACCCCGGGAACAGGCCCGTACCCAGGCGCCACCCGACCACCTGCCGGGCGACCGGCACGACACCAAGGCCACTGACAACCGCAAGGGCCGCGTGGCCGCCACCGAGCGGCAGCGGGACCGCGCCGCCGCACTCGGCGCGCGCGTGCGCTGGACCGACTTCGGTACGCCGGCCACGCTCACCTCGACCGGCAAGCCCCTGGCCACCGGCCTGCCCGCCGACCCGGCCGCCGCAGCGCGCGCGTACGTCGCCGCGAACCGGGACGTGCTGGGGTTGACCGCCGAGGGCGCCGCCGCGCTGGAGCTGCTCACCGTGGCGCCGATGGGGCAGGGCGCGACGGTGCTGTTCCGGCAGCGCTTCGGCGACCTGCCGGCCGCGGTCGACGGCATGCTGTCGGTCGGCGTACGCGACGGAGCGGTGTGGCACGTCAGCTCCTCGCTCGCCCGCGACGCCGGTACGCCGGCCCCGGCGACGATCAGCGCCGAGCAGGCCCGCACCGCCGCCATCGCCGACGCCGGCCGTGCCGACGCGCGGGTCGTGCGTACCTCATTGGTGGCGGTGCCCACCGCGGACCGGGGGGCGCGCGCGGCGTGGGAGGTGGTTCTCGGCGCGGACACCACCGGCGCGGACCCGGCGGCCTACTCGACCTACGTGGACGCCCGCGACGGCGCCGTCCTGGTCCGCGAGGACCTGATCGACCACGACGCCGACCACCCCTCGTGGGAGGTCTTCCCGAACTCGCCGCGTGTCGACAGGTCCTCGGTCGACACCCGCAAGCGGTGGTGTGCCGTGCCGGCGCGCGGCTGCGACGAGGTGGTGGGCGTGCCCGGGCACCCGGCGTGGGACGTGGACCCGGCGACCGGCCAGTCCACCACCACGACCAAGGGCAACAACGCGATCGCGGTGCAGAACTGGTACAGCAACGACCCGTTCAGCGTCGGCACCGAGCCCGCGACGCCGCGCCCGGACCGCCGGTACGACTACCCGTGGACGAACCAGTGGCAGGAGCAGCGCTGCAACCCGGCGGTGTTCACCTCGCCGCAGGCGAACGACATCGACGCGGCGCGGGCGAACCTGTTCGCCATGCACAACCGGATGCACGACTGGACCTATCACCTCGGGTTCACCGAGGAGACCTGGAACATGCAGCAGGACAACCTCGGCCGCGGCGGGCTCGGTAACGACCCCGAGCAGGGCAACGCCCAGGCCGGCGGCGTCAGCGGCGGTCCGCCCACGTTCGCGGCCCGTAACAACGCCAACCAGATCACCCCGCCGGACGGCGTCGCGCCCACCACCAACATGTACCTGTGGCAGCCGATCGCGGGCTCGTTCTACGCGCCCTGCGTCGACGGCGACTTCGACATGTCGGTGATCGCCCACGAGTACGGCCACGCGGTCTCCAACCGCATGATCGCCGGGCCGAGCGCCGGGGTCAGCTCGCCGCAGGGCATGAGCGAGAGCTGGTCCGACCAGCTCGCCATGGAGTACCTGTTCGAGCACGGGTACGCCGCGCCCGGCCGGCGCGGCTTCACCATCGGCGAGTACACCACCGGAGACCCGAACGCGGGCATCCGCAACTACAACATGAGCGACAGCCCGCTCAACTACAGCTCGCTCGACTACGACCTCGCCGGCCTCCAGGTGCACGCCTCCGGCGAGGTGTGGAGCGCCACGAACACCGACATCCGCGCGGCCATGATGCGCCGCTGGGGCAGCGGCACCCCGGCCGTCCAGAAGGCGTGCGCCACCGGCGCCCGCGACGTGACCACCTGCCCGGGTAACCGGCGCTGGATCCAGCTGGTCTTCGACTCGTTCCTGCTGATGTCGGTCAGCCAGGTCAGCATGGTCGACGCCCGGGACGCGATGCTCGCCGCCGACCGGATCCGCTTCGGCGGGGCCAACCAGGACCTGCTGTGGAACGCGTTCGCCAAGCGCGGCCTGGGGGAGGGCGCGGCCAGCGTCGGGCACACCGACGCCGACCCCACGCCGGGCTTCACCTCGCCGTACGCGCGGGAGGCCGCGCTGCGGTTCCTGCCGGTCGGCGAGCGCGGGCCGGTCGCCGGGGCGCAGCTGTTCGTCGGGCGCTACCAGGCGCGGGCCGTGCCGGTGGCGGACACCGACGCGGCCACCCCGCTCACCGACCGGGTGGACCTGGTGCCCGGCACGTACGAGTTCGTGGTGCGGGCACCCGGCTACGGCCACACCCGGATCGGTCCGGTGACTGTCAAGGCGGGCCAGAACCGGACGCTGCCGGTGACGTTGCGACCCAACCTGGCCTCGGCCGCCGCGGGCGCGACTGTGACCGGTGACGGCATCAACCTGCCGCAGATCGCCGACGACGACGAGGCCACCAACTGGGCCGCGCTCGGTGCGCCGGTCGCCGGCCGGCAGGTCACCGTCGACCTGGCCGGTGGCGTCCAGCAGGTACGCCGGGTGCAGGTCAGCGCCATGTTGCGCCCGCCGGTGGCCGGTGACGCCGACGCCGGCACCCAGAGCCGGTACTCCGCGGTGCGGCAGTTCCGGGTCCTCGCGTGCACCGCGGCCGGGCCGGTGACCTGCGCCGACGCGGCGGACTTCCGCCCGGTCCACACCAGCGCGCCGGACGCCTTCCCGGCGGTCGCGCCGCGTCCCCGGGCGCCCGAGCTGATCATGCGGTCGTTCGACATCCCGCGTACCACTGCCACGCACCTGCGCGTCGAGGTGCTGACCAACCAGTGCACCGGCGCACCGGACTACGCCGGTGAGCAGGACGACGACCCGCAGGCGGCGACCGACTGCGCCACCGCCAGCCCGCAGGCGCAGAACGTGCGGATCGCCGAGTTCCAGGCGTTCCCGCGCTGACCCACCCGGCGGGTGCGGACGGTCGGCGCGAGTCGCCCGTCCGCACCCGCCATCGTATGTTCACAGTCGATTCGAGGCGTCGTCGCCGGATCGGGGCTGTACGGCGGGCAGGATCCCCGACAGACTGAGCGCCGATCGGTCATCAACGTCGATCGATGTACAGCCGTCTCGTTCAAGGAGGATCCCTTGACCCCGTTCCGCGCCGCCGTCACCCGCGTACGCCGCGCCCTCGCCGCGTCCGCCCTGGTCACCGCCGTGGCCGCCGCCGCGCTCGTCGCACCGTCCACGGTCTCCACCCGCCTCGCCGAGCCCGCCGTGGCCGCCGTGTACGGCTCCTGCACGCAGTCCCGCTGCGCCGACGCCCGCACCGCGCGGTCCGGCTGGTCGGCCAAGAGCTTCCCGACCAGCCGCGGCTGGTACTCGTGGAGCGGCGGCCAGTGCAACTTCGCCGGCGGCCGGTTCTACAACTACGAGGGACAGCTTCCCTCCGGCGCCACCTACTACGAGTACGACGTCTACCCGCGCGCCTGCAACGCCTCCCGGGACGCGTACCGGATCGTGGTCAACAAGAGCACCGGGGCGACCTGGTTCTCACCCGACCACTACGCCAACTTCTACCGGCTCTGAGCGGCCTCGGCGCCGGCCGGGCACTCTGCGCCCGGCCGGCGCCGTCGGGAAAGGACGAAACCATGGACGCGGCGTCCCCGCAGGCACCGGCCTGGCTCGTGTACGGCGACGCCGCACCCGAGCCGCACGGCGTGCCGGTCTCCGGCGCGCAGGCCCGCACCCGGGCCGGGCTGCACGAGACGCTGGCCGGGGCGCTGGCGCTGCCCGGCTGGTACGGCCACAACTGGGACGCCCTCGCCGACGCGCTCGCCGACCGCCTCGACGCCGGTCCGCTGACGCTGGTCGTGACCGACGCGGCGGACCTGCTGGCCGACGAGCCGCCCGCCCAGCTCGGCACGCTGCTCGACGTGCTGGGCGCGGCGGCCGCGAGCGGCCACGCGACGCTGCGGGTGATGCTGCACGACCACCCGGACGGTCTGCCCGCCCTGCGCGACCGAGTGACCGCCGCGCTGGGCGGCCACGTAGGCGCCCCACCCCCCACCGACTGACCCCCACCCTCACCCCCACCCACCCTCCGCCTCGGCTCGGCTCGGCTCGGCTCGCGACCTTGGCGGTGATCAAGGATTTTGTGTCCTGATCAGGCTTCCGCAGCGACACAAACTCCTTGATCACCGCCGGGGCGGGGGCGAGGGGGGAGGGGGCGGGGGCGAGAGGGCGGGGCGAGGGCGGGGCGGGGCGATCATGAAGTTGGCGGGGGTGGGGAGCGCTCTCCGGGCGGTCAACTTCATGATCGGCGGGCAGGGCGGGCGGGCATGGCGGGCATGGGAGGGCGGGGCAGGGCGGGAGGGGAGGGGGTGGGTGGGTCAGGTGGGGTGGTCGAGGATGGCGCTGAAGCGCTCCTCGGCCAGGTCGAGCTGGGCCAGGATGTGCTGCTTGACCGGCGCCGACAGCGGCGTGTCCGGGCGGGCGACCAGGTCGCGGAAGACCGGCACCAGGGGGCGGTACTTGGTGGCGGCGCGGGCCACCTTCGGGCCGACCGTGTGGATCACGCCCACCCCGTTGTCGGTGAAGTCGGACACCTTGATCACCCGGGCCCAGGGTTCCCGTTCGAGGCTCGCCGCGACGTGTTCCCGGTACTGCTCGTCGCGGTCCCGTCCCGGGTCGTACGCCGGGTTGGTGACCGCCGCGACCAGCCGGGCGACCCGCGCGCCGAACCGGTCCGACAGAGCGGCGAGCGCGGCGGCTGTCGCGTCCGCCCCCGGATCGGGATCGAGCCCGGCCAGTTCGGCGGGGTGGTCCTCGACCGCGTCGTGCAGCAGCCCGGCGACGATCACGTCCACGTCCCGCACCTGGTAGTGGTGCATCAGCCGGATCGCCACCCGCAGCAGGTGGTTGAGGTACGGCTCGCGTACCCGCCGGTCGTCGCGGTGCAGCTCGGCGGCCAGGTCGAGCGCCTCGGTCAGCCGGTCGCGGGCGGCCTCGTCGAACGCCTCGATCTCCAGCCGGAACCGGGCCAGCAGGCCGGGCTCACCGTGGATCTCGGTGATCGCGTGCATCGGCATGGTGGCGAGGTACGCGGGGAACTCCATGCGTCCCTTATAGCTGATCTTCGCTAGATCCGGTGACCGCCTGGCCGCTCACGTCGCCGGTGAGGCGCTTGACCAGGCGTACGCAGGTGCCCTCCGGCGTGCCGACGATGGTGGCCTCGTCCATCACCCGCGCCATGATCAGCCGACCACGGCCCCGGTCGCCGGTCTCGTCGCCGTCGGCCGGGCGCCAGCCGCCCCGGTCGCGTACCTCGATCTCCAGCCGGTCGCCGCGCAGCTCGGCCCGCAGCGTGGTGATGCCCTCGGCGGCGAAGCGGTAGCCGTGCTCGATGGCGTTGGCGCACGCCTCGCCGGTGGCGATGAGCACGGTGTCGACATCCCAGTCGCTGACGCCGTGCGCGTGCAGCCAGCCGCGCAGCCGTTCCCGGATGGCCGCGAGCCGGGCCGGGTCGGCCGGCAGGTCGATGGTGAGGACCGGGCCGACGTCCCCGGATGTCCCACCCGTCACGTCCGGCCCTCCGTCCCGTGCCCGTCCCCGGGCCTGGGCGCCCACTCGCGCTGTCACCGCCTGATTCTCACCCTGTTGTCCCCGGTGGCCGCCGGTTCATTCCCCCGGCGGCGGTGTCCGTCAAGGTGATCATCGCGCATCGAGGGCGGCGTGTCAGCCGGCGGCCCGGCGAAGGCGGCGACGACAGTGGGCCGGCGACCCCCGAGGGGACGCCGGCCCACGACGATCGGTGCGCTCGGGCGCAGGTCAGAGCGGCAGTCTCCCGGCGCCCGCCCAGACGTCGACGACGAGCGGGACCAGCGGGGCCGGCAGCGGCCGGGCGGCGCGCAGCGTGGGCGTCCACCCGGCGTCGCCGCCGAGGTCCGGATCGTGGGCGGCGTTGTACGCGGCGAGCAGGTCCACCGGCCGGGCCGGGCGGTCACCCTGCCGGACCCAGGTGCCCCGCT
The DNA here is from genome assembly GCF_040649715.1 of Micromonospora sp. NPDC048887. NCBI lineage: Bacteria > Bacillati > Actinomycetota > Actinomycetes > Micromonosporales > Micromonosporaceae > Micromonospora > Micromonospora sp. NPDC048887. Next base: position 90,369 of record NZ_JBEZGA010000021.1, on the reverse strand, counting down.
CGGTCAGCGCGGTACCGCCCCAGTCGTAGAGCAGGTCGGCCGGAGTGGTGTCGCCGGTGAGGGTGAAGAAGTTGTTCTCCGCGTACAGCGCGGACCGCACGCCGACGCCGAGGGCGTACGCGAAGCCGGGGCCGCCGAGCCGGTAGTGGTTGTTGTGCACGTCGACCTGGCCGAACCGTACCCGGGGCAGCCGTTGCAGCGTGCCGTCGAACAGGTTGTGCCGCACCGTGACGTTGAGCCGGCCCACGTCCGGGCCGACGGTGTTCGACGAGCCGATCAGCATCACCTTGTCCCGGCCGGTGAACCGGTTCCAGGACACGGTGACCAGGCTGGCCGTGTGCGTGACGTCCACCGAGCCGTCGTGCACCTGGTAGGGGCGGCCGAAGTGGACGGGCTGGGCGCTGTCCGGGTTGTCGCCGTCAGTGAAGGTGTTGTGGTCGATCCAGACGTGCTCGCTGCGCCGCACCGAGATCTGGTCGTACTGGGAGTTCCAGTTGCCGGTGTCGCCGTCGGTGGGGGACCAGGCCGGGAAGCAGTCCCGGGCGTCGGCGAACTCGATGTTGCGCACGATCACGTTGTCCGCGCGGTCGATCATCAGCGTCAGACCGGTGAGCCGGGCGCCGCGCAGCCCGACGATAGTGGTGTTCGGCCCGACGTTGATCTGGGTCTGCCGGGTCTGCGCGGCCACCGACCGCACCCGGGCGGCCTCCAGCGGCCCGCTCGGGTTCGCCCGGCCCCAGGTCGCCGGGTCGTACGCGGCCAGGTAGGCGGGCAGCGAGTACTCCGGGTCGGCCAGGTCGGCGCAGTCCAGCGGCGTGCCGTCCGGTCCTTCGAAACCGTCGACGGTTCCGGCCACGTACACGATCTTTCCGGTGGCGTCGGCGGCGTTCGTGGCGTTGTCGCCGCCGAGCGCGGCGACCAACTCGGCGCGGGTACGCACGACGCGTACCCGGTCCGGCGCGGCGGCCGACCCGCCGGTCGTGCCGGTGCCGGCGGCGGCCCAGCCGTCGTTCGCGGCGAGGGCCTGGCGGCCGATCAGCTCGGCAGCCCGGGACGGCTCACCGGGCGCGGCCGGCGCGGGGCCGGCGGTGGTGAGGACGAGCGCGGCGGTCAGCGCCGCGACGACTGCGGTTCGGGTATGCATGACTCGGTCCGATCTGTCGAGGGACATTCACTGCACCGGCAGGTCCACCACGTACGGCTTGACCGCCCACGGCACGCCCGCCTCGGACGGCAGCGCGCCGGTCTCCGCCGCCGCCCGCAGCACCGCGCCGATACCCCGCACCATCAGCACCCGCTGCGGGCCGTCGCCCGCCTCGCGCACCAGGTCCCCGCCGAGCGGCGCCGGTTGCGGCGCGTCACGCAGCGCGTCCAGCACCGCGGTGAACGGCTCGGTACGCGCCAGCGGCGCGATCAGCGGCGTGCCGTCCGCGCGGTGGTCGAGCAGGTTCGCCAGCAGCCCCCGGCGGCCGGGCACCGGGCGGAGCGTGTCGTCGCCGGGTAGCCGCAGCCGGTCGGTCGGGTACTCAAGCACCGCTTGCCCGCGCTCGCCGGTGACCAGCACCTCCCCGGCCACGTGTTCCTCGGCGGCGAGGGTGAGCGCGGCCAGCACCGGCGGCCCGGCGTGCGGGGTCAGCCGCAGCACGGTGGTGTCGTCCACCTCGATCGGGCGGACCCGGTAGCGCTCCACCTCGATCCGGGCCCTGCGGACGGGTGCGCCGGTGACCGATTCGGCGACGGCGAGGCACTGCATCAGCGCGTGGGCGAGCGGGTTGGCGAGCGCGCCGTCCAGCGCCGGGCGGCCGTCCAGCGACCGCCGTCCGGCCCAGGGGGAGCGGGCGTAGTAGGCGTCCGGGCGCTGCCAGGCGGCGAGCGTGGCGATGCCGGTGACCGGGCCGAGCCGCCCGAGCGCGCCGGTCAGTTCGGTCAGCGCGGCCGAGCCGAGCGCCTGGAAGTTGACCTGCACGGCCCGGCCGGCGGCACCCGCGGCGGCGCGGAGCGCACGGTGTCCGGCGAGGTCGAGCACCGGCGGCTTCTCCAGCAGCAGGTCCGCCCCGGCGGCGAGCACGTCGAGCGCGATCGGCAGGTGGGTGTGTGGCGGCGTGCAGACCACCACCACGTCAGGGTGGGATTCGGCGAGCATGTCCCGGTGGTCGGTGAACACGCCGGTCTCCGGCGGGACCGGCGCGTCCGGTTCGGCCTCCAGCGGGCGCACGTCGACGAGTGCGACCAGCCGCGCCCGCCCGGCGGCGTGCAGCTCCCCGATGGTCCGGCGGTGCCAGCGGCCGTGCCCGTTCGCCCCGACCAGTGCCACGCGCGGCGGCCCGCCGCCGTTCACCGGGTGCCCTCGGCGGGTCGCCGCCCACCCGGCATGCCGCCGGTCACCGGGCGTCCGCCAGGGTGGCCCGGACGCCGTGACGTTCCAGGGCGGTGAGCCAGCCGGTCACCTCGGCACGGAACTCGTCGTCGTCGGCCAGGTCGGCCGGGAACACCTCGCGCAGCGCGAAGACCGCGTCGACCACCCCGGCCGGAGTGTGCGCTCCGGCGGCCAGCGCGGCACGCAGCCGGTCGGCGAGCGGGTCGTCCAGCGGCAGCGGCCGGCCGTCGTCGGCGTACCCGAGCAGGAACCGCAGCCAGGCGGCCACCACGAGCGCGCTCCACCGCGCCGACCGGCCGGCCGCCCGCAGGTCGGCGACTGTGTGCAGCACCCGCTGCGGCAGCTTCTGCGAGCCGTCCATGGCGACCTGCGTCGTCCGGTGCCGGATCGCGGGGTTGGCGAAGCGGGCGAGCACCTGCTCGCCGTAGTCGGTCACGTCGGCGCCGGGCGGCGGGGTGAAGCTCGGCGTGATCTCCTCGGCGAGCAGCCGCCGCAGCACCGCCTCCAGGTGCGGCAGCGCCAGCGCCTCGGCCACCGTCTCCGCGCCGGCCAGCGCGCCCAGGTACGCGATGGCCGAGTGCACGCCGTTCAGCGCCCGCAGTTTCAGCCGCTCCCACGGGCCGGCGTCGTCGGTGAGGATCGCGCCGGACCGCTCCCAGGCCGGACGCCCGCCGGGGAAGTCGTCCTCGATCACCCACTGCGACCACGGTTCGGCGGCGACCGCCGCCAGGTCGGTCACGCCCAGCGCCCGCCGGGCGGTGTCCCGGGTCTCGTCGGTGCTGGCCGGCACGATCCGGTCGACCATGGTGCCGGGGCAGGTCACTGCCGCCAGGACCCGCTCGGCGCTCGCGTCCGGCACCCGGGCCAGCGCGAGGCACTGCTCCACCAGGCCGCGCAGCCGGCGCCCGTTGGCGGGCAGGTTGTCGCAGCTCACCAGCGCGATCGGCCCGGCGTCGGCGGCGGCGCGGGCGAGCAGCCCGCGCACCAGCAGACCCGGCACGGTACGCGGGGGACGGCCGGTGGTGAGGTCGGCGGTCAGGTCCGCGTCCACTGTGAGCGCGGCGGTCACCGGGTCGAGCCGGTACGCCTTCTCGGTCACCGTCAGCGTGACCACCCGGATCGCCGGGTCGGCGAGCAGGCCGGACACCGCGTCCGGGTCGCTCGCGGCGTGGCGTACCCCGGCGAGAGCGCCGACCACCCGGGTCGCCGCGGCGTCGGGGGCGAGCGTGGTGACGCTGAACAGGCAGTCCTGCGCGGCGAGGGCGTCGACCACGTCGGTGCTGCGCGGGGCGACGCCGACGATGCCCCAGTCGCCGCCGGCCGCGCCGACCGCCGCCTCGGTGTGCACGGCCTGGTGGGCGCGGTGGAAGGCGCCGACGCCGAGGTGGACGATGCCGGCGGGCACGGTGCCGGGGCGCAGCAGCGGCCGGGACTCCGGCGGCAGGTGGCGCAGCGTGGCCAGGCCGAGCCGGCCGGGGGTCAGCGCCATGCCGGGCCGTCCAGGAAGCGGAACCGCGCGATCGACTCCTGGCGCATGGTGGAGCTGTAGCCGGGCTCGGTGGGCAGCAGGTAGCGGCCGCCCCGGGTGCGGACCGGGTCGGTGAAGTGCTCGTGCAGGTGGTCGACGTACTCGACCATGCGGCCGTCCAGGCTCGTGCCGACCCGCAGGTGGTCGAAGATCGCGAGGTGCTGCACGTACTCGCACAGGCCCACACCGCCCGCGTGCGGGCAGACCGGCACGCCGAACTTCGCCGCCAGCAGCAGTTCGGCGAGCACCTCGTCCACGCCGCCGACGCGGCAGGCGTCGACCTGCATCACGCCGATCGCCTCGGCCTGGAGCAGCTGCTTGAAGATCACCTTGTTGGCGGCGACCTCGCCGGTGGCGACCCGGCAGCGTCCGCCGGTCAGCTCGGTGACCGCGCGGGCGATCCGGGCGTGCCCGAGCACGTCGTCGGCGTGCGTGGGCTCCTCGATCCAGTACGGGTCGACAGTGGCGAGCACGCCCATCGCGGCGATCGCCTCGTCCACGTCCCACACCTGGTTGGCGTCCATCATCAGCAGCGCGTCCGGGCCGATCTCGGACCGGATGATCCGGGCCCGCCGCAGGTCGTCCTCGATCCGCCCGCCGACCTTCATCTTCATCGCGCGCCACCCCGCGGCGTACGCGTCGCGGGTCAGCGCGCGCACCCGCTCGTCCGGGTAGCCGAGCCAGCCGACCGAGGTGGTGTACGAGGGGAACCCGTCGCGTTCCAGCCCGGCGAGCCGGTCGGCCAGGCCGTCGCGTCCCTTGTCGAGGATGGCCGCCGCCTCGTCGGGGGTGAGCGCGTCGGTGATGTGGTGGAAGTCGACTGTCGCCACCAGCTCGTCGGTGGGCATCTCGGCGAGGAACCGCCACATCGGCTTGCCGGCCAGCTTGGCGCGCAGGTCCCAGACCGCGTTGACGAGCGCGCCGGTGGCCATGTGGATGACGCCCTTCTCCGGGCCGAGCCAGCGCAGTTGCACGTCGGCGGCCAGGGAGCGCCAGAACGCGACCGGTTCGGCGGCGATCTCGGCGACGGTGCGTCCCCGCACGTGGTGGGCGAGCGCGCGGACCGCCGCGCAGGTGATCTCGTTGCCCCGCCCGTTGGTGAACGTGAACCCGGTGCCGGTCGGGCCGCCGTCGGTGGTCAGCTCCACGTACGTGGCCGAGTAGTCGCCCCGGTTTATCGCGTCCGAGCCGTCGCCGCTGGCGGCGGTGGGGAAGCGCACGTCGTGCACCTCGACGTCGACGATTGTGGTCATGCGGGTCCACCTCCGAACTTGAAGACCTGCTTGGGCAGCCGGTACGCCAGGTCGACGATGGTCTCGGCGGCCTCGTCCCCGGTCAGGCGGTGCTCGGCGACGAGGCGGGCCAGGAATCCGGCGTCGACCCGGCGGGCCACGTCGTGGCGTACCGGGATGGAGCAGAACGCGCGGGTGTCGTCGACGAACCCGGCGGTGTTGTAGAAGCCGGCCGTCTCGGTGACCGCCTCCCGGAACCGGCGCAGCACCTCGGGGGAGTCCAGGAACCACCAGGGCGCGCCGAGGCGCAACGCCGCGTACCCGCCCGCGAGCGGCGCGAGTTCCCTGGTGAACGTGTCCTCGTCGAGCGTGTAGAGCACCACCGTGAGCCGGCGGTCGTTGCCGTGCGCGTCCAGCAGCGGGGCGAGGGCGTGCACGTACTCGGTGGCCTGCGGCACGTCCCCGCCGACGTCGCGGCCGTGCCGGGCGTGCAGCCACCGGTTGTGGTTGCGGACCGCGCCGGGGTGCAGCTGCATGACCAGGCCGTCGTCGAGCGACATCCGGGCGAACTCCAGCAGCATGTGCGCCCGGAACGCCTCGGCGTCGCGCGTGTCGGCCAGGCCGCGCCGGCCCCTGTCGTAGAGCGCGGCGGCCTGCGCCGGACTGAGATCGAGGGTACGGGCGGTGGGGTGCCCGTGGTCGGACGAGGTGGCGCCGGCGGCGGCGAACGCCTCCCGCCGGGCCCGCAGCGCGGCCAGGTATCCGGCGTACGTGCCGGTGTCCTCGCCGGAGACCTCGGCGAGCCGGTCCACGTTTGCCGCCCAGTTGCCGAACTCCATGTCCACCACGTCGTCGGGGCGGAACGTGGTGACCACCCGCCCGCCCGGCCCGCCCCAGCCGTCGGCGGCGAGCTTGGCGTGCCGGCCCAGGTCGTCCAGCGGCGACTCGGTGGTGGCGAGCACCTCGATGCCGAAGCGTTCGAACAGCGCCCGGGGCCGGAACCCCGGTTCGGCCAGCCGGGCGGCGAGCGCGTCGTAGACGTCGTCGGCGGTGGCCGGGCCCAGCGGCGTGTCGACGCCGAACACGTTCCGGAACGTCTGCTCCAGCCACAGCCGTGACGGGGTGCCGCGGAACAGGTGCCAGTGCGCGGCGAAGCGCCGCCAGACGGTCCGCCCGTCGGTCTCCACCGGGCTGCCGTCGACGCTCGGCACGCCCAGGTCGGCCGGGGGTACGCCCTGGCTGAGCAGCATCCTGGTCAGGTAGTGGTCGGGCACGATCAGCAGCCGGGCCGGGTCGGGGAACGGCTGGTCCTCGGCCAGCAGCCCGGGGTCGACGTGCCCGTGCGGGGAGATGATCGGCTGCTGGGCGGCGAGCGCGTACAGCTCGCGCGCCAGGGCGCGCAGGCCGGGCTCGGCGGGCAGCAGCAGATCGCTGGGGGAGATGATCGGCACGGGGGCGGGCTCCTCGGTCAGGGCAGGGTGAGCAGGTCGGCGACCCGGACGGGCACGCCGGTCTCCAGCGAGCGGTTGGCGGCCAGGCCGGTGAGCAGCGCCAGTGCGCCGTCGCGGGCGGTGGCGGCCCGGCCGAGCGGGTCGGGTTCGCCGCCGAGCAGCACCCGGGTCATCCGGGTGTCCGCGCCGCCGTGCCCGCGCCGGGTCCAGCCCTCGACCGGGATCTCCTGCGGCGGCGCCCAGAACGGGCGCAGCGTGAGCCGGGCCGCGCCCCGCTCCACCGCCGCCTCGTCGCCGTGCAGGGCCGCGCCCTTCAGGGCGCCGGCGACGGCCGGGCTGACGTGGTCGCTCTCGGTCACCTCCAGTTCGAGGCGGCCCCGGCTGCCGTTGACCATCACCCGGTAGCCCTCCCAGGGGGCGTACGCGGTCAGGTGGTAGGTCATCGTCGCGCCGGTGTCGTAGCGGGCCAGCAGGGCGAGGTCGTCCTCGATGGTCACGCCGGGGGCGAAGACGTTGCGGTCGCGGTGGTAGCCGTCCTCGGCCTCGGCGTCGAGGTACAGCTCGCGCAGCCGCGGGTGGTCGGCGAGGCGCAGCGCGAACGGGTCGCCGTCGGCGGCGGGGGAGCCGTGTGCCCGGTCGTAGTCGCGGGCATAGCCGTGCCGGCGGCCGTGGGCGCCGTAGAAGAACAACCTGCCGTACGCGTGCACCTCGACCGGGCGGGCGTCGAGCCACCAGTTGACCAGGTCGAAGTGGTGGCCGGACTTGTGCACGAGCAGCCCGCCGGAGACGGACTTGTCGCGGTGCCAGCGGCGGAAGTAGTCGGCGCCGTGGCGCACGTCGAGCAGCCACTCGAAGTGCACCGATCCGATCTCGCCCACCGCGCCGTCGGCGAGCAGCCGCCGGACCTGCTCGTGCAGCGGGTTGTAGCGGTAGTTGAACGCGACTGTGACGCGCCGGCCGGTCTCGGCGACCGCGTCGAGGATGCGGCGGCACCGGTCCGCGTCGACGGTCATGGGCTTCTCCACGACCACGTCGCAACCGGCCCGTAGCGCCGCCGTCACGTACTCGTCGTGGGTGGCGTCCACGCTGGTCACCAGCGCCACGTCGACGCGTTCCTTCGCGAGCATGGCGGTGAAGTCGGCGGCGGCGTACGTGGGCACCGGCGGGTGGCCCAGCTCGGCCAGCCAGCGGTTGTGCGCGTCCATCCTCGTCTGGTTGACGTCGGCGAGCGCGACCAGCTCGGCGGTGTCGGCGTGGTCGAGCGCGAGGGCGCGGACGAACATCTCGGCGCGCGCTCCGGCACCCACCAGGGCGTGGCGGACCCGTTCCCGGGCCGGTGGTGACATGACGTCGGCCTCCCCGGCAGTCGGCTGCAAAGGTTTGCAGCCGAAGAAACCACGACGATGGATACGTCGTCAACGGTTGCCGGCCAAGCCGCCCTATCCATCCGCATTGATCAGCATTCATGCGTGCGATGGGAACGCCGGCGAAATCGAGCCGCAACAATGGACCGTTGACACGGGCGCAACCGTTTGCATTAATGGGCGGCACCCGTGACGCCCACCACATCGGACGAGGGAGCCCGCCGTGCCAGCCACCATCCGGGACGTCGCCCGCGCCTCCGGTGTGCACATCTCCACCGTGTCCCGGACGTTCTCGGCCCCGCACCTGGTCAACCCGGAGACCCGGGTCCGGGTGCTGGCCTGCGCGGAGGACCTCGGCTACCGGCCCAACCGGGCCGCCCGGGCCCTCATCACCGGCCGTACGCACAACATCGGCCTGATCGTGGCCGACATCGCCAACCCGTTCTTCCCGCCGCTGATCAAGGCGGCGGAGGGGCAGGCCCGGCACCGCGACTACCACGTCTTCGTGGCCGACACCAACGAGGACCCGGTCGCCGAGGAGGACCTGGTCCACGCCCTGGCCAAGCAGGTCGACGGCGTGCTGCTGTGCAGCCCCCGGATGAGCAACAGCCTGATCGAGCAGGTCAGCCGCGAGGTCCCGGTGGTGGTGATAAACCGCCAGGTCGCCGGCCTGCCCTGCGTGATGATGGACGTCGGGCAGGGCGCCCGGGCCGCGATCGAGCACCTGCTCGGGCTCGGCCACCGCCGGATCGCGCTGCTCGGCGGGCCGCGCGGCTCCTGGACCGCCCGGGAGATGCGCCGCGCCGCGACCGCCGCCGCCCGGGGCGGGGGAGCGGAGCTGACCATTCTCGGACCCAACCAGCCCACCGAGACCGGCGGCGGCGCCCTGGCCGAACAGGTACGCCGCAGCGGCGTCACCGCCGTGCTCGCCTACAACGACCTGATGGCGATCGGCCTGATCGAAGGGCTGGACGCGATCGGGGCGCGGGTGCCGCACGACGTCAGTGTCGTCGGCGTCGACGACATCGCGCTGAGCCGGCTCACCCGCCCCAAGTTGACGACGGTGGCCACGCCGACCGCGGCCGCCGGCCGGACGGCCGTCGACATGCTGCTGCAACTCGACTCCGACGCGCCACGCGGCGCCCGGGGCCGGGGCCCGGCGGCCGGCGACCGTCGCACCACCGCACAGGTAATGCTCCAGACCGAACTGGTCGTCCGCGACTCGACCGGGCCCGTCCCCGCGCCCGGCCGGGACGGCACCGGAGCCTGAGCAGGTGGCCCGGGCCCGCACAGCACTGCGGACCCGGGCGGCCCGTGGACGGCCGCCGGTGACGTCGTCGCCTCCCAAAGCCGAGGAGTGAGCGCAGATGCACCCCGCAACGTCCCCCACCGCCGGCGTACCCGCCGGGCGGGATCACCGTACCCCTCTGACCCGACGCCGACTCGTGCGCGGCCTGGCCGCCGTCGCGCTCGCCGTGCCCCTCGCCCTGGGCGCGGCCGGCTGCGGCGACGACTCCGCCGGCGGCGACGGCGGCCCGGTCAAACTCTCCGTCTTCTGGTGGGGCGGCGAGGCCCGGGCCAAGCTCACCGAGGACGCCCTGGCCCTCTACACCAAGAAGCACCCGGACGTGACGTTCGAGAAGACCTGGCAGGCCAACCAGGGCTACTTCGACAAGCTCGCCACGCTGACCGCCGGCGGCAACCCGCCCGACCTGTTCCAGATCGACGACAACTACCTGGCCGAGTACGCCGGCCGCAGCACCACGCTCGACCTGGGCAGCTACCGCGACTCCGGCAAGCTCGACGTGTCGAAGTTCCCCAAGAGCCTGCTGGAGTACGGCGTGGTCGACGGCAAGCTCGCCGGGGTGGCCGCCGGGGAGAACACCCAGGGCCTGGTCTACAACAAGACGCTGCTGACCAAGAACGGGCTGCCCGAGCCGACCACCGGGATGACCTGGGAGGAGCACATCGCCTGGGCCGAGCAGGTGGCGAAGAAGACGAAGGTGCCCGGCACCCAGGACCCGAGCGCCGACTACAAGGCGCTCTGGGTGTGGCTGCGTCAGCAGGGCAAGGACCTGTACAAGGGCAAGGAGCTCGGCTTCACCGTCGAGGACGTGACGAGGTGGTTCGAGCTGTGGAAGGGCGCGCGGGACCGGGGCGCCACCCCGACGCCGGACGTCATCCACGAGGGCAACGCCACCGACATCACCAAGCAACTAGTGGTCACCGGCAAGGCGGCCACCTCCTGGGTCTGGGCCAACCAGATGCCGGACCTGAAGAAGAACACCAAGGACGAGCTGGGCGTGATCGCGTACCCGGGTGACCCGAGCGCCCAGTGGGCGCGGGCCTCGATGTACTGGTCGGTGTTCAAGGGCAGCAAGCACAAGGACGTCGCCGTCGACGTGATCAACTTTCTGAACAACGACCCGGAGGCGGTGGCGCTGCTCGGCACCGACCGTGGCCTGCCGTCCAACATGGACCTGCGGGCCAAGGTCAGCGAGACCACCACCGACCCGGCCATGAAGCAGTCCATCCAGGTCGAGTCCGAGCTGGCGCAGAAGTTCGGCGCCTCGCCGCAGGTGCCGATCAAGGGCCACAGCAAGGTCAAGTCCGAGCTGACGAAGGCCGCCGAGAACGCCCAGTACGGCCGTGCCACCCCGGCCCAGGCGGCCGAGCAGTTCGTCACCGCCTGCAAAGCCGCGATCGCCTGACCCCACGAAAGGACCGGTCCCGTGGCTCTCACCACGGTGCCCGGCCGGACCCCGCGTACCGGACCGGCCGGCCCCCGCCCCACGCGGCGCGGGGCCGGCCGGGCCCGGCTCGGCGAGGGTCTGGCGGGGTACGTCTTCCTCTCGCCCTGGCTCATCGGACTGATGGGCGTCACGGCGATCCCCATGTTGCTCTCGCTCTGGCTGAGCTTCACCGACTACGACATCCTCACCCCGCTGTCCGAGGTGCGGTGGGTGGGGCTGGCCAACTACGAGCGGATGTTCACCGCCGACCCGTCGTACTGGCACGCGGTGCGGGTCACGCTGACGTTCGCGCTGATCGCGGTGCCGCTGAAGCTGGCCGCCGCGCTCGGTGTGGCGCTGCTGCTCAACCGCGCCTGGCGCGGCGTCGGGCTGTTCCGCAGCCTGTTCTACCTGCCGTCGCTGCTCGGCGGCAGCGTCGCGCTGGCGATCGTCTGGGTAAACATGTTCAACCGGGACGGCGCGTTCAACTCGTTCCTCGCCCTGTTCGGCGTCGAGGGGCTGCCCTGGGTCGCCGACCCGGACTGGGCGCTGGAGACGCTGATGGTGCTGGCGATCTGGCAGTTCGGCGCACCCATGGTGATCTTCCTGGCCGGGCTCAAGCAGGTGCCCACCGAGCTGTACGAGGCGGCGGCCGTCGACGGCGCCGGGGCGTGGCGGCGCTTCCGCGCGGTCACGCTGCCCATGCTCTCCCCGGTGATCTTCTTCAACCTGGTGCTGGAGACGATCAACGGCTTCCAGGGCTTCACCGCCGCGTTCGTGCTCAGCAACGGCACCGGCGGCCCTGTCGACTCCACCCTCATGTACACGCTGAAGCTCTACATCTCCGGCTTCACCGACCTGGAGATGGGCTACGCCTCGGCGATGGCGTGGGTGTTCCTGGTGGCGATCGGCCTGGTCACCGCCGTCTTCTTCAGCACCGGCCGGTTCTGGGTGCACTACTCGGACGGAGACGACTCATGACGGCGCTTCCTGTCGCCCGCCGCCGGCCGGGCAGCGGCCGCAACGTCCTGCGGCTGGTCGTGCTCGTGGCGATCGTCGCGGTGGTGCTCTACCCGCTGTTCTGGATGCTCGGCACGTCGGTCAAGTCGCAGGCCGAGATCGTCAACAACGTCGGCCTGCTGCCGGAGGTGTTCACCCCCGGCAACTACGTCGACGGCTGGACCAACTTCGACATCAGCTTCGGCCGGTTCTTCCTCAACAGCGCAGTGGTCAGCGCGCTCACCGTCGTCGGCAACGCGCTGTCCTGCCTGCTCGCCGCGTACGCCCTGGGCCGGCTGCGGTTTCGGCTGCGCAAGCTGTGGTTCACCGTCATGATCGGAACGCTGCTGCTGCCCGGGCACGTGCTGATCGTGCCGCAGTACATCCTGTTCCGCAGCCTCGGCCTGGTCGGCGGCGACTGGCCGTACCTGCCGCTGCTGGTGCCGCAGTTCCTGGCCACCGAGGCGTTCTTCGTCTTCCTCATGGTGCAGTTCATGCGCGGCATCCCGCGCGAGCTGGACGAGGCGGCCACCATCGACGGCGCGTCCCCGTACGGCGTGTTCCGGCACGTCATCCTGCCGCTGAGCCGCCCGGCGCTGGTCACCACGGCGATCTTCTCGTTCATCTGGACCTGGAACGACTTCTTCCGGCAGCTGGTGTTCCTGTCCAGCCTGGAGGACTACACAGTCCCGGTGGCGCTGACCCTGTTCATCGACTCGACCAGCCAGAGCGCCGTCGGCCCCATGTTCGCCATGTCCGTGCTGTCGCTGCTGCCGGTGTTCCTGTTCTTCCTGGCCTTCCAGCGGATGCTCGTCGAGGGCATCAACACCAGCGGGCTGAAGGGATGACCGCCGTGCCCGCCTCCACCGACGCCCTGCCCGCCCATCCCGACACCGTGCCGGCCCGCGCCGACTGGCGGGACACGCTGCGCGAGGCGACCGACCTGGCGCTGCTCGGCTTCGCCGTGGCGCTCGCCGCGCTGCCGGTGCTCACGCTCGCCCCGGCGCTCGCCACGGCCAGCGCCGCGCTGCACGACAGGTCGGTCACCGGCGCCTGGCCCGACGCGCGGACCAGCCTCACCCGGTTCGGCCGCGCGCTGCCCGCCGGGCTCGCGGCCAGCGCCGTCGCGCTCGCCGCCGCCGCGCTGCTCGCCGCCGACCTGGTCGCGCTCGCCACCGGCCGGGTGCCCGGCGGCCGGCCCGCGCTCGCGCTCACCACCGTCGCGGTGGCGGTCCTGCTCGGGTACGCGGGCCTGGTCGCCGTCGCGGTCGGGCGCACCGGCGGCCGGGGCTGGCGGACCGCCGCCCGCCGGGTGGCGCGTTCCTGCCCGGAGCGCCCCGGCGTGTGGGCCGCCGCCTCCGGCGTCTGCGCCCTCGCCCTGGTGCTGGCCGTGCTGGTCACGCCGGTCGCGGTGCCGATCCTCGGCGGCTACGCCCTCGCCGCGCTGCACGCGCTGGATGCCCGCCGCCCGGTGGTGCCGTCGTGACCGCCGAACCCCGGCTGGTCGTGGGCGGTGCCGAGGTGGCCCGGTACGTGCTCCGGCCCGACCTGGACCCGCGCCACGGGCCCCGGCCCTACCTGCATCCGATACGGACCCGGGCCGGCACCCCGGTGACCGACGCGCTCCCGGCCGACCACGTCTGGCACCTCGGCGCGTCGCTGGCCGTGCAGGACGTGGACGGCGTCAACCTGTGGGGCGGCCGGACGTACGTGCGCGGCAGCGGCTACACCTGGCGCGACGACCACGGCGTCATCGCGCACACCGGCTGGCGGGAGCGCGCCGCCGACCGGCTCGACCACGACCTGGAATGGCGGGACCGGCACGGCCGGGTGCTGCTGCGCGAACACCGGCGGATCACCGCCACCCCCGCCGGGGAGGACGCCTGGTGGCTGCACCTGTCCGCCACGCTCACCGCCGCCACCGGCGCCGGCGTGCACCTGGGCAGCCCGGCCACGAACGGCCGGCCGGGCGGTGCCGGGTACGGCGGCTTCTTCTGGCGGGCGGTGGCCGACGGGGAACCGCTGGTGCGGACCGCCGACGCGGCAGGCGAGGAGGCGGTGAACGGCTCGGCCGCGCCCTGGCTGGCGCTGACCGCCACGGCACCGGGTGGCGGCGCGTACACGCTGGTGTTCACCGGTCTGGGGCCGGGCGACAGGTGGTTCGCGCGCAGCGCCATGTACCCGGGCGTCTGCGTCGCGTACGCGTTCGACACCCCGGCCGTGGTCGCCGCCGGGCAGCCCCGGCACAACCGGCACCGGGTGCTGGTCGCCGACGGCCACCTCGACCCGGCCGACGTGGCGGCCCGGCTGGACGCGACGGTCCTCCGGTGAGCGAGCCGCCTGCCCCCGGTGCCGCTGTGGCGGGCCGAGGCGCTACCGCTGCCGAGGGCCGAGGCGGCGCCGGGAGCGGGCCGGAGGTGGTCTGCGTGGGCGAGACGATGGTGGTGCTCGCCCCTGATGACGGCGGGCGGCTGGAGCACGCCGCGCGGCTGGCGGTCGGCGTGGGCGGCGCGGAGTCCAACGTGGCGGCCGGGCTGGCCCGGCTCGGGCACCGCGCGGCGTGGGTCAGCCGGGTCGGTGACGACCCGTTCGGCCGGCGGGTGGTGGCCGAGGTCGCAGCCGCGGGCGTGGACGTCTCACTGGTCACCGTCGATCAGGACGCGCCGACCGGGGTCTACCTGAAGGATCCGGGGCCGGACCGCACCCTCGTGCACTACCACCGGGCCGGGTCGGCCGCGAGCCGCCTCGGCCCGGCCGACCTGGCGCATCCCGGGCTCGCCGGGGCGCGGCTGCTGCACCTGTCCGGGATCACCGCAGCGCTCTCCGGCACCTGCCGTGACCTGCTGACATCGGCGCTGGCCGGGCGCGTGCTGCCGGGAGCCCGGGTCAGCTTCGACGTGAACCACCGGCCGGCGCTCTGGCCCGCCGACCGGGCCGGCCCGGTCCTGCGTGGCCTGGCCGACCGCGCCGACGTGGTGCTGGTCGGGCTGGACGAGGCGGCAGTGCTCTGGTCGGTGGACGATCCGGTGGCGGTCCGCGCGCTGCTGCCCGGCCCGGAGCTGGTGGTGGTCAAGGACGGGCCGGTCGGCGCGACGGCGTTGCCGCGTACCGGGCCGGCGGTGGTCGTGCCGGCGTTGCCGGTGGACGTGGTGGAGCCGGTCGGCGCCGGGGACGCGTTCGCCGCCGGGTTCCTCTCCGGGCTGCTGCGCGGTCTCGACCTGCGAGCCTGCCTGCGGCTGGGTCACCTGACCGCCGCGCCGGTGCTTGCCGTTGCGGGCGACACCGCGCCACCGCCGGACCGGGAGACGATCGCGCGGGCGCTGGCGCTGCCGGACGAGGCGTGGACCGAGCGGTGACGGAAGGGAGCGGAAGATGAGCGGGCACGCCTTCGAGGCCCTGTTCGGCGACGCGCGGGTGATGGTGATCCTGCGTGACCTGCCGCCGGAGGAGACGGTCCGGCTGGCGGAACTGGCCTGGGATCTCGGCATCGCTGTGGTGGAGGTGCCCATCCGTACCCCGGAGGCGGTGCCGGCGCTGCGCGCCGCCGTGACGGCCGGGCGGCGGCGGGACCGGATCGTCGGCGCGGGCACCGTGCGTACCCCGGCGCAGGTCCACGACGCGGTGGCCGCCGGGGCGGCGTTCACGGTGGCGCCGGGCCTGGACCTGGCGGTGGCCGACGCGGCGGCCGGTCTCGGCGTGCCGCACCTGCCCGGCGTGGCCACCCCGACCGAGGCGCAGCGGGCGCTCGACCACGGCCTGGTGTGGCTCAAGGCGTTCCCGGCGGTCAGCCTCGGCCCGGCGTGGTTCCGGGCGGTGGCCGGGCCGCTGCCGGAGGCCCGGTTCGTGGCCACCGGCGGTGTCGACGCCGGCAACGCGGGTGACTTCCTCGCCGCCGGGGCGCGCGTGGTGGCGGTCGGGTCGGCGCTCACCGATCCGGCGCAACTGCCGCGCCTGGCCACGCTCGCCGCAGGCGGGGCGGCCACCTGACCGCCGTGTGGTGGATCCGGTGGCGCGACGACCGTATCTTCGTAGCCGACACGGGGACCCGGCGGCCGAGGAGGATCTGATCCGCGCTCTTGCCAGGCACGCCGACGGCGTGTCGCTGTCCAGTCCTCTGTCCCGGCGGCTGCTGCTGCGTGGCCTGCTGGCCGGCGCGGCCGCAGCGCCGATGACGGGCGCCGCGGCCTGCGGCGACGACGAGGACGCGCCCGTCGACCCGGACGCCCCGGTCGAGCTCTCCGTCTTCTGGTCGGGCACCGAAGCGCGGGCCAGGCTGACCGAGGAGGTGCTGGCCCTCTACACCAGGAAGCACCCGAACGTGACCTTCACGAAGACCTGGCAGACCGACCAGGGCTACTTCGACAGGCTGGCCGAGCTCACCGCCGGCGACAAGGCGCCGGACATCTTCCAGATCGACGACGACCACCTGGCCGAGTACGCGGCGCGGCGGACGCTCGCCGGGCTGCTCTACTACCAGGGGGCGCGCAAGCTGGAGACCCGCCCGATGCACGACAGCCTCTGGCGGTACGGCTACGTGGACGGGGAATTCGTCGGCGTGCCCGCCGGGGAGAACACCCAGGGCCTGGTCTACAACAGGACGCTGCTGACCCGCCACGGGCTGCCCGAGCCGACCACCGGCATGACGTGGGAGCAGCACATCGCCTGGGCCGAGCAGGTGACGAGGAAGGCCGAGGTCCCGGGTACCCAGGATCCGAGCGCCGACGACAAGGCGCTCTGGGTGTGGCTGCGCCAGCAGGGCAAGGATCTGTACCAGGACAAGGGCCTCGGCTTCACCGTCGAGGACGTGACGCGGTGGTTCGAGCTGTGGTCCGGCGCCCGCGACCGGGGGGCGACGCCGACGCCGGACGTCATCCGCCAGGGAAACACCAGCGACGTCACCAGGCAGCTGGTGGTCACCGGCAGGGCGGCCACGTCCTGGGTCTGGGCCGGCCAGATGCCGGACCTGCAGAAGAGCACCACTGACGAGCTGGGCGTGGTGGCGTACCCGGGTGACCCGAGCGCACAGTGGGCCCGCGCCGAGACGTACTGGTCGGTGCACAGGCGCAGCGGGAAGAAGGACGCCGCGGTCGACGTCATCAACTTCATGCTCAACGATCCCGAAGCGGTGGTGCTGCTCGGCACCGACCGTGGCCTGCCGCCCAACGTCGACCTGCGCGCCAAGCTCGGCGAGACGGTCACCGACCCGGCCGTGAAGCGGTCCATCCGGTTCGGATCCGAGCTGGCGAAGACGTTCGGCGACGGCCCGCGGCCACCGCTCAAGGGACACCGCGCGGTGAGGTCCGAGCTGGTCAAGGCCGCCGAGAACGCCCAGTCCGGCCGGGCCACCCCGGCTCGGGCGGCGGAACAGTTCGTCGCCGCCGCCTCGGCCGCGATCGCCTGACCGGCCGCGCGGTCACGTGACCGTACGGCCGGACGTGGTGGCGGTGGTCCGGACCGCCTTGACGATCGCCGGGATCGACCCGATCAGCAGCACCAGCGCCCAGATCAGCGCCACCACGGCGAACACCACGGCGCCCAGGTCGTCCAGGATGCTGACCAGGATCACCGGCACCAGGCCGTGCAGGAACTGCAGCACCACTGTGCACAGCAGCGTGGTCAGCGCCAGCGCGACGAGGCCCTTGTTGCGCAGGAACCGGGGCTGGGCGGCGAGCAGCAGCCCGGCCCAGACCAGTTTGAGCAGCAGCGCCAGCCCGAGCAGCGCCGCCGCGTCGTCGACCGGGAAGAACCCCCAGACCGCCAGGTAGGCCAGCGTGCCGAACGGCGGCGCCAGGAACAGCGACACCATCACGGTCAGCTCGACGAACGCGACGACCAGCAGGACCAGCGACACCAGCAGCAGCACGATCGAGAAGACGAGCGTGGCCACGCCCTGCACCCGGCCCTGCACGCGGTCCGGCAGCACCAGGCTCAGGCAGAACAGGCCGGTCGTCCAGAGCGCCACCACGTCGATCAGCGCCAGGTAGCCGATGCCGCGCCCGGACGGCTCGGACACCGCGCCGACGTCGCCCAGCTCGACGCCGAGCTGCCCGGCGCTGCCCCGCAGCGCGCCGCTGGCGTCGCCGCCGCCGGTCAGCGCCGCCGCGCCCAGCTCCACGCCCACCACGAGCGCCACCGCGAGCAGGGCCAGCAGCAGGAACGGCTTGCGCAACTCACCCATGCCGCGTCTCCGTACCGGTCAGGACCGGGCCAGCGTGACAGCGCATCCGCCACCTCCCGGACAGCGCAGGAGCACCTCGGTCTCCCGGTCCACAGCCACCTTCGTCACCGCCGGGCCGTCCGCGTCCGGCGCGACCTCGTCGGTGACTGTGACGTCCGCGTCGCCGGGCGCGGGGGCGGTCACCTGGAACGGCGTCGTGCCGCGCAGCACGAGCGTGCGCAGCGCGCCCGGGTCGGCGACCCGCAGCCGGCACACCGTCCCGAAGGTGAGCGCCACCCCGTCGGCGGTGGTGACCGGTTCGGCGGCCGGCGGCAGGCACGTCACCGCCACCTTGGCCGGGTCGACCGTCCCGGATCCGCGCCCGAGCCGGGCCAGCGCGCCCGGCCCGGCCGCCGGGTCGCCCGGGTCGTCGCGGCGACCGGCCACCGCCGTCACGTACAGCGCCACCAGCAGCACAGCAACCGCCACCAGCAGCAGCTTCTGCCGCCCACTCATGGCCGGACGACGGGCGTGAAGCGGATCTCGTCGACCCCGGCGAAGTACCTGTCGGTGCCCTGGGTCTTGCTCACCGCCACCAGCGTCAGCGTGTGCGGGCCGCGGGCCAGCTCCACTGTGCCCACGTCCACCTCGCCGGTGCGGACCACCGTCGGGCTGAACCCGAAGAACGTGTCGCCGACCTGCCGGCCGTCTACCAGCCAGATCGTGTTCGCGTAGTCGAACGAGGTGGTGCGGACGGTGGAGAACCGCCAGGTGCCGTCGGACGGCACGTCCACCCGCACCGTCACCCGGTCACCGACCGCCCGGCCCAGGAAGAACAGTTGCGCGTCGCCGGACCACTCCACGTCGCAGCAGTTCTCCTGCGCCACCACCTCCGCCTTCACGGCACCGGTGGACTGCACCGCAGCGCCGGCGACGAGCGTCTCCGCCTCCACCGCCACCGCATTCGCCTGCGGCGGTGCCGGGGCGTCCGGCCCGCGGGTCACCAGCCAGGCCACCACCCCGGCCACGACCAGCACCAGCGCCGCGGCGGCCGCGATCCACGGCCACGGCGCGCGCTTCGGGGGTACGACGGCCCGCACGTCGTACGTGACCCGGCCGCTGGAGCGGGAACTCTCCTCCGGCGCGGTGTTCGCCGAGTACGCGAACCCGGTCATGTCGTAGCGCCGGGGCGGCGTGCCGGGCGGCACGGCGAGCCGGACCAGGAACGACACCGACCCCTGCCCGGGTACCACCCGCTGCGGTTCGGCGATCGTGAACCAGGCCCGCTGGCTGCCCTCGCCGGGCGCGACGTCGAAGACGACGGTGTCCGGCGCGGTGCCCGGGTTGGACACGGTGAACGTCAGCTCACCGGCGTTGCGGGCATCAAGTGTGAACTGCTCGGCGGCGGCGACGACTGTCCATTCGGTGGTCATGACGGCTCCTCGGGCGGATCGTGGGGCAGGGGTGCGGGCACGTGCGCCCGGCCGACCGCGCGCACCGAAGCCACCCCGGCGGCGGGCTCGGCGTCGTCCGGCCCGGGCGTGGGCGGAGGGCCCGGTTCCGGCGGTCCCGCTGCGGGCGGGCCGGGGTCGGGCGGCGTCGGCTCGGAGGGCGGGCCGTCCGGGCCGGTGACGACCTCGACGGTGACCGCGGCCGGCTTCTCGGCCTCGACGATGCGGGTGACCAGCGCGAGCCGGCCGGCGGCGGCCGGTGGCACCCGCACCACCAGGTGGAACGGCCGATCGGGCGGCTCGTCCAGCACGAACCCGGTCACGCCGGTGGCCAGTTCCAACGCGGTCCGCATCCCGTGCGGGGTGCCGCGCCAGCGGGCCAGCAGCGCGCCGTGCGCCACCAGGTCCCGCAGGCGGCCTGCCGGCAACGGCAGTGGCGCGTCGGCGCGGGGCGCGGCGACCACGTGGTCCATCGCCACCCAGCGGGTCAGGTACGCCACGAACCCGTCCGGCGTCCGGTACGGCGCGAACAACGCGTCGACGTCGGCGAGCACCGCCTCGTCCGGGGCGTGCAGCGCCTCCATCACGTCCAGCAGCGCGCCCAGCACGCTGCCCGGGCCGGCGGCCCGCTGGTACGCGGCCGGAAGCAGCCGCTCAATCGCCGCTCGGCGCATCCTGCCGCACCACCTCGATGTCGTGCTCGCCGGAGCAGAGCAGCCAGGTGCCGGGGACGGTGACCACGTCGGCGGTGGCCTGGTTGGCGCTGGCGGTCCAGTCCGCGCCGTCGCCGCTGCGGAACACGCCGCGCTCGCCACCGGCGAGCACCAGCCGCCCGGCGCCGGACGTGCCGGTGGGCGCGGTGGCGGCGATGGTGTCGACCGGGACGAACCGGGTCCGGTCCCGCAACGGCAGGCCGCAGTTGACCATCACCGGCGACCACTGCGGCTGCCCGGCGAGCGTGTCGAGCCGGACCACGCCGCCGCTCTGCGTCGCGGCCAGCGCCAGCTGGCCGCTGAACGCCAGGTCGCGGCAGGTGCCGCCGATCCAGCCGGACGCCATCGACTGCCACTTCACGTCCGACTCGAACAGCCGGGTGCGATGGCAGCCCTGGCCGGGCTTCTTCGGGTCCGGTTCGCCCGCGCCGCACCACAGCAGCGTGGCCGGGCCGTCGTACTGCACGGCGAGCACCCGGTTGTCCACGTTGGCGAGGCCGACGTGGGCGAACGTGCCGGGCCGTCCGGCAGCCGTGGACAGGTAGACGCCGAATCCGGCCTGCGCGGCGACCGCCACGCCGGGTGCGCCGCGCTCGGAGACGAACGCGCGCACCGCGTAGAAGCCCCGGTCCGCGTCGGCCGGGTCGACGAGGATCTGCAACGGCACCGCGTTCGGCAGCAGCGGCACCTCGTACAGGCCGGTGTCGGTGGCCAGCAGCAGCGCGCCGGTGCCGTCCCGGTCGATCCAGGCCAGGTCGCGTACGCCGGAGTCGAGGTCGGTCAGCAGGGTCCACGTCTCACCCAGGTCGGTGCTCAGCCGCACCCGGGAGCCACCGGCGTCGCGGCTGGTCACCACCGCCACCGAACCGGCCCGGGGGACCACACCGGGGCGTACCGGGGCGGGCGCGGGCACCACCCGCACCACCGTCTCGCCGTCGAACCGGCCGGCCGGTTCCCAGCCGGCACCGGCGTTCGTGGAGCGGAACAGCACCGGGCCGCCGCCTGCGTACCAGGTGTCGGCCTGGTACTGGTCGACCGCCACGGTGCGCACCCGCGCGTCGGGGGCCTCGTCGACCACGAACCGCACCGACTCGACGTAGCGCACGCCCGGCTCGGCGTGCTCCAGCATCCGGTACACGTTCGAGGCGCGCAGCGGCTCGCCGAAGGCCCACCCGGCCGGGTTGAGCGGCGTGGGCAGCGGGCTGAGCGTCTGGTGCAGCCGGTCGTGGATGCGGCGGCGCACCGCGTCCACGTCCTCCTCGCGGCGCACCACCACCCGCGCCTGGATGGACACCGCCTTGTAGCGGGCCCAGCCCGCGCGCACCGCCGTACCCAGGGCCCGGCGGCGTTCCAGGTCGGCCTCGACCCGGCGGCGGGCCTCCTCCACCTCGTGCTCGCGCAGCACCGCCACCGGCAGCCGCCCGCCGGGGCGGGCCGCGTCCGGCACGTACGGCACCAGCACCACCTCGACCTCGCCGGGCCGGGCGAAGCTGTAGACGGCCGCCCTGGTGAACGCCCGCGCCCGCGCCACCGCCCCGGAGCCGGTGGCCAGGATCTCGAAGTCCCGGGCGGTGACCGCGCGCTGCTGGGCGAAGAACTCGTACGGCCCGCGCGCCAGCACCGACTCCAGCGACTCCAGCTCCCGCCCGCCGGTGGCCGGCTCCGGGTTGTCCACGCTCACCCCGGGCAGCGGGTCGCGCAGGCTTGTGAGCACGCCCGCCGCCACGTTGCCGGCGGGCCCGCCGCCGCAGCGGTACCAGAGCCGCACCTGCCGCCCGGCCGGCGGCACCGCAGCCACCGTGGTCGCCCCGGCCGCCCCCTCGACGGCCGGGGCGCCCACGTCCGGGCGCAGGTCCAGCGCCGGGGCGAACGTGACCACCCCGGAGGCCCGGTCCACCAGGTAGACCTTCGCCTGCGGCCCGACCCCGGCGAAGCTGTCCACCGGCCGCCAGATCTCGTACGTGCGCCCCTCGTGCTCGCGGGCCGCCGCGCCCAGCTCCACCGAACCCGCCGGCACCTCCACCCCGAGCAGCAGGTCAATCGCCTCGGTGGTCCGCGTCAGCGGCGCGCGGGCGGCCCGGAGGACCTGACCGGGCTGTCCGGTGCCGGTGCCCAGCAGTTCCGCCTCGACCGGCTCGCAGTGGTGCACGCGTACCGTCGCCGTGGTCTCCCCGGCGGGCAGCACCGCCGGTTCGGTGGTCACGAAGACGACCGGCCGGGGGTCCGCGCCGCGGGCCGCGGCGATCCGGGTGCCGGCCGGCACCCGCACCGGGCCGCGGTCCGGGCCGGTCCGGGTCAGGCGCACGTCCGCCCAGGCCGCCGCCGGTGGGTGCCGGGTGACGCCGAGCAGGTTCAGGAACGCCACGTACGCCTTCTCCGGCAACTGGTTCAGCCGGTAGATCATCACCTCGGTCAGGTAGGCGAACGCCTCCAGCAGCGCCATGCCGGGATCGTGCGCGGACAGGTCGGTCCAGTCCGGGCAGGACCGGGCGATGCGTTCCCGCGCCTCGGTGACCAGGTCGAGGAAGGCGCGGTCGTCCAGGTGCGGCACCGGCAGCGTCATGGCGTGCCCTCCTCGTCTCCGGTCTCCTCGTCGGCGGGCAGCAGGTCCACGGAGAACACCAGGTGGCCGGGGGAGAGGCTGGCCCGCACCCGGTAGTCCAGCCGGATCACCAGGCGCCACGGGTCGTCCGGGTCCGGGCCGGCGTCCACGTCCAGCACCTCCACCCGGGGCTCCCAGCGCCGGATCGCCTGCCGCACGTAGTGGATCGCCAGCCCGGCGGTGGTGTCGTCGTTGGGCGCGAAGACGAGCCGGTGCAGCCGCGACCCGTACCCGGGGCGCATCAGCCGTTCCCCGGGCGTGGTGGACAGCAGCAGGTACAGCGCCTGGCGTACCGTCTCGTCGCCGTCGGTCATGGCGAGCCCGCCGGCGGCGGTGAGCGCGAGACCACCGGCGCGGCCGGCGTCGAAACCGGCGCCGACGAAGCGGAAGGCCCTCATGCGTCCGCCCCCAGGAATCCCTGCCGCACGTCGCGGACCTGGTGGTGCACGGTGCCCGGCGGGGTGCCGTCGGTCAGCCCGTCCAGGTGGGACAGCACCACCGGCTGCCGGTCCACCCGCACCCACGTGCTGTAACCCACTGTCACGGTCAGCGTGTGCAGGCACGGCTTGATCGTCGGGCCGTAGTTGGGGCAGGCGGTGATGTCGCGCCCCTCCGGGTCGGGACGGATCAGCACCGGCACGGCCTGGACGGTGACCCAGTCCTGGGACGGGCGGTTGCGCACCCGCCCGTCGTGCCCGCAGGTGATCAGCGAGTCGCGGTGGATCCAGCGCATCAGCCACCTCCGGCGGAACGGGCGAGCGTACGGGCCTGCGCGGCGGCGGTCTCGGCGTCCTCGGCCGCCGGTGCGTGCAGGAAGTCGACTGTGCGGCCGCGCACCACGACGGCCCGGCCGGGCGCGGAGAGCACCAGGTCACCGGCGGCGTGCACGGTGGTCAGCTCGGGACGCAGCTCGACGAAGCTGCCCGCGTCGGTGGCCAGCCGCAGCGTGCGGCCGTCGTCGTCGATCACGATCGACTGCCCGGTGCCGGTCCGCATCGACCAGCGGCGCGACCGCCCGGAGACGATCCCGGTGTCGTACGGCTCCACCGCGCCGAACAGCGAACCGAGCACCACGCCCGAGGCGGGTTCGCCGCCGGGCAGCGCCACCAGCACGGTGTCGTCCGGGTCGGGCAGCGCGACGATCCCCTTGCCCCGGCCCGCGCCCGGGCAGAGCACCGCGAGCCAGCCGGCGTCCAGATCGCCGTACGCCGGGAGCGTCACCCGGGCCCGGCCCAGCCCCTCCGGGTCGTCGATGTCCGTGACGGTGCCGAGCGTGACAGTCGCCGCAGGTGGCGCGGCCGACGGCGGCTGGCCGGGCGGCGCGGTGGAGAACCGGGTCAGGTGCCCGTCCGCGTCCACCGTGTGCACCACCTCGGTGAGCACGTACACCCCGGCGACCGGCTCCGGGACGCCCGCGAGGACGATCCGCCGGCCGGGCCGCAGCGCCGGGTCGCCCTCCGCGGTGCCCTCGGCGGTGACGAGCGCCGCCACCCGGGCGTCCAGCCCGGCCTGGGCCAGCGCCGCCAGCTCGTCGTCGCTGCGGCCCGGCTGGTCCACAGCGGTACGGACGCGGCCCGCGCCGACGTCGCCCGGGTCGGGGCGCAGCGGGATGCGCCGCCCGCTGCGTGCCTCGTCCGCGCGCTGGCTCAGCGCCTCGGCGCGTTGCGGATGCCACCCGAGTACGGCGCACTCCGCGCCGGCCCGGTCCAGGTTCTCGGTGACCCGCAGCGCGTGCACCGTCTCGCCGAGCGTCAACGGCAGCGGCTCCCCGTACCCGTCCAGTGTGAACATCCGCAGCCGGTCGCCGTCGGCGCTCAGGTGCAGCCCGGCCCGGCCGGCCACCTCGCACAGCAGGTCGAGGTCGGTGTGCCGGTGCTGGAGCAGCCGGTCCAGGCGCGGCCCGTCGTCCTCCGCCGCCACGCCCAACCCCAGCCCGGCGCACAGCTCGGCGGCCAGCTCGGCGGCGGTCACCGACTCGAACACCCGCAGTTCCTGCCGTTTGCGCAGCCGGTGCAGCGGGTCGTACGCCCGGATCCGCGCCAGTGCGACGCCGTCACCGGCGTACTCCCGCTCGACCGCTGTCACCTCGCCGGTGAACAGCGCCTCCGCCTGGCCGTCGAGGCGTACGCCGACTGTGGCGCCGGGGCGTACCGGCGGGTCGAGCGGGCCCGCGCCGGGAGCGGCGGTGAGCGTCAGCTCGCACTGCGCCGGCCGGTCGAGGCGGGCGGCGACGCGGATGCCGCGCAGCCGGGACGGGTCGGCCAGCGGCCGGCCGTCGACTGTGACCAGGGCGGCTCGGCTCACGGCGCACCCCCGGCGGACGCGGCCACCGTCGCGCACCACACCGGCACCAAGGTCGCTCGCCGCGCGGCGCCGGTGGTGTGGCCCGTCACGGGGTGCCGCCCGTGGTGACCGCGTCGGGCGGGGCCGTGGCGGCGCCGACCGGGGGGACGGCGAGCGCGGTGCCGGCGGGCACGGTGAGCGGGTCGGTGATGCGGTTGTGCTCGGCGAGCAGCCGCCAGCGCAGCGGCGAGCCCAGCGCGTCGTGGGCGAGCAGGTCGAAGCGCACCCCGGACCAGCCCGGCTCGGCCGCCCCGTCGGCGGCGGCGACCACCGCCGACCCGGGCGCGACAGCCGGCGTGCTCGTGGCGGCCAGCTCCTCCTCGAACCCGGAGCGCGCCGCCTCCGCGCCCTCAGCGACGCGGACCAGCTTCAGCCGCAGCCACGACCGCCGGGGCGTGCCGGTGAGCGTGAACGCGTCGAAGCGTTCCGCGATCGCGGTGATCACGCCCGGGACGTTCCAGGTCTTGCCCCAGACCAGGCGGACCAGCGGCGGGCGCAGCCAGCCGTGCTCGACAGCCGAGTTCTCGGCCAGCATCCACAGCGGCCGGGTCAGCGCGCGCACGTCCTCGGGGCGGGCCGGCGACTCCACGAAGTCCACGTCGAAGAGCAGGTCGAGGACCAGTTCGGTACGCCCACCGCCGGTGAAGACCAGCGGGTCGTCGGCCAGCCCGGCGCCGGTGAGCGTCCCGTCGGGCCCGCCACGCGGGCGTACCCCGGCCAGCCGGGTCACCCGGACGGTCTCCGGGTTGAGCAGGCAGTCGACCCGGGTGCCGGACTCGTCCACGAGGAAGGCGACACGCTCCATCAGTCACCCGCCTGTTCCCGGTCCAGCCGGGCCGTGTCGCTCCACGGCGTGGCCCGCTCGGGAAGCCATGCCGGTTCGGCCGGGAGCACCGGCCACGGGTCCGCGTGCGGCGGGCCGCCCTCGGCGGTTTGGTGCGCGGAGACCGCGGTCCGGGTCCGGCCGAAGTCGTCCGGCAGGGCCGGCCACGGGCCGGAAGGCGTGGACTCGGGCCGGTGCCGATATCGCGCCGGACGCTCGCCGTCGGTCGCCGGTCCGGGCCCTTCGGGGTGCGGCTCGGCGGCGCGTCCTCGCTGGTGGGTGGCCGCCTCGGGGAGCCCGAACCGGTCGCCTCCGGCGGGCATGATCGGCCCCGGTCGTGCGTCCAGTGGGGCGGCCGGTCGTGCGGCCTGTCCTGTGGCCTGTCGTGCGGCGGCGAGGAGGAGTGGGAGGACGTCGTCCCGGCTGGGCGACGGGCTCGTCCCGGCGACCACATTCCGGTCCCGTCCGGCCGGCACCGGGTTCCGGAGTACGTCCCCCCGATCCGCGCGCAGGTCGGGTCGCCGCTCGGGCGGTGGCGGCCGGTTCGATTCGCGGGACGTCACGCCGACGGTGTCCCAGCTTTCGGCGAGATGAGCGGGCCCGCCAGTGTCGGTGGGCGGATCCGGCTCGGTGGGCCGACCGGTGCCGCCGTTCTCGCCAGCGCCGCCGCTCGCGCCGATCACGCGCCGCGCGCCGTTCGCGTTGATCGCACCGGTCATGCTGCTCGCGCCGATCACGCGCCGCGCGCCGTTCGCGCCGTTCCCGCCGCGTCCACCCGTGGTGGTGGGCCTGGGGGCGCGGGTCACCGTCGGCCTGCGGGTCGAGGACGCGCCGCTGGCGTCAGTCGTGCGTGTGGTGACGGTCGTGCCGGTGGCGCTCGGTGATCCAGTCCTGTCGGAGATGCTCGCCGTTCCCGTCAGCTCCGGCGCCCCTTCCGGACCGCCCGACTCGGTCACGTCCCGGCCTGCACGCCCGCCCGCGAGCGATCCGGTATCCCACGCCCGCGCCGCACTGTCCGAGTAGGACCCGGTGTCCGCCGCCGCTGCGGAGGTCACCGCCCCGCCCGCTTCCCGCCCCGCACCCGCCCACGTTGACGCCGCTCCACGCCAGGGCGGTTCCGCGCCGCGCCCTCGCTCCGCTCTCCCACTTCCCGAGACCTCTGTCCCACCTTCCAGGACCTCCGGAAGATCTTGGTAGGAAACGGCCCCTATAGGGGCCCTTTCGTACCAAGATCTCGACGGTCCGTTGCGGGAGGCGGTGAGTCGGTTGATCAGCCGTGTCGTCCAAGCCGGCCAGCGGCGTGCCTGAACCCGCCCGTCGGCGGGCGGGGGAGGGGCGGCGGGCGGAGGTAGGTCGCGCAGGAGGCCGGGGGCGTGCGCTGCCACGAGGCGCCGCCAGTGCTCGGGCGGCTGGCCGGGAGGACGTGGCGCGTCGTCCGTCGACGACGGCGAGTCGGGACCGGACAGGCGATCGGCGGTGGCCCGCAGCGCGCGGGCCAGCCGGTCACGCGGACGCCGGGGCGGCGGCACCGCCGGCCTCCAGCTCCAGGCCCTCGTACGCCAGGGTCAGCGCCTCGATGGCGATCTCCTGCGACAGCGTGTTCAGGTGCGCACCCCGCCACCGGGTCGGCCACGCGTTGATCATGTTCCAGCGCAGCACCTCGGCGGTGCCGGCCGGGTCCAGCAGCACCACCGACACGTTGCGCCGGTTGACGGTGCCCTTCGCCGCCGCGTTCACCCAGTCCCACAGCTCGCGTGAGCTGGTCAGGCCGAAGTGGAGGGTGACCGGGGCGTACTCGACCTGGCCGGGCACGGCGCGGATGCGCTCGTTGCCCGCCTCCCGGTACGACAGCGCCGGTATCGCCACCTCGAAGCCGCTGACCTCGGTGAAGTGCCCGTTGGTGATGCCGTTGATGAGCAGCTTGAAGTGGTACGCCCGGTACGGGTCGACCGGTGCGCCCGGCTGCGGCGTGGCAGTGGTGGGCATGTCAGCCTCCGATCGTCTCGGTCTCGGTGCCGCCGGCCCACTGGCTCAGCTTGAACACCACGAACTCCGCGGGCTTGACCACGGCGATGCCGATGTGGGCCACCACCATGCCGGCGTCGCGGACGTCGGCCGGGTTGGTCTCCTCGTCGCACTTGACGAAGAACGCCTCCTCGGGCGTACGGCCGAGCAGTGCGCCGTCGCGCCACACCCGGGTGAGGAACGCGCCGATGTCGCGGCGGATCGAGCGCCACAGCGTGAAGTCGTTCGGCTCGAACACCATCCACCGGGTGCCGCCCGCGATGGCCTGCTCGATGGAGATGGACAGCCGCCGCACGTTCAGGTAGCGCCACTCGCTCGCTTCGGCGGCGAGCGTCCGGGCGCCCCACAGCCGGATGCCCTCCCCGGCGAAGAACCGGATCACGTTGACGCCCTTGGGGTTGAGCACGTCGTGCTCCGGCCGGGTCACCCGGTACGCGAGGTCGACGGCCCCGCGTACCGGCTCGTTCGCCGGCGCCTTGTGCACGCCGCGCAGCGCGTCGGTGCGGGCCCAGATGCCCGCCACGTGCCCGCTCGGCGGAGTGAGCACCAGGTCGCCGCTGAGCGGGTCGCGGACCCGGATCCACGGGAAGTAGAAGGTGGCGAAGTCCGACTGCCGGGGGCGGTCGCCACCGGTGCCGGGCGGTTCGGCGTCGGCGTCGCCCGGCGTACCCTCGGCGGGTTTGTCGGCCGACGCGGCCGACGCGGGCTTGGGCGGCTTGCCCGGCGTGGCGACCCGGGTGAGCCGGGAGACGTCGGTGACCTCCGGCGGCGGGTCGCAGATCGCCACCATGGTGCGCAGCCGCTCGGCCATGCTGATCAGGGCCTCGTGCGAGACCGCATCGTGGTAGCCGGGCGCAGCCAGTATGGAGATCTCGTCGATGGCCTCCAGCAGTTGCAGGCCGCCGCGCCGCCCGCCGGTGCCGGTGAGCTGCCCGCTCTCGCCGACGTTCACCACCCAGCAGCGGGTGCCGCCGTTGTCCAGGAAGCCGAACACGGCGCGGGCCAGCGGGGTGCTCTCCAGGTGCTCGCCGTCGGCGTAGAGCCGCAGGAACTCGGTCCAGCTGTTCACCGCCAGCGCCTCGCCGACGTGGGCGCCGGGATCGGGCGCGACCCCGACGAACGCGGCGGTGCTCATGCCGACCGGCCCGATCGGGCGGGCCCCGCTGGGCACCTCCTCGACGTAGATGCCGGGGGAGAAGTAGGTGGGCATCGGTCCTCCTCGGACGTCAGTCGGGGGCGCGGACGACGATCAGGCCGTCGCCGGCCGGGTCGAGCTCGGCGGTGTGGACGCGCCCCGCGCCGATGAGCCGGATCCGCACCGGGGCGTCCGGCGCGTCGGGGTCGTGCGGCACGCCGGCCAGCCGGAACCGGCCGGCGGTGTCGGTCTCGGTGGCCTGGGCGGCGCCCACCAGCTCCACCCGGACGGCGGCGAGCGGCTGGTCCCGCGGACCGACCACCCGTCCGTGCAGCGTGCGCATGCCGAGCTGCCGCAGCCGCAGCGGCTGGCGTACCGGCGGCGCGACCGGAACCGGCCGCTCCACCCGGGCCGGCGCGTCCAGCAGCAGCGCGGGCCGGGGTGCCACGCCCAGCGCGCGCCACAGCGCCGGGTCGCCGGCGGCGAGCACCAGCTCCGGCCGGCCCGCCGTGGTGGCGGCGGCGAGCACCCGGTCCAGCGCGGCCAGCGCCGCCGACCCGCCGCCCGCCACCAGCAGGCGGACCACGAACCGGTACGGCTCGCGCGTCGCGCCGCCGGTCGCGGTCTGCCGGGCCGGCCGCAGCTCCAGCGGCCAGAGGGTGAGGCCGCCGCCGGGGTCGTCACGTGGCGGACCGACGGGTACGGGTTCGCCCACCGCCCCGGCCAGCCACTGCGCGACGTCCGCGACGGCCGCCTCGATCGCGCCGGTCATCGCGGTGGCGTCCCCTGGATCCGGTACGCGATGGCCTCGTTCCACACGTGCGGGTAGACGCCGATCTCGAAGTAGCGGGTGAACCTGTTTATCGGCGCGTTGGTGTGGTCGTGCCAGAGCAGCCACACCGGGGCGATGGTGAACAGCGCGTAGTTGAGCGCCACCAGCGGCAGGTAGAACGGGCCGAGCAGCCGGGCCTGGAACACGTGCACGTCCTCGTGCCGCTGGATGCCGGGGCTGGACCCGGCGCACACGGTGCCGATCGTGGTCGCGTACCGGGGGGAGACGCCCTCGACCACGTTGACCCGGCCGCTGCCGGCCGAGACGATCCGGTCGAGCTGGTGGCCGAAGACCAGGTGCAGCGCCAGGTAGAGCGCCCCGGCGAACGTGTTGAGCAGGCTCCAGGTGTGGTCGACCACGAAGAGGAAGATCCCCTTCGGATCGGCGGCGTACGTGCCGGCGGAGGCGGACGCCCAGCCGAACGGTGCGCCGACGAGCAGGCCGACGACCGCGCCGGCCAGCAGGCCGACGGTGCCGGCGGCGAGTTGCCCGAGTACGGCGCCGAAGACGACCTGGACGGCCGCGCTGAGGATGCCGAAGATCATGGGGTCACCTCTCTCAGACCCAGGAGCGGACGAAGCGGGGCTCGCGGCCCTGGGCGAGCTGGGTCGGCGACGCCTGCGTCGCCTGCCGGTTGCCAGGGGGGAGCTGGTTGACGCCGAGCGCGGCCGAGAAGATCACCAGACCGTTGAAGAAGGCGATGATCCACTTCTCCGGGCCGGCGTCGTCGGCGAACGCGGCGGTCAGGTAGGACAGCAGGAGCGCGAAGCCCAGCGCGATCCACTTGCGCGCCTTGTCGCCGCTCGGCCCGATCAGCCCGCCGATGACGTTCGTGGCGAGCAGGGTGGCGGCGCTGGCGCCGGTGAGGCTGCCCAGGGCGGCCCAGGTGAAGAGATCGTTCACGGCGATCCCCCTCTTTCCGATGGTGCGGTGGTGCGGCCGGGGTGGAGTGGTGCGGCGGCGTTCCGGGTCACGTGATCCAGGGTCCGCCCGGTGTGGTGGTGGGCCGCCGGCGCGGGCGCCGTCGGTGGTCGGTGCGGGCTCAGGCCGGTGGGCCGGCGGGTCGAGTCGGTGCGTCGGGCGCGGCCGGGGTGCCGGTGGTGGCCGGGGCGGGGCCGACGGGCGCGCCCGGGCCGGTGGAGGCACCCGGGCCGGGAGCGGCGCCGGGGGTGTGGGCCGGGCCGGTGGCGCCCGGGTCGGTGGTGGCCGTCGCGTCCGGCCCGCGGTGGGAGCGCCGTCGCCGCATCAGCAGCACGAGCGCCACGCCGACGACCAGCAGCAGGACGATCACGGCGCCGGCGACCGCCAGCCACGGGAAGGAGCCGTTCCCGGTCACCACGGCGGCCGGGCTGGTGGCGGGCGGCGGGGGCGCCTGGGCGACGGCGCGCAACTCGGCCGGCTTGGGCTGGTTGGCGACCACCTTCCAGGTGACCGAGCGTCCGGTGACCGTGCCGTTCGTGTCGAGCACCCGGCCGGGGAACGTCACCGAGATCTCGAACTCCATCAAGGTCATGAACGCCTGTTGCTGACGCGGATCCTGCTGCCCGACCTTTCCGCCGTATTTCTTCGGGTCCAGGGGGAGCGAGAAGCGATACAGATCGTCGTCCCGAACAAGATTCACGCTTTCGCTCGTGAATTGCGCCAGTGGCGTTTTCCGGTACGCGATCTGAATGCCGTACGAGGTGGCGTCCTCGTACCGGGTCTCCGCTCCGGGCGGAAGTGAGGGAATGTTCGGCCGCAGTTCGGCGAACGCCACCGCCGGATCCGGGTTGCGCTGCTTGAGCACAGACTTCGGCGCGGTGAGCAGGAGCTGGCCGGAGACCGTGTCGTCGTCGTTCACGGTCAGCCCGAGGTTGAGCTGCATGCAGCCGCTCAATATCGCCACGAGGGCGAGACACGCCGCGAGACCGAATGTGCGGCGGCGGCGGAGTCTCGTATTCATGCGCTCAGTGTGAGCTGGTGCGGGCCGCCGGGCAGTCCGTGATCGGTCGCCGTTCTGTCGCCGATCTTACCGGCTCCCTCTCCCATTCGGACGACCCCGGAAACGCGAGCGATCGATATTCTGAAAGATTGTCGCGGCGCCGGTTCGCCGGGGGTCACCGCGCCGGGGGCTGCTCCGGGACGATCCGGAACACCGGGATGCCGGCGGCGACCCGGGCGAAGTCGGCGAGCGGGGCGTGCCGGTCCACCGGCGCGTGCGCCCGGGCGCCGGGGGCGAGCGCGAGGTGCCGGCGCAGGATCTCCGGCCGCTGCGCCACCGGCACCTCGACCAGCCGGACCGGCTCGCGGCGGCGACGGCGCAGCACCACCCGCCCGTGCGCGGCGCGTGCGTTCGCCACCCAGTTGGCCCGCTCGCCGAGCATCGACACGACGTACCGCTCGCCGTCGTGATCGGCGACCACTATCGGCACCGACACGGTCCGGCCGGTGCGTCGGCCGGGCACCTCCATGGTCACCCAGTGCCGCGGCGCGAGCCCGGCGCCGTACTGCCACGCCGACAGCGCGTTGAGCATCCGGGCCAGCCGGTTCGGCCGGCGACCCCGGTACATCCACGTCATGAGTCCGCCCACCGGAACCCCTCCTTCTCCCGTATCCATTGACCGGCGGGCGTGCGGCGACGGCCAGGGCCGACCGGCCCGAACGCGTCCACCGGTGGGGACCGCCCGGCCGCAGGATGGGTTACGCGGACCGGAGGGAAGCGATGACACCGACCGCGAGCCGGGCCGCGACGGCGCTCCGGCAGGCGGCCGGGCGGCTACGGCACGGCTGACGGCCCGTACTCCAGGACACGCTGGCGGCGACGGTCGCCTGGATCATCGCCACCCGGCTCGCCGGGCACCCGCTGCCGTTCTTCGCGCCCGCCGCCGCCCGGAACGTGCTGACCCAGGCCCGGCCCGGCACGCCGACGCCGCCGGGCACTGACCGGCGCTCAGGCGCTCTCCCGGGTGACGAGCGTCGACGGGAACGCGGTGCTCGGCGCGACCGGCGCCCGGGTCAGCACGGCGGTGGCCGCCGCCGCGGCGATCCGGTCGACCGGGTGGGTGGCGGTGGTCAGCGGCGGACTGCTCATCGCCGCGTACGGCAGGTCGTCGAACCCGGCCACCGCCACGTCGTGCGGCACCCGCACACCGCGCCCGCGCAACGCGGCGATCACGCCGAACGCGGTGGCGTCACTGGCCGCGTAGACCGCGTCGGCGTCCGGCCACCGGCGCAGCGCCGCAAGCGCCGCCCAGCCGCCCCGCGCCGCGGTGAAGTCGCCGGTGACCAGCCGCTCCGGAGACCCGGACTCCCGCATCAGCTCCCGGTACGTGGTGACCGAGCGCTCGGCGCAGACCAGCCAGCGCGGCCCGGTGACCATGACTATGCGGCGCCGGCCGGTGGCGTACAGGTGGCGCAGCACCTCGCCCGCGCCACCGGCGTTGTCGACGTCGAACGAGGGCACCGTCGCCGAGCCCTGGCCGATCGAGACGACCCGGCCGCGCAGTCTCGGCGGCACCGCGTCCAGCGCGGCCTGGGTCGTGTTGACCAGGATGACCCCGCACACGCCCCGGTCCGCGCCGAGCCGGGCCAGCCCCGACGGGTCGGCCAGCGGCAGCCACTCCAGTGCCACGCCGACGCCGTGCGGCGCGCACTCCCGCGACGCCGCGCCCACCACCCGGTGCACGTACGGGTCGTCCAGCACCGTCTCGTCGCGGCCCACCACCGCCACCACCAGGCGTACCCCGGCGCCGCGCACCAGCGCCCGGGCCGCGAGGTCCGGCACGTAGTCGAGGCGCTCGGCGGCGGCGTGCACCCGGGCCCGGGCCTGCGCCGAGGTGAACCCGTAGCCACCGAGCACCCGGGAGGCGGTGGCCCGGGACACCCCGGCGTCGCGGGCGACGTCTTCGAGCGTGGCGGGACGTGCGGTCGGCGTACCCATGTCCGCATCATGCCCGCTCCGGCGTGGATGGGCGAAGCCTTAACGGCGCTTGTGGTGGAAGCGCTCTCAGGTGTGCGATCGTCGTCGGGAACCAGACGGGGGAAGGGACCACCGCACCGTGAGCAGCACCATCGACGCACCGGCCGGGAAGCGGCCACCGGCGCCCCGGGCGGTGCTGAGCGCCCGCAACGGCGTGGCCGTCGTCTTCGCCCTCAACGGGCTCGCGGTGGCGAGCTGGTTCTCCCGGGTCCCGGCGGCCCGGGAGGTGCTCGACCTGAGCCCGAGCCGGCTCGGGCTGCTGCTGCTCTGCGTGTCGGCGGGCTCGCTGCTGGCCATGCCGACCGCCGGTCTGGTGACCCAGCGGCTCGGCCCGGCCCGCACCGTGACCGTGTCGGTGGTGCTCGTCGCGCTCGGCCTGACCGGCGCCGGTCTCGCCGCCGGTATCGCCGGGTCGGTCGTCGGCGTCGGGCTGGGGCTCGCCGCGTTCGGTTTCGGCTCCGGCCTGTGCGACGTGGCCATGAACGTCGAGGGCGCCGCCGTGGAGAAGCGCCTCGGCTACACCATCCTGCCCCGGTTCCACGCCGCCTGGAGCCTCGGCTCGGTGGCCGGGGCCGGGCTCGGCGCCGGCGCCGCGCACTTCGGCGTGCCCGTCGGGGTGCACCTGCCGGTCCTGTCCGTGCTGGTCCTGGGTGGCACGCTGCTCGGCGCCCGGGCCTTCCTCGCGGCCACGGCCGAGGCGGCCGGGGCCGGGGAGCCGGCGGCCCGGCGGCGGGCGCTGCTGGCCGCCTGGCGCGAGCCCCGCACCCTGCTGGTCGGGCTGCTCGTGCTGGTCATGGCGTTCACCGAGGGCAGCGCCAACGACTGGCTCGCGGTGGCGTTCGTCGACGGGTACGGGGTCGACGAGGCGGTCGGCGCCGCGGTGTTCGGCGTGTTCGTGGTGGGCATGACGCTCGGCCGCACCGTCGGCACCGTCGCCATCGACAGGTGGGGGCGGGTGCCGGTGCTGTTCACCACCATCGCGATGGCGTCCGCCGGCGCGGCGCTGGCCGTGCTGGCCGGTAACGGCCCTCTCGCCGTGGCCGGCGTGGCGCTGTGGGGCCTCGGCGCGTCACTCGGCTTCCCGGTCGGGATGAGCGCCGTCGCCGACGACGAGGACAGGGCCCCGGCCCGGGTGAGCGTGGTCGCGGTGATCGGCTACACCGCCTTCCTCGCCGGCCCGCCGCTGCTCGGCTTCCTCGGCGACCACTTCGGCGTGCTGCCCGCGCTCGGCGTGGTGCCGCTGCTCCTGCTGCCCACGCTCGCGCTGGTGCCGGTGCTGCGGGAGCGCCCCGCCGCGCCGGACGCGGCGGCCGGCACATCGGGGGCCGGCACGCCGGGAGTCGGCAGCCCGGGCGTGAAGGCCGGCTGAGCCGGCCCAGCCGACTCCCACCGCGCTCCCAGCCGGCTGCCAGGCGGGCGTGCTGCACTGGGGCGAACGCCGAGGAGAGGAGGCGGGCATGGGCTGGTTCAGCCGCCGGGCCGCCGACCCGACGACGCCCACGAAGCTCGACCGCGAGGCGACCAAGGAGGACCTCGCGCAGTTGGAGGCGTTCGTCACCAGCCGCAGCGGGGTCGAGTTCTACCTGGAACCGGAGACCACGGCCACCGACACGACAGTGGTCGCCATCGCGCACGACGGCGAGTGGATCCGCCGCCGTACCGGCTCGCCCCGGGTCGCCGCCAAGATCGCCCAGAAGCACGCGCTGCCGCTCTACGAGGCGGCCCGTACCGGCTATCCGGAGCGCATGCGGGCGTGGAACCGGGCGCACCCGGAGCGCCGGGCCCGCTGACGCGCGGGCTCAACCGCCCAGCGCGGTGACGACCGAGTAGCCGAGGAACGCCGCGCCCAGGCCCGCGGCCACACTGAGCGCCACATTCGCGTACGCGAGGCGGCGCTCACCGGTGCGGGCCAGGCGCAGCGTCTCGTAGCTGAGCGTGGACCAGGTGGTCAGCGCGCCGCAGAAGCCGGTGCCGACGAGCGCCGTCACGCCCGGGTCGACGGGTGCCGCGAGCAGGCCGCCGAGCAGCAGCGACCCGGCGACGTTGACGGTCAGCGTGCCCCACGGGAACGGCGAGCCGTGCCGGGCCTGCACCGCCCGGTCGGTGAGGTAGCGCAGCGGGGCGCCGATCGCCGCGCCGAGCGCGATCAGCAGGACGGTCACCCTGCCCTCCCGTGCCGGGCGGCCAGGAGCCGGGCGGTCACCGCGTCCCCGGCCGCGACCGCCGCCAGCGCGCCGAGCACAGTCGCGGCCAGGTAGGCGCCCGCCGTACCGGCCGCGCCGCCGGTCAGCAGCCGCTGCGCGTCGACCGCGTACGCGGAGAACGTGGTGAACCCGCCGAGCACGCCGACGCCGAGGAACGGCCGGGTCAGCGGATGGGCCGGGCGGGCGGCGAGCACCGCCATCAGCACGCCGATGAGCAGGCAGCCGGTGACGTTGACGGCGAACGTGGCCCACGGGAAGCCGCCGGGCGGGTGCGGCACGGCGGCTTGGGCGCCGGCCCGGGCCAGCGCGCCGAGCACGCCACCGGCGGCGATCACGCCGAGCGCCACCGCCGGGTGCGCGGACAGTTCCGCGCGGTCCGCCGGTACGCGCAGGTCGACGTCCGGATCGACCCGGGGATCCGACACAACACCTCCCACCAGCACCCGAGAGCATAACCCCGCCTCTCGCCCCCGGCCCTCGCCCGGCCCCCGCCCGGCCCTCCGCGATCTTGCACTTTGCGCCCCGGCACATTGCGCGAAAAGGACACCCGAGGGGCGGCAAGTGCAAGATCGCGGGGGAGCGCGGCGGGGCAGGGGTGGCGGGCGTACGGTGGGCGCAGCGCCCGGCGCGCGGCGTCCGGGGCCCGTCGTGCCAGGAGGTCACCGTGGAGGAGCGCACGCCCCGTCCGGAGGAGCTGGATCCCGTCGAGCGGATCGGCGTCGACGAGCTGCGCGCGCTGCAACTGGACCGGCTGCGGCACTCGCTGCGCCACGCGTACGACAACGTGCCGCACTACCGGCGCGCGTTCGACGCGCTCGGCGCGCACCCGGACGACCTGCGTGAGCTGGCCGACCTGGCCCGCTTCCCGTTCACCGCGAAGGCGGAGCTGCGGGAGAACTACCCGTACGGCATGTTCGCGGTGCCCCGCGAGCGGATCGCCCGGCTGCACGCCTCCTCCGGCACCACCGGCCGTCCCACAGTGGTCGGCTACACCCGCGCCGACCTGGACACCTGGGCGAAGCTGATGGCCCGCTCGATCCGTGCCGCCGGGGGCCGCCGCGGCGACCGCGTGCACGTCGCGTACGGCTACGGGCTGTTCACCGGCGGGCTCGGCGCGCACTACGGCGCCGAGGAGCTGGGCTGCACCGTCGTCCCGGTCTCCGGCGGCATGACCGAGCGCCAGGTCATGCTGATCCGCGACCTCGAACCGGAGGTCGTCATGGTGACCCCGAGCTACATGCTCGCCATCGTCGACGAGATGGAACGCCAGGGCGTCGACCCGCGCGCCACCTCGCTGCGGGTGGGGATCTTCGGCGCCGAGCCGTGGACCGAGGACATGCGCCGGGAGCTGGAGACCCGCCTGGACATGCACGCGCTGGACATCTACGGCCTGTCCGAGGTGATGGGTCCGGGCGTGGCGGTCGAGTGCGTGGAGACCAAGGACGGTCTGCACCTGTGGGAGGACCACTTCTACCCGGAGATCATCGACCCGGTCACCGGCCGGGTGCTGCCCGACGGGGAACGGGGTGAGCTGGTGCTGACCTCGCTGACGAAGGAGGCGATGCCGGTGGTCCGCTACCGCACCCGCGACCTGACCCGCCTGCTGCCCGGCACCGCCCGCCCGATGCGGCGCATCGAGAAGATCACCGGGCGGACCGACGACATGATGATCGTCCGAGGGGTGAACGTCTTCCCGACCCAGATCGAGGAGCTGATCCTGCGTACCCCGGCGCTGTCGCCGCACTTCCAGTGCCTGCTCGACCGGCGGGGGCGGCTCGACACGCTCACCGTCCACGTGGAGCGGCGCGCGGGCGCCGCCGCCGACGAGGCCGAGCGGGCCGGCGCGATGCTGGTCGAGCAGGTCAAGAACACCATCGGGGTGTCGGTGGCGGTACGGGTGATCGAACCGGACGGGGTGGAACGGTCGATGGGCAAGATGCGCCGCATCGTCGACCAGCGACGGGAGTCCTGAGATGGCCGGCCGTACCGCGGCGCACGACATGTTCGACGCCGACGTGGCGTCCAAGGGGCTCGGCATCGAACTCGTGTCGGCCGGCGACGGCGCGGCGGTGGCCCGGATGCGGGTCACCGCGACGATGCTCAACGGGCACGCGATCGGGCACGGCGGCTTCGTGTTCCTGCTCGCCGACACCGCGTTCGCGCTGGCCTGCAACAGCCACGGCCCGGCGACCGTGGCGGCCGGCGGCGAGATCAGCTTCCTGCGCCCGGTGCGCGAGGGCGACCTGCTGGAGGCGTACGCCACCGAACGCGTCCGGCACGGCCGCAGCGGCATCTACGACGTGACGGTACGGCGCGGCGACGAGGTGGTGGCCGAGTTCCGGGGACGCAGCCGCACCATCGCCCGCGACTGACCCCGGACCGGCCGGCCGCCCGGTGACGTCCGGGCCGGAGTGGCCCCGTGCCCGCTCCGAACCGGACGTCACGCTCATGCGGCCAGCCCGAGCGGGCGCCCGCCGGGCTCGTTCCCTCGCCGGTTCCCGCCCGGCCGTCCGGGTGGTCCGGTCCGCTGCTCCGGCCACGCCGTGACCGCCGGGCCGGGCCACCGACCGGGCGTGACCTCGGATCGCGGGACGTCGCGCCACCCCTGCCGCTCCGCGGCACCCGGGACGGTCCCCGTGACGGGCCCGGCGCGCACCGGCTGCGCGGGCACCGCCCGGAGCGCGTCGGCCTGATCCAGCCGGTTCGGCGGGACGGGCGCCGGTCGGGCCCCTCCACCCGACCGGCGCGACCGTCCCGCCCCGAGCGGGCAGACGCCCCGCTCGTCGGCGTCCCGGGACGGGACGCCGGTTACCGCTCCCGGCCCGCGGCCGGCAGCGGAGTCCTCAGTGGCGCGCAGGCGGCGGGCGAAGTCCGCCCGTACCGCACGGGACAGCCGCAGCGCGGCCACCCGCGCCACCAGCGCGTCGACCGCCCAGCCGCCCGCCGGGACCGGGCGGACCAGTCCGGCCGCGGCCAGCGCCCGCAGCACCGGCTCGGCCCGGCCGGCGGGCCAGCCGAGCATCGCCTCCACCGCGTCGGCCCCGACCGGGCCGCCGCGGGCGGTCCCGGCCAGCAGCACCGCCCGGTGTGTGCCGTCGAGCCGGTCCAGCCGGGCGTCCACCAGCCGGCGCGCGGCGGCGGGCACGCCGCCGGGCTCGCCCGCCGGATCCGTGCCCGCGTACGCGGACGCGACCGCCGGGTTGCCGCCGACCAGCGGAATCAGGCGTGCGGCGAGCGCGGCCGGCCGCCCGGCCCGGTCGAGCAGGTGCCGCAGCAGCCGACCGGTGTCCAGCGGCCCGAGCGGCTCCAGCGGGATCCGCCGGGCCGGGGCGGGCAGCGGGTCGGCCGAGCCGGTGCCGCTGGTGGTGACGACCGCCAGTGGCAGCCCGCGTTCACCCGCCGCCACGTGGAGCTGGTGCAGGAACCGGCGCAGCGCCGGTGCGGCCCGGTCCAGGTCGTCCAGCGCGACCAGCACCGGCGCGTCGGCGGCCAGGCCGAGCAGCGTCTCGCGGCAGGCCACCACGGCGCGGGCCGCCACCGCGTCGTCGTCCGGCGCGGCCAGGAACGCGGCGAGCACACCGCCCGGCCCGTCCGCGACAGTGCCGTCCGGCCGGGGACGGACCAGGTCGGCCAGGGGCGCCAGTTCCCCGCACGGGTACGGCGGGCAGGACGTCACCCGCCGGAGCACCGGCACGCCGTCCACGCTCGACACGGCACCGGTCACCTCGTGCAGCAGCCGGCTGCGGCCGCTGCCCGGCGGTCCGACCAGGGAGATCCACCGGGGACGGCGGTCACGCAGCGCCCGGGTGACCTCGTCGACCGCGCTCGCCAGCTCGCGGCGGCGGCCCACGAGCGGGTCGCGGTGCCGGGGCGGCCTGCTACCGGCAGTCCCGGTCACCCGCCACACGTCCAGCGGAAGCGCCTTGCCGGCGAGTGTCAGCGTGGCCAGTGGACGCTGCTCGACCAGGCCGGCCACCGCGTTCCGGGTGACCGGGCAGAGCACGACCCCGCCCGGCGGCGCGTGCTCCTGCAGGCGGGCCGCCGTGGTGATCACCGCGCCGCTCGCCGCACCGTGGCCGCCGTCGCGGACCTCGGCCAGGTCCAGCAGCACCTCGCCGGTCGCCACGCCGACCCGCACGCGCAGCCGGACGCCGGCCGGGCTCCGCCGCGCCAGCGCGGCCTGGATGTCCAGCCCGGCCCGCACCGCCCGGTACGCGTCCAGACCGTCCGAACCGGACGCGCCGAACAACGCCATCACCGCGTCGCCGACGTACTTCTCCACCACGCCCCGCCAGCGGCGCAGCACCGAGGCCACGGTGCCGAAGTAGGCGCGCTGCAACGCCCGTACGTCCTCCGGGTCGAGCCGCTCGACCAGCCGCGTCGAGCCCACGATGTCGACGAAGAGGACGGTCACGACACGTCGTTCCTCGGGCACCGGCCGGCACGCCGCGATGACGGCTTTCCGACTCCACACGGGCGTGGTGATCGACATCGCACCCACCCTTTCCCCGGACTCCGGTACCTGACGACCACCGCAGACTTCCACCACCGGGTTCTCGGGGGATCTGTAGGACGACGTATGTCGGGCACGCGCAACCATTAGTCGTGTAGTCGACGCGAGAGGTACCAGTCCGGGCCCACGGCCGTAGAACCGCGCGGGAGCGGTGACTAGGCTGCGTCCCATGGCCGGCGACCTGGACAC
Organism: Micromonospora sp. NPDC048887; assembly: GCF_040649715.1. Lineage (NCBI taxonomy): Bacteria > Bacillati > Actinomycetota > Actinomycetes > Micromonosporales > Micromonosporaceae > Micromonospora > Micromonospora sp. NPDC048887. The sequence continues at coordinate 49,741 of NZ_JBEZGA010000021.1, read as the reverse complement.
CGCACCGCTCGTCGGCCGTACCGGCACCATGGCGACGCTGCGGTCGGCGCTGCACGACGACCTGCGGCCCGGGCAGACCGGCGCGGTGTTCCTCACCGGAGAGAGCGGGGTGGGCAAGACCCGCCTGCTGACCGAGGTCGGCGAGCAGCTCCGGCAGGCCGGGGCGGTGGTGCTCACCGGCGCCTGCCTCGACATCGGAGACGCCTCGCCGCTGCACCCGGTACGCCAGGCGCTGCGCCGGCTCGACGCCGAGCAGGCCGAGGCGCGCACCACCGCGGCGATCCGCGGGGTGTTGCAGGTCTTCGACGAGGAGACCCCCGGCCCGGACGGCGCCGGGGCGCTGCTGGAACGCGTCGCCCAGGGCCTGCACCTGGTGGCCGGCGGACGGCCGCTGGTGCTCGTCCTCGACGATCTGCAGTGGGTCGACCGCAGCACCCGGCAGCTCGTCCTCTACCTGCTGGCCGGGCTGGGCGACCTGCAGCTGTCGGTGCTGGCCGCGATCCGGGCCGAGTCGCTGCGCGGCGCGCATCCGCTGCGCCGGGTGCTCACCGAGCTGCGCCGGCTGCGGTCGGTGCGGGTGATCGACCTGCTGCCGCTGGACCGGCCCGCCACCGAGGAGCTGGCCGCCGCGGTCGTCGGCGCGCCGCTGCCGCCGGAGGCCGCCGACCAGCTCTGGCAGCGCAGCGGCGGCAATCCGTTCGTGGCGGAGGAGCTGGCCCGCGACCGGCGCGACGGCCGCGACGGTCTCTCCGACACGCTGCGCGAGGTCTTCCTCGACCGGGTCGACGCGCTGCCCCAGCCCGCGCACGCGGTGGTGCACGCGGTGGCGGTGGGCGTCGAGCCGGTCGAGCACTGGCTGCTGGCCCAGGTGGTGCGGCTGCCCGAGGAGGAGCTGCTCGACGCGGTCCGGGAGGCGGTCGCGCACCGCCTGCTGGTCGGCGCCGACGACGGCTACCGGCTGCGGCACCGGCTGGTCGCCGAGGTCCTGGCCCACGAGCTGCTGCCCGCCGAGCGGGCCGCGCTGCACCGCCGCTACGCCGAGGCCCTCACCGCCGTGCCGGCCGAGCTGCACCAGGCCCGGCTGGCGCACCACTGGCGGCACGCCGGCGAGCCGGCCCGGGCGCTGCCCGCCGCGATGGCCGCGGCCCGCGAGGCGGAACGGCTGCACGGGTACGCCGAGGCGCACCGCCACTGGTCGGCCGCGCTGACCCTGGCCACCGAGCCGCCCGCGGTCACGCCCGACGGGGCCCTGCCGGAGCCGGTCGAGGTGGACCGGGCCGAGCTGCTCAGCCACGCCGCCGAGGCCGCGCACCACAGCGGAGAGCACGCCCGCGCCCTGACGCTGCTGGAGGAGCTGGCCGACGACCCGTCCGGGCCACCGGTCTGCGCGCTGCGCATCCGCCGGGCCCGTTACCTGGCCGCGGCCGGCCGGTCGGCCCCGGCCGAGCAGGAGTACCGGCTGGTGCTGGCCTCGCCCGACTGCACGCCGCAGGAGCGGTGCACCGCCGCCGCCCGGCTGGCCGAGCTGCTGCTGCACCTGGGCCGCTACGCCGAGGCCGGCGACCGGGCCCGGGAGGCGCTGGCGCTCGCCGCCGACGTGCCCGGCACCACCTCCGAGGTGGTGATGGCCAGCGCCGCACTCGGGTTCAGCGAGGCGTTCCTGGAGGATCCGGCGGCCGGGCTGGCGGTGATGCGCCAGGCGCTGGAGACCGCCGAGTCCGCCGGCCGTCCGGAGGACGTGGCCTGCGCGTACCTGCACCTGGCCGAGCTGCTCACCGGGCCGCTGAACATCCTCGAGGAGGGGGTGGTGGTGGCCCGCCGGGGCGCCGACCGGGTCGCCGAGCTGGGGCTCGGCCGCACCTGGGAGACCCGGCTGCTGGCGGTGGCGACGAACGGGCTGTTCCGGGTGGGGCAGTGGGCGGAGGCGGAGAAGGTGGTCGCCGCCGCGCTGCGGCACCGTCCCTCCGGGGCGGACGCGGTCGAGCTGCTGCTGGCCCGGTGCCGGCTCTCCGTCGGGTACGGCGACGTCGAGGCGTCCGACCGCGACCTGGAGGCGGTCGCCACGGTGCTGGCCGGTGGCGGCGCCCGGCACGTGCTGCCGATGCTCATCCTGCGTGCCGGCCTGGCCATGTGGCAGGGCCGGCACGACCTGGCCCGGCAGGCGGTGCAGCGGGGCCTGACCGAGAGCCGGTCCGACGACGTGATCGTGCTGGCCACGCTGGCCTGGCACGGGCTGCGCGCGGAGGCCGAGGCGGCGGCCGGCCGCACGATCGAGGTGGACCCGAACGCGGTACGCCGGCTACGCGCCGCGGTCGACCGGGTGACAGGCAAGAGCGCCGAGGCGGGTGCGCCGGTGCGGTACGTGGCCGAGGGGTTCCTGGCGCTCTGCCACGCCGAGCTGAGCCGGCTCGACGACGGGCGCGGCGATCCCGTGCTGTGGGAGCGCTCCGCCGCCGAGTGGGACCGGCGCAACCACCCCTATCCGGCCGCGTACTCCCGGTTGCGGCAGGCCGAGGCGCTGCTGGCCCGACGCAGCCGCCTGGCCACCGCCGGCAACCTGCTGCGTGCGGCGTACACGACGGCCCAGTCGCTCGGCGCGGTGCCGCTGACCGCGGAGATCCGTACCATCGCCTCGCGGGCCCGGGTGGCGGTGGACGCCGCGCCGGAGGCGGCGCCGGTGCCCCGGCAGCGGGCGGCGGCGCCCGCCGGGCCGGCGGTGGACGAGCTGGCGACGCTCACCCCGCGGGAGCGGGAGGTGCTCGCCGCGGTGGCCGAGGGGCTGACCAACCGGGAGATCGGCCAGCGGCTGTTCATCAGCGAGCGGACCATCGGCGTCCACGTCTCGCACATCTTCGACAAGCTCCAGGTACGCACGCGGGTGCAGGCCAGCGCCATCTTCCTGCGCAACGGCGCGGAATAGGCGTACGCCGGCAATACGTCGTTCGACGGATCCCCCTGTGGACGGTGGCTGGCAGGCTGTCCGGCGGAACAGGGGTGGTGGCGTCGTGGGGGCGTCGGCCGTTGTGGAGGAGAGATGACCGAACCGGTCTGGGGTCCTGTGCACCAGGACATCGTCGGCCTGCTCGCCGACCATCCCGCCGACGTGCCCGCGGTCGTGGACCATCTGACCAAGTTGCAGGATCTGCTGGTCCGGCTGCCGCCGTTGCAGGAGAGCTGCCCGCTCGCCGACTTCAACAAGCTCTACCTGGTGATCACCAGTACGGTGCTCGACGGCCTGTACGACGACCGGTTCCGCGACCCGGCCTTCCTGGCGCGGCTGGACGTGGAGTTCGCGGCCCGCTACTTCGAGGCGCTGCGGTTCTGGACCGACTCCAGCCCGAGCACCCCGAAGGCGTGGTCCTGCCTGTTCCGGCGGATGCGGGGCCCGGACGCCCGGCCGCTGCCGTCGGCCGCCGCGGGCGTCAACGCGCACATCAACTACGACCTGCCGTTCGCGCTGGTGACCACGTTCGACAGCCTGGAGTCCGAGCCGATCGACGCCAGCGACCAGCACCGCGACTACCTGGAGATCAACAAGATCTTCGCCGAGCGGATCCCGGAGCTGCGCCGCGGCTACCTGGACAACTGGCAGCTCATGATCGACATGGTGAACGGCGACATCGACGACTGGTACCAGGGCGAACTGGTGGAGTACACCCGGAACGTGGCCTGGCGCAACGCGCAGAAGATCTGGCGCTGCCGGCACGACCCGGAGGCCCGCGAGTGTGAGCGGACGCGGCTGGACGACAACGCCGCGCTGCTCGGCCGGCTGCTGCTGTCGCCCCTCGGGGCGTTCCTGCAGTAGCCGGGACGGGGGGTTCCCGCGTCCCGCCGTCCGGGCGCGGGGCGCGGGAACGCCGCCCGCGGGTGTCGGGGCCGCCGCACCGGGTACGTCGCCGCCGTGCCACCAGACGAACAGGCCGGCCCCGCTGCGGTCCCGCCGGGCCCGGCCCGCCGCTTCCCGTTCCGCTTCGACCCGGCGTTCCGGCTGCCGCTGGCGCTGCTCGGTGTCCGGCCCGCCACGGCCTGGCTCGACTGGGGCCCGGACGCGCTCGTCGTCCGGTTCGGCCCGTGGCTGCTGCGCACCACACCGGGCAACGTGGCCGGGGCCGAGCTGACCGGGCCGTACCGCTGGTGGCGGGCGATCGGCCCGCACCTGTCGCTGGCCGACGGCGGGGTGACCTTCGGCGCCAGCCTGGCCGGCGGGCTCTGCCTGCGCTTCGCCGAGCCGGTGCCGGCGTTGGCCCCCGGCTCCTGGCTGCGGCACCCGGCGGTCACCGTGACGGTGGCCGACCCGGCGGCGGTGCGCGACGCCCTGGCCGGCGGACCGGATCTTTGACCGGTTCGGCCGGGCCGCGCCCGGGACACCCCCTACCGTCTTCATAGGGACGAAGGGGAGCAGATGGGGCAGGCGGGGGAGCCGGAACAGCCCCGGCGTACGCGGAACCGGCGCCGGGAGGCGCACGCGGCCGCGGCGGCCCGGGCCGGGCGACACGGCGACCACGCCGGCCGCACCGTGCCGGAACTGCCGGAACGGGTGGCGGCCCCGGCGCGGCCGGCGGCCCCGGCGGGACGGCTGCACAGGTGGTTGTTCGCGCACCGCGTCGAGCCGGTCGGCCCGGAGGTCGGCGAGCACCAGACCCGGTCCCACCCGTGGTGGCAGGTGATGTGCCTGACCGGCGTCGACTACTTCTCCACGCTGTCCTACCTGCCCGGCATCGCCGCCGTGGCGGCCGGCGCGCTCAGCCCGCTGGCCACGCTGCTGATCGTGGCGCTGACCCTGCTCGGGATGCTGCCGATGTACCGCCGGGTGGCCCGGGAGAGCCCGCACGGGCAGGGCTCGGTGGCCATGCTGGAGCGGCTGCTGCCGTTCTGGCGCGGCAAGGTCTTCGTGCTGGTGCTGCTCGGCTTCGTCGCCACCTCGTGGATCATCACGATCACGCTGTCCGCCGCCGACGCCAGCGTGCACCTGCTGGAGAACCCGGTCCTGCCCGCGTCGTTCCCGCACGGCGGCGCGGCGGCGGTGCTGGTCACGGTGGTGCTGCTGCTCGTGCTCGGCGGCGTGTTCCTGCTCGGGTTCAGCGAGGCCGTGCAGGTCGCCATCCCGCTCGTGGTGGCGTTCCTGACGCTGAACGCGGTGGTGGTGGTCGCCGGGGTGGCCGAGGTGGCCGCCGATCCGGGCCTGCTCGGCGACTGGACCGGCCGGCTGGCGCACACCGGCGGGCCCGGCGACGTCCTGGTCACGAGCGTGCTCGCGTTCCCGCTGCTGGTGCTCGGCCTGTCCGGCTTCGAGACCGGGGTGAGCATGATGCCGCTGGTGCGCGGCGAGGGCGACGACCCGCGGCGGCGGCTGGACGCCCGGATCCGCAACACCCGAAGGCTGCTCACCGCCGCCGCGCTGATCATGTCGGTCTACCTGATCGCCACCACGTTCGTCACCACGGTGCTGATCCCGCCCGGGGCGTTCGCCCCCGGCGGGCCGGCGAACGGGCGGGCGCTGGCGTTCCTCGCCCACGAGCACCTCGGCGAGGCGTTCGGCACCGTGTACGACATCAGCAGCGTGCTCATCCTCTGGTTCGCCGGGGCGTCGGCGATGGCCGGGCTGATCAACATCGTGCCCCGCTACCTGCCGTCGTACGGCATGGCGCCGGAGTGGGGACGGGCGGTGCGCCCGGTGGTGCTGGTATACACCGCGATCAGCGTCGCCATCACGATCGCCTTCTCCGCCGACGTGAACGCCCAGGCCGGCGCGTACGCCACCGGCATCCTCGCGATGATGGTCTCCGGCGCGATAGCGGTCACCATCGCGGCGTGGCGGGCTCGCGGCCGCGCGGCCGCTGCCGGGTTCGCGCTGCTCACCGCCGTGCTGCTGTACGCGCTTGTGGAGAACGTGGTGGAGAAGCCGGACGGGATCACCATCTCCGGTTTCTTCATCGCCGGGATCATCGCGGTGTCGCTGATCTCCCGGGTCACCCGCACCACCGAGCTGCGCGCCGAGCGGATCGAGTTCGACGAGGCGGCCCGCCGCTTCGTCGACGAGTCGGTCGCCCGGGACGGGCGGCTGCACCTGATCGCCCACAAGCGGCAGAGCGGGTCGGTCAAGGAGTACCGGGTCAAGGAACGGGCGCAGCGGTCGATGAACCCGGTGCCCGGCGCCGCCGACGTGCTGTTCCTGGAGATCGACGTGAGCGACCCGTCCCAGTTCAGCCAGGTGCTGCGGGTGCGCGGGGTGGAATCCGGCGGCTACCGGATCCTGCGCGCCAGCAGCCCGGCCGCGCCGAACGCGATAGCCGCGATCCTGCTGGCCCTGCGCGACGCCACCGGCGTACGCCCGCACTGTCACTTCGAGTGGTCGGAGGGCAATCCGATCGCGCATCTGCTGCGTTATCTCATCCTCGGCCGGGGCGACACCCCGCCGGTGGTGCGGGAGATCATCCGCAAGTCCGAGCCGGACCCGACACGCCGCCCCGGCATCCACGTCGGCGGCTGAGGCGCGGGGGACCGGCCCGGCGGCGGGACTAGCCGAGCGCGCGGACCCGGGCGAGCAGGTCGCCGGCGCAGAAGTCAAGGAAGCCGTCCGGGTCCGGCCCGGCGTTCTGCAGCACGATGTGGTCGAAGCCGGCCTCGACGTACGTCCGTGCCTTCGCCACGTGCGGCTCGGCGTCCGGGCCGACGGAGAACTGCTGCCGGATGTGGTGGTCCTCGACCCAGGTGGTGGCGGCGTCGAAGTTCACCGGGTTGGGCAGCTCGCTCATCACCTTCCAGCCGGTGACCGCCCAGCGGCTGGTCTCCCGGGCCGCGCGCACCGCCGACTCCTCGTCGGCGGCCCAGGCCATCGGCACCTCGGCGTAGCGCGGACCCTGGCCGCCCGCGTTGCGGTACTGGTCGACGATCGACGACTTCGGCTCGGTGGCGAACAGGCCGGTGCCCAGTTCGGCCGCGAGACCGGCGGATTCCCGGCCGCTGGCCGCCACCGCGATCACCGGCGGCTGCTCGGGCAGGTCCCAGATCCGGGCGTCCTCCAGGTGCAGGTGCCGGCCGTCGTACGAGCGGTAGCCACCCTGCCAGAGCAGCCGGATGATCTCCAACGCCTCGCGCAGCCGCTCGTGCCGCCCTCGGACGCTGGGGAACCCCTGCCCGACGACGTGCTCGTTGAGCCGCTCCCCGGCGCCCACCCCGAGCGTGAACCGCCCGTCGGAGATCAGCGCCATGGTGGCGGCGGCCTGCGCGACGATCGCCGGGTGGTAGCGCACCGACGGGCAGGTGACGCCGGTGGCCAGGCCGAGGGTGGTGGTGCGGGCGGCGATCGCGCCGAGCGCGCTCCAGGTGAAACAGGAGTGCCCCTGCGCCTCCAGCCAGGGGTGGTAGTGGTCGCTCATCTCGACGAAGTCGAAGCCGGCCTCCTCGGCCCGGACCGCCTGCCGGATGAGTTCCCGCGGCCCGAACGCCTCCGAGGCGAGCTTGTAGCCGATCCGCATGCCCGGTCTCCGTTCCGTCGTCGGCGAACCGCTGCCGTTCCCACCCGACCGGCGGGCAAACCAGGCGAGACCCAGCCTCCTAGGACGGTCTAGGGTGGTGACCGACCGAGCGGCGGGCACGGAACGGCCCGCGCTCGCCGGGCGGGCGCGGGCCGAGGGGAAGTACGGGGCGACGGCCTACTTCGACGGCTCCGGGAGCTTGCAGTCGACCTTCGGGTTGGCGCCGATGTAGTTCAGCGGGCCGGCCACGATGGTGACCAGGATCGTGCCCGCCTCCGCACAGTTGGTTTCGTCGTTGCCGTAGTAGCCGCGCTGACCGGCGGCGATGGCGCCGATGATGAGCCAGATGACGACCAGGACGCCGACTATCGAGGTGCCGCGCATCAGTTGCCTCCACTGGGGTCGTGGTGGATTTCGAGGTGAAGGCCATGTACCCCGTGCGGGTGATCCGCCAAACGGCGCACCGGTGCCGGCGCGGCCGATTCCGATTACCTCAGTGCGGCGGCATCGGCTCCTCGGGCGGTCGGCCCCGGCTGCGGAGGTAGTCGGCGAACGCCACCCCGGCCAGCACCAGCATCGCCCCGGCCGAGGCGTAGACCGGCGCCAGGTACAACCCGGCCGGGGCGATCGTCAGCAACGCCAGCACGCCGCCCGGCCGGGACGACGACACCCGGCTGAACACCTCGTACTCGAAGGCGGCCCGCCCGGCCAGGAACATCGCCGGCCCGCCGAGGATCACCGCCAGCCAGGCCGGCGGCGTGTGGCCGGTCGGCTCCAGCAGGACCAGGTCGAAGCCCGCCGCGGTGGTCACCACCCCGGCCACCATCAGCAGATGCGTGTACGGCGCGGTGTTGAGGAACCGGTTCGGCCGGTCGGCCCGGGCGATGGCGTGCGGCAGCAGCTCGCCGGACTTGTGCACGTAGATGCGCCAGAGCAGCAGCGTGGTGGTGAACGCGACGGTGAAGGCGACCAGGTTCTCCACCTCGGAGTGGTGCGTGCTGAACACCGTGCCGGCGACCAGCACGGCGTCGCCGAGCGCGATGATGAAGAACTGCTGGTACCGCTCGGACAGGTGTTCGGCCGTCACGTTGCGCTGGGCGTCCGGCACCGCACCCAGGACCGGCACCGGATACGCCAGCCGGAATCCCAGGTAGTCGATGGCCAGCGCGCCGAACCAGAGCAGGAGCCGGGCGGTGCCGTGCGCGGCCAGCGCGCCGATCAACCAGGGCACCGCCGACACGGCGAACCAGACGAAGATGCGCACGGCCCGTTTGTTGCTCTCCGCGTCCCACCGCACGGCGGGCATGAGGAAGAGCCCGCGTCCGAGATGGATCGCCACGTACGTCCCGGCGAACACCAGCCCGCGGGAGCTGAACGCCTCCGGGATGGCGGTGGTCATCAGCAGCGCGCCGAACATCACCGCCACGATCAGCAGCTTGATCTCGGTGCGCTGCGGATCGTAGATGTCGGTGACCAGCGTGGTGATCGCCCAGGTCCACCAGATCGCCATCAGCATGACCAGGGACTCGGCGGCCCGTTCCCAGGTCACCGACCCGATCAGGTGACGTGAGATCAACGCGAGCGCGGCCACGTAGACCAGGTCGAAGAAGAGTTCGAGCAGGGTCACCCGGCGCGGCGCCTCCGGGTCGCGGACCGGCGGTCGCCGGCCGGCGGGCTCCGGCGCTGCGGTGGGCACGACATGCTCCTGCGGAAGGCGGTACGCGCGGCGGGCCGTCCGGGCCCCTCACCGACGGTAGCGACGCCCGTACCCCCGTGGTCGGCTTTCCGGCATACCGGTCCGGTGCCCGCCGGCCGGGAGGTGGCGGGGCCGGAAACGCGCCGGGCCGGTGGCGACAACTCGTCACCACCGGCCCGGAACGCGGACGGCTGTCTACTCCGCGGCGGCCGGGAGCACCCGGTCGGCGTCGGCGGGGGCACCCGCCAGCACCTTCGCCTGCTGCGGCCAGGTGGCCAGGCCGGGCGCGGTGCGCAGCCCGGCGGCCTTCACGGTCTGCCGCAGCGTGACCTCGTCCAGTTCGGCGAGCTGCCGGTAGGTACGGATCCCGGCGTCCTGGAGCGCGGTGGCCAGCTTCGGCCCGATGCCCTGGATCCGCCGGAAGTCGTCCGGCGCGGTGTCGGCCGCGTCGGCCGGAGCATCGTTCTCGGCAGACGCGCGCGGCGCGGGCACGACGGCCGGCTCGGCAGCGACCGGCTCGGCGGCGACCGGCTCGGCAGCGACCGGCTCGGCAGCGACCGGCTCGATCGGCTCGACGGGCTCCGTGGTCTCGGCGGGCTCCGTGGCCGCGACGGGTGACGGCGCGGCATCAGCGGTGGGCTCCGTGGCCGGGCCGGCCGGCGACGCCGTGGCGTCCGGCTCGTCGGCCAGTGTCGACTGTGCCGGCACGGCGACGGGGGCGCGCTCCGGCTCCGCCGCGAAGGGCTCCGACTCGGCGACGAGCGCCGGAGACCCGGCCGGCTCGTCCACATCGGTGCCGGTCGTGGCGGTCGCGGACTGGTCCGCACCGGCCACCGTGGCGGACGGCTCCTCGACCGGACGATCGGTGGCGACGGCGACCGGCCCGGCCTCGGCGACCGGCTCGGTGACAGGCTCGGCGGCGGTCGCCACGGCCGGCTCGGCGGTCGCGGTCTCGGTGGGCGCGGGCTGCTCGGCCACCGAGGCGGTCGCCGGTGGCTCGTCGACCACCGCGACCGGGCGCGGCTCGTCGACGGTGGCGGTGACCTCGGGGGCGGTCTCCGCCGAGGGCGTCGCCGGGGCGCCGGACCGGCGGCCGACGACGAACCAGCCGGCGCCGAATCCGATGAGCAGGGCCAGTATCACGAACAGCCACTGCCCGAAGCTCGACGGCATGGCCAACCTCCTTCTCTGTACGTGCACGACGGGGGCGAAAGACTCGGGGCAGCTTCGCACACGCGCGTGACGTACGACAGGCAGGCCAGGGCTGGGCCGCGGCGGTGGGACCGAAGGTGTCGGCCGGTGGCCGGCGGGTGACCGAGCGTGCGCCGCGGGCGGCCGGGCGGCGGCGGGGAGACGCCCCGGAACCCGGGTGCCGTGCGTGGTTCCGGGGCGCCCCGTCCGTCGCCCGCGCCGGTCAGTGGATCCGGCCCGGCGCGGGCGCGTCGGCGGCGTCCCAGCTGTAGAAGCAGCCGGCCACGGCGTCGCGGGGGGAGTGCCAGGTCGGCAGGTACGGCGAGGTGTGCGCGGAGAGCCGCTTGTTCACCTGCTCGTACAGCGGGTTGTCGCGCAGTTCCCCGGTCAGGCCGGGAGAGACGTCGACGGTCTCCATCAGATGGACGCACAGGTCGTGCAGGTAGTACAGGGAACGGTGCCGGACGCCGGTGAGGTGGGGGAGTTCGGTGGCGTCGGCCTCGGCGAAGATCTGCGCCACCCGTCCCTGTGCGCCCGGCACGATCCGGCTGACCACCAACAGTCGACTCATCGTGACCCCTCTCGCCGCCGTGGTGCTGCGCTCACCGTGCCGGTCGCGCTGTCACCTCGACGTCACCGCGTACCCCGGGGCATTGATGGTGGGGCCGCCTTGGCGGGCCGGTCCGTGCGGCGCGGCGCGGGCGGTTCCGGACGGCTGGCCCGGCGGATCGGCGCGAGGGTGTCGTCGAGCAGCGCTGTCATCGCCGGAGACGGTTCCAGGCGCAGTTCGCGCAGGAGCAGGTCCCGGTAGACGTAGAAGGAGTGGACCGCCTCGAACGCGTTGCCCTCGGCCAGGTGGATGCGCACCACCAGGCGGTGCGGGGTCTCCCGCAGCGGCTCGGCGGCCATCGCCTCCAGCGCGGCCTCCAGCGCCTCGCCGTGCCGGCCGGCGGTGAGGTGGTTGCCGGCCAGCTCCTCCAGCATGTGCAGGCGTAACTGGCGCAGCCGTTCGCGTTCCAGCAGCACCCAGTCGTCGTACCAGCCGGGGAGCAGGTCGTGGCGTCCGGCGCCGGTCGCGCCGCGCGGGACGGCGCCCTCGCGGACCAGCGTCGCGGCCTCCACCAGGTCGTCCACGTCGAGGCGGACGGTGGGCCCGAGGCGGACGGTGTCGCCGTCGGTGCGCAGCGGGCAGCACGGGTCCTGCCGCAACCGCCACAGCGCGGTACGCAGCGACGACAGCGCCCGATCCTCCGGCGTCTCCGGCCACAGCAGCCCGGCGAGGTGGCTGCGGGTCGCGGCCGGACGCAGGCCGATCAGGGCGATGACGCGCTGCAACCCCCGGGGTACGACGACCGGCGCGTCGTCGTGCAGGAGCTGGAAACCGCCGAGCAGGTGCAGTGACACCCGGGGCGCGGGTACGCCGGCCGTCGGCATTCTCGACCCACCCGACACGGCGCACCCCCCAGCACCGGAACCCTCGTTCCGACCGTCTCCCGTTGCCCGGACGCCGCCCGCGACGCCGGTGTCGGAACGCCTCCGCCGTGGCCGGGAATCTCCACCGTGGCCGGGCTGACCGAGACGGAGAATATCAACGCCTGTTACTCTCAGTCAACGCTAGGTCGGTCACCCGACTGTCCATAGCGGGCTCGGTAATACGGCCGTGATCTGCGAAGAAGTGTCGTCACCCGGAGAGCGGAAGGCGATCTTCGCATAGCTCACGCACAGCTTGCGTCAACGCAGCGTCACCACGTTTGTGCCGCGATGGGTCCCGGTTGACGCCCGGTAGACGCCCCTGGCGCGACCGTGTGGCGATCCGTGCGGCGCGACTGGTTCGCCGCGCACCGGGACGTGCAGGAGGCGCGAATGGACCGTTCGCTCATCGTCGCCAAGGTGGTGCCGACGGCCGAGGACCGGGTGGCCGAGATCTTCGCCGAGTCCGACGCGACAGAGCTGCCCGGCCTGGTCGGCGTCCGGCACCGTTCGCTGTACCGGCTGCACGACCTCTACGTCCACCTGCTGGAGACGGAGACGCCGACGCGGGGCGCGGTCGAGGACAACCGGGGGCATCCGGAGTTCGTCCGGATCAGCGAGCGGCTGCGGCCGTACATCTCGCCGTACCTGCCGACCTGGCGCTCACCCCGCGACGCGATGGCGCACTGCTTCTACCGGTACGACGCGCCGGCTCACCTGCGCGACGCCGCCGGGCGGCCGCAGTGACCACGACCGCCCCGCGCGACGAGCAGCTCTGGTCGAGGTGTGACGGATGCGCGTCGCTGCTCTACCGCAAGCGGCTGCGCCGCAACCTGGACGTCTGCCCGGAGTGCGGCGCGCACGCCCGGCTGGACGCTCCCGACCGGGTGGCGCAACTGGCCGACCCGGACTCGTTCGTGCCGCTGCCCGACCCGGCGGTACGCGTCGACCCGATCGAGTTCGTCGACGAGCTGCCGTACCCGCACCGGCTCGGGGCGGCCCGCGCGGCGACCGGCCTGGACGAGGCGGTGCTGTGCGGCACCGCCCGGCTGGGCGGGCACCCGGTCGCGCTGGCGGTGATGGACTTCCGCTTCCTCGGCGGCAGCCTCGGCTGCGCGGTCGGTGAGCTGATCACCCGGACCGCCGAGCGGGCGCTCGCCGACGGCATCCCGCTGGTGCTGGTGACCGCGTCCGGCGGCGCGCGGATGCAGGAGGGCGCGCTGTCGCTGATGCAGATGGCCACCGTCAGCCAGGCCCTCGCGGGGATGCGGGAGGCCGGCCTGCTCACGGTCAGCGTGGTCACCGATCCCACGTACGGCGGGGTGGCCGCCTCCTTCGCCACGAACACCGACCTGGTGCTGGCCGAGAGCGGCGCCCGGCTGGGTTTCGCCGGCCCCCGGGTGATCCGCCAGGTCACCGGCGCGAAGCTGCCGGAGGGCTTCCAGACCGCGGAGTACCTGCTGCGGCACGGCCAGGTGGACATGGTGGTGCCCCGGCACGCGCTGCGGGGCCGGCTCGCCGCGCTGCTCGCCGCCGCCGACTCCGGCCGCCGTGCGCCGGAGGCCCCGACCGCGCCGCGCCCGGCGCCCGCCGTCTCCGCCACGCCGGCCGGCCCGGACCGCGACCCCTGGGAGACGGTACGCACGGCGCGGCACCCCGGTCGCCCGACCACGCTGGACTACCTGGAGACGGCGTTCGACGGGTTCGTGGAGCTGCACGGCGACCGGCTCGGCGCGGACTGCCCGGCAGTCGTCGGCGGCATCGCCCGCCTGGACGGCCGGCCGGTGATGGTGCTCGGCCACCAGAAGGGGCACACCACAGCCGAGCTGGTGACCCGCAACTTCGGCATGGCCAGCCCGGCCGGGCACCGCAAGGCGCTGCGGCTGATGCGGCTCGCGGCGCGGCTGCGGCTGCCGGTGGTGACGCTTGTGGACACGCCCGGCGCGGACCCGGGGGTGAGCGCCGAGCAGCAGGGTCAGGCGGCGGCGATCGCGGAGAACATCCTGGCGCTCACCGTGCTGCCCACGCCGGTGGTGGCGGTGGTCACCGGGGAGGGCGGCAGCGGCGGCGCGCTCGCGCTCGCGGTCGCCGACCGGGTGCTCATGCTGGAACACGCGGTCTACTCGGTGATCAGCCCGGAGGGCTGCGCGGCGATCCTCTGGCCGGACAGCTCGGCCGCCCCGCAGGCGGCCCGCGCGCTGCGGCTCACCGGCGCCGACCTGTGCCGCCTCGGCGTGGTCGACGAGCTGGTGCCGGAGCCACGCCCGGCCGCGCACGCCGACCCGGGGGGCGCGGCCGAGCTGCTGCGCCGGGCGGTCGCGGCGAACCTCGCCCCGCTGCTCACCGTCCCGCCGGCCACCCTGGTGCGCCGCCGGAGGCAGCGCTTCCGCCGCTTCGGCGCGGCCCGGTCGGCCGGACCGTCCCCTGCCGCCTCCCCGGCCGGTGGCCGGGCGGAGGTGGCGTGATGGCCGACGCCGAGGCCGAGCAGGTGCTCGACGGGCTGCGCCGGCAGGCCCGCAAGCTCGTCGCCGACCTGGCCGGGCCGGTACGCCGGGTGCGGCTGCGTAGCGGCGAGTCGGTGCTGGAGGTCGAGTGGCACGACCCGGCGGCACCGGCGCAGCGCGCCGCCGAACCGGTCGAGGCGACACCCGCGCGAGCCGCCGAACCGGCCGCGCGCGCCGCGCCCGTGATCGACCGGCCGGCCGTGCGCTCACCGGTGGTCGGCACGTTCTACCGGGCCCCCGAGCCGGGGGCGATGCCGTTCGTGGCGGTCGGCGACATGGTCCGCCCGGGCCAGGTGGTCGGCATCGTCGAGGCCATGAAGCTGATGAACGAGGTGACCGCCGGCCAGGCCGGACGGGTGGTCGAGGTGCTCGTCGACGACGGCAAGCCCGTCGAGTACGACCAGCCGCTGATCGCCCTGGAACCGGTCACCGGACAGGACTGGTGATGTTCGACAAGGTGCTGATCGCCAACCGGGGCGAGATCGCGCTGCGGGTGCTGCGCGCCTGCCGGGAACTCGGCGTACGCACCGTGGTGGTGCACTCCAGCGCCGACGCCGACTCGCTGCCGGTGCGGCTCGCCGACGAGGCGGTACGCATCGGACCGGCGGCCAGCCGCCGCAGCTACCTCAACGCGGCGGCGATCGTGGAGGCCGCCCGGCAGACCGGCGCGCAGGCGGTGCACCCCGGCTACGGCTTCCTGTCCGAGGACGCCGACTTCGCCGAGATCTGCGCCGAGAACGGGCTGGTCTTCGTCGGCCCGCCGCCGCAGGTGATGTCCGCGCTCGCGGACAAGTCGACGGCGCGGGCGCTGATGAGCCGGGCCGGGCTGCCGCTGCCGCCGGGCAGCGTCCGGACGCTGCCCACCGTCGGCGAGGCGCAGGAGGTGGCCGCCGATGTGGGCTACCCGGTCATCGTGAAGGCCGCGGCGGGCGGGGGCGGGCGCGGCATGACAGTGGTGCGTTCCGCCGCCGAGCTGCCCCGCGCGTACGCCAGGACCCGCGCCGCCGCGCAGGTCGCCTTCGGTGACGACCGGGTGTACGTCGAGCGGTTCCTCGCCGACGCCCGCCACGTCGAGGTGCAGGTGCTCTGCGACAGCCACGGCAACGGTGTGCACCTGGGCACCCGGGACTGCTCGGTGCAGCGGCGGCATCAGAAGCTGATCGAGGAGGCGCCCGCCCCCGCGCTGCGGCAGGCCACGGTGGACACCGTCGCCGAGGTGGCGCTGCGCGGCGCGCTGTCGGTCGGCTTCACCGGCGCCGGAACCGTGGAGTTCCTGGTCGACGAAGCCGAACGTTGCCACTTCCTGGAGATCAACTGCCGGATCCAGGTCGAACACCCGGTCACCGAGATGGTCACCGGCATCGACCTCGTGCAGGAACAGCTCCACGTCGCGTACGGCACCCCGCTGCGGCTGCGCCAGTCCGACGTCCGCCTGCACGGCGTGGCGATCGAGTGCCGGGTCAACGTGGAGGACCCGGACCGCGACTTCGCGCCCGCCCCCGGCCGGCTGGACCGGTTCCGGCCGCCGGGCGGCCCGTTCACCCGGGTCGACACCCACGGCCACGCCGGCTACCTGGTCAGCCCGCACTACGACTCGCTGCTGGCGAAGGTGGCGGTGTGGGCGCCGGACCGGGACGCCGCGCTGGACCGGCTCGACCGGGCGCTGGCCGAGTTCGACGTGGCCGGTCCCGGTGTGCGTACCACCATCCCGTTCGCCCGGCGGGTGCTGCGCGACCCGGCGTTCCGCGCCGCCCGGCACACCACCGCGCTTGTGGAACGCCTGCTCACCCCGCCCACCGACGACGCCCCACCGAACGGCGACGCCCCACCCGGCGACGGCGCCCCGGGGGCGTCCCCGGCGCGGGGCGTCGTACCCGACCCGCGCGGCGCGACCGGACCGGACGGCCGTACCCCCGTCAGCGCCGTGCCCGCCGCCGGCCCGACCACCTGGAGGAACCGATGACAGTCGCCCCCGACCGCCCGCTCGCCCGCGAGATCACCGACATCCTTGTCACGCACTGCGGCCTGGACCCGGACGCCGCCGCCGGCGCGCCCGCGGCGAGCCTGGAGGAGCTGGGCATGGACTCGCTGGCGCTGCTCGAACTGTCGGCGGTCGTGGCCGACAGGTGGCGGGTGAAGATCCCCGAACAGGCCGGGCAGCTCAGCATCGCCGGCGTCGCCGACCTGGTGGCCCGCAAGTCGGACCCACCCGGGCACACCGAGAACGCCGTGGAGATCGACGCGCCGCTGCCGCTGGTCTGGGAGATCACCAACGACGTGGCCGGGTGGCCGGACCTGTTCACCGAGTACGCGGTGGCGGAGATCCTGCACCGCGACGGCGACACCGTGCGGTTCCGGCTCACCATGCACCCGGATGAGAACGGCGTGGCGTGGAGCTGGGTCAGCGAGCGCACCGCCGACCCGGCCACCCGCGAGGTGCAGGCGCGGCGCGTCGAGACCGGCCCGTTCGAGTACATGCGCATCCACTGGCGCTACGACGAGACGCCCGGCGGCACCCGGATGACCTGGACGCAGGACTTCGCGATGAAGCCGGACGCGCCCGTCGACAACGCTGGCATGACCGACCGGATCAACACCAACAGCGCGATCCAGCTTGCCGTGATCAAGGAGAAGATCGAGCGGGCGTACGCGGGAGGCGCGCGATGACCGACACCACCACCGCCCGGGTCTCCGTCCACGACGTACCCGCCGACCGCCGTCGCGGCGGCGAACTGCGGGTGCTGCTCGGCCCGAAGACGGTCGGCAGCACCTCCGGTTTCATGGGCGTCGCCACGCTCGCGCCGGGGGAGCGGATCGCCGAGCACTACCACCCGTACAGCGAGGAGTTCCTCTACGTCGCCCGGGGCGCGATCACCGTCGACCTGGACGACGCGCCGGTGCCGCTCGCCGCCGGGGAGGCGCTCTATGTGCCGAAGGACGTCCGGCACCGGCTGCGCAACACCGGCGACGAGCCGGCCGAGGTGGTGTTCCACCTCGGACCGCTCGCCCCCCGCCCGGAACTCGGCCACGTCGACACCGAGAGCGCGGCACCGCCGCCACGGGAGCCGTCGTGACCGGCCGGCGCACCGTGGTCACCGGCATCGGTGTGGTCGCACCCGGTGGCGCCACCCGGGACCGCTTCTGGAAGACGATCACCGAGGGCCGTACCGCGACGCGGCGGATCAGTTTCTTCGACCCGTCGCCGTTCCGGTCCCAGATCGCCGCCGAGTGCGACTTCGACCCGGACGCCGCCGGGATCACGCTCGCCGAGCGGCAGCGCGCCGACAGGTACACGCAGTTCGCGCTCGCCTGCTCCGCCGAGGCGCTCGCGGACAGCGGCCTGGCCCTCACCGACGCGCAGCGCGAACGCGCCGGGGTGGTGCTCGGCACCGCCGTCGGCGGCACCATGGCGCTGGAACAGGAGTACGTGCGGGTCAGCGACTCCGGCCGGCACTGGCTGGTCGACCACGCGCTCGGCGGGCCGTACCTCTACCAGGCGCTGGTGCCCAGCAGCCTGGCCGCCGACGTGGCCTGCCGGCACGGCCTGCACGGCCCCGCGCAGGTCATCTCCACCGGCTGCACCTCCGGCATCGACGCCATCGGGTACGCCCACCAGCTCGTCGCCGACGGCGAGGCCGACGTGGTGCTGGCCGGCGCCGCCGACTCGCCGATCTCCCCGGTCACCGTCGCCTCGTTCGACGCGATCGGCGCGACCAGCCCGGACAACGACGACCCGGCGCACGCCTCCCGGCCGTTCGACGCCGACCGGCACGGTTTCGTCCTCGCCGAGGGCGCGGCGGTGCTGGTGCTGGAGGAGGCCGAGCACGCCCGCCGCCGGGGCGCGCACGTCTACTGCGAGGTCGCCGGGTACGCCGGCCGCAGCAACGGCTTCCACATGACCGGGCTGCGCCCGGACGGCGCGGAGATGGCGGTGGCGATCAGCGACGCGCTGCGGCAGGCGCGGCTCGCCCCGTCGGCCGTGTCGTACGTCAGCGCGCACGGCTCCGGCACCCGGCAGAACGACAGGCACGAGACGGCGGCGTTCAAGCGGGCGCTGGGGGAGACGGCGTACCGGGTGCCGATCAGCTCGATCAAGTCGATGGTCGGCCACTCGCTCGGCGCCATCGGCTCGATCGAGATGGCCGCCTGCGCGCTCGCCATCGAGTACGGCGTGGTCCCGCCCACCGCGAACTGGACCACCCGCGACCCGGAGTGCGACCTGGACTACGTGCCGAACGAGGCCCGGGAGGTGCCGGTGGACGTGGCGTTGTCGGTGGGCAGCGGCTTCGGCGGCTTCCAGTCGGCCATGGTGTTCCGCCGGCTGGCGGTGACGCCATCATGACCGCGCGCGCGGTGGTGACAGGCATCGGCGTGGTCGCACCCAGCGGCATCGGGGCCGAGGCGCACTGGAACACGGTGGTCGCCGGCACCCGGCGCACCGGGCCGATCACGCTGTTCGACCCGGAGCGGTATCCAACGCGCGTGGCCGGGGAGGTGACCGGCTTCGACCCGGCCGGATTCAGCGACACCCGGCAGCGGGTGCAGACCGACAGGTGGACCCACCTCGGCTTCGCCGCCACCAAACTGGCGCTGGCCGACGCCGGGCTGCCCGAGGTGTCGCCCGACCCGTACAAGTGGGCGGTCACGCTCGCCAGCTCCTCCGGCGGCAACCTGTTCGGGCAGCGGGAACTGCAACGGCTGTGGGGCGGGCCGAGCCGCACCGTCGGGGCGTACCAGTCGATCGCGTGGTTCTACGCCGCGAGCGTCGGCCAGCTGTCGATCCGCCACCAGTTCAAGGGACCGTCCGGGGTGACAGTGTCCGAGTCGGCCGGCGGGCTGGACAGCCTGGCGCACGCGGTGCGCACCGTCCGCCGGGGCACCCCGGTGGTGATCGCCGGGGCGACCGAGTGCCCGCTGAGCCCGTACGCGCTGGCCTGCCAGTTGCGTTCCGGTCTGCTCAGCGACGTGGCCGACCCGCAGCGCGCGTACCGGCCGTTCGACGTCGCGGCCAGCGGGTACGTGCCGGCCGAGGGCGGGGCGGTGTTCGTGGTCGAGGACCTGGGGCACGCGCTGGCCCGGGGTGCCCGCGTCTACGGGGAGATCACCGGCTGGGCGGCCACCCACGACGCCGCGCCCACCGACCCGGCCACCGGCCCCGACCCGGCCCACTACGCCCGCGCGCTGCGGCTCGCGCTGGAGCGCGCCGGGGTACGCCCGCACGACGTGGACGTGATCTGGCCGGACGCGCTCGGCGTGCCCACGTACGACCGGGCCGAGGCAACGGCGCTGCGTACCGTGTTCGGCGTCCGGACCCCGCCGGTGACCACGCAGAAACCGCTGACCGGCCGGGCGCACCAGGGCGGGTCCGCGCTGGACGCGGCCACCGCGCTGCTGGCGTTCCGCCGTGGCATGCTGCCCGCCTCGGCCGGCCCGGACGAGCCCGCGCCCGGCTGCGAGCTGACGTTCCTGCGTGAGCCCCGCCCGCCGCGCAGCCGGATCGCGCTGGTCGGGGCCCGCGGTTTCGACGGGTTCAACAGCGCGCTGGTGCTGCGCGGCGCCGCGCCCCCACCGGCGGGCGAGCGCTGACCGTCACGACGGCCGGGCCAGGTACGCCGTCTTGGCGTCCCCGGAGAACCCGCAGGCGCCGTCCACCTCCAGCACGAACAGGTGCGGCCCCTCGGTGGCCAGGATCCGCGCGAAGGCCCGTTCGTCTGAGCCGTCGGTCAGGTGCGGGTCGTCCGGGTTGAGCTGCCGGTAGAGGCGGACGACCTGCGCGAAGTCGTCGGGCCGGGCCGCGCGGAACATGCCGTGAGCCTCGCCGCCCGCTGCCCGGGCGGGATTTTCGAGTGCGCACAGCATCGGGCGGCCGGCGGGCTACCTTGCCGGCGTGTGCCCGATCCTGCCTGTCCGATCGAGCCTGGGCAATCCACCCAGCCGCCGTTTTTGATCTAGCCATTTGCATCTGGCGATGCAAAATGGGCCGCCGTAGGGTTCCGTCCGTACCCGAACGACGTACCGCTGGGCGGATCCGCCCAGTTCCTCAGTGGAACGGTGGCCGGTCGTGACTGCACATCCCGTGGCGGAGGATCCCGCCCCGACGACGGTGGACTGGGTGGACGACATCCTGTTCACCGGACACGACAGCGACGTCTGCCTGCGGCTGCCCGAACCGGTCGACAAGGGCACCCTGCGCCGGCTCGTCGGCGAGGCGCAGACGGCGCTCGCCGAGGCCGGGCTGCGCGCCGGAGGCGCCGCCGCGCTGCGCCTGCCGCCCTCGCTGACGTACGTGGCGTACCTGCTCGCCACCTGGCGCACCGGCGCCCAGGCCGTGCTGCTCGACCACCGGCTCACCGGCCACGAGGTCGACCAGGCGCTGCGCCGGCTCAGCCCGCAGGTGGTGGTCGCCCCGGTCCGCTCCGGCGGCGGCGCGCTGAAGATCTTCGTCGACGTCACCGCCGGGGTCAGCGCGTACTCCGACCGCCCGGCGGGCAGCCCGCACGCGGTCATCCAGCTCAGCTCCGGCTCCACCGGACCGTCCAAGGTGATCGGCCGCACCGCCGCCGACCTGGTCGCCGAGGTGCACCGCTACACCCGCATCGACGGCGTCGCGCTGCCCGGCGAGCGGATCATCCTGCTGCCCAGCATGGTGCACGTGCTCGGCCTGGTCGGCGGCCTGCTCTACGGTCTGCACGCCGGTGTCGAGCTGTGCCCGCCGGAACGGCTCAGCGGCGACGCGATCCTCGCCGCCGTCGCCGCGCGGGACACCCCGGCCACGGTGCTCGGCGTGCCGTTCCACATCGGGCTGCTCGCCTCCACCACGACCGCCGGGCCACTGCCGCAGCTCAAGCGCATGACCACCGGCGGTGAGCTGGTGTCCGCCGCCGTGGCGAACGCGTTCACCGACCGGTACGGCGTACCGCTGGGCAACATGTACGGGATGACCGAGGTCGGCGTCATCGGCACCGACCTGTACGGGCGGCACCGCCCCGCCATCGCGCCCGCCCCCGGCATCGAGGTACGCGAGCGCGACGGCGAGCTCTGGGTGTCCTGCCCGGACAACCCGTACGTCGGGCCGGCCGACCCGACCCGCTGGGCCGACGGCTGGCTGCACACCCGCGACGCCGGCGTGGTCGATCCGGACACCGGCCTGGTCACCATCAAGGGCCGGCTGGACTCGCAGGTGTCGGTGGGCGGCCTGAAGGTCGACCTGACCGAGGTGGAGGCGACAGTCGCCGGGCTGCCCGGTGTCATCGCCGCGGTGGTGGTCTGGGACGACGGCATCACCGCGTACGCGCAGACCGACGGCTCGCTGACCGAGGAGACGCTGGACAAGCTGATCGCCGAACGGCTGGCCGGCTTCAAGCGTCCCCGCACCCTGCGCCTGCTCGACCAGATGCCCCGCACCACCACCGGAAAGCTGGTCCGGTCCGTCCCGGCGCTGCGGGACGCGGCGTCGTGACCGGCCCCCTGTACGAACCGCACGCCCGCCGTACGCCCGCCGGTCGTCCGGTCCACCCCGATTCCCGACCCGGACCGGCCGAGGAACGCGCCACCCGCGCGTCCGATGCGGCCGGTTCCCACGCACACGGTGTCCCGACCGGGCACCGTCAGCCGGTACACGGAGAAGAGGTCTGAACCCATGCGAGACGAGGTCCGCACCTTCGTCATCGAACAGCTCGCCGACATGAACTACGACGTGGAGGAACTCGACGACGACACCACCCTCGGCCCCTCCGGCGTCGACCTGGAGTCGCTGGCCCTGGCCGACCTCGCGGTCCGCGTCGAGGACCGGTACGGCCTGAAGTTCGCCGACGACGAGTCGGAGAAGCTGGCGCTGATGACCGTCGGCGAGTTCATCACGATGGTCGCCGACCGGGTGGCCGCGAACAGCGACGAGTCCTGATGTCCGGTCAGCCCGACCTGGGGCGAGCTGACCTGGTGAGCATGCTCGCCGAACTGACCGCGAGCCCCGCCGACCAGGTGCCGGACCGGCTCGGCTCGATGGAGCTGGCCTGGCTGGTGCACATGGTCGAGCAGCGCTACGACCGGCGGCTGGACGTGACTGACGACCAGCTCGCCGGCATCCGCACCGTCGACGACGCGCTCGCGGTGTTCCGTGGCTCCCTGACCGCTCCCGCAGATGGCTGAGCGGGAGACCGTACGGATCACCGGCACGTACGCGCTCAGCGCCCTCGGCAGGGGCGCGGACGCGCTGCTGGCCGGGGTGCTCACCGGCACCCCGGCGTTCGCGCCGGTGCGCCGTTTCGACACCACCGGCCGCCGGGTGACGGTGGCGGCCACAGTGCCGGACGCCGGCACGCTCGCCGACGAGCTGGCGGACGGAATCGACGCCGCCGCCCGGGCCGCCGGGCTGGACCGGGCCGGGCGCGCGGAGTCGGCGCTGTTCCTGGCCACCCACGGTGGGCCGCACTCGCTGCCCGTACCGCAGGGGCGGGACGAACCGGCGGTGCCGGCGCTCGCCGGTCACCTGGCCGCGCGGTGCGGCCTGGGCGGGCGTACCCGGATCTACACCACCGCGTGCGTGTCGGCGAGCAGCGCGGTCGCCGACGCGGCGGCGCTGATCCGCCGGGGCGACCTGGAGCGGGTCGTGGTCGCGGCCGGCTACCTGGTCGAACCGGACCAGTTCGCGTTGTTCGACGCCGGGCGGGCGCTCGCCGCCGACGGGGCGGTGCGCCCGTTCAGCGCCGGCCGCAAGGGCCTGCTGCTCGGTGACGGGGTGGCCGCCGTGGTGCTGGAGTCGGCGGGCGCCGCCGCCCGGCGGGGCGCCGAGACGATGGCGAGCGTGGCCGGGTGGGGCCGGGCGGGGGACGCGTACCACCCGTGCCAGCCGCACCCGGACGGGCTCGGGCTGGCCCGGGCGGCCGAGGCGGCGCTGCGCCGCGGCGGGCTGCCCCCGGACGCGGTCGGATACGTCAACGCCAACGCCACCGGCACCCCGTTCAGCGACGCCTCCGAGGCGGCGGCGCTGACCCGGGTGTTCGGCAAGGACACCGGGCGGTTGCCGGTCAGCTCCACCAAGTCGGTGCACGGGCACGCGCTGGAGGCGTCCGGCCTGCTGGAGCTGGTGGTGACGGTGCTGGCCCTGCGGCACGGCAAGCTGCCGGTAACCGCCGGCTGGCTCGGTCCGGACCCGCAGTGCCCGCTGGACGTCATCCGCGACGCCCCCCGCCCCGCGCGAACCGAGCACGCCCTGACCCTCAACGCCGCCTTCGGCGGCGCCGACACGGCCCTCCTGGTGAGCACCTCATGACCGGCTCCACCCACCCCGACCTCCCGCGATCTTGCACTTCCGGCCCCGGAGAAACGGGCACAACGCCCGCCGAGGGGGCACCAACCGCAAGATCGCGCAACGGGGTCGTGGTGCTCGCGGAGGCGCGGTGGCCCGAGCCCGGGGATGAGGGGGCGGGAGTGCCGGGGGTGCCGGGGTTCGTGCACTCGCCGTTCCACCCGCTGGTGGCGGCGGTGGCGGAACGGTGCCTCGCTCGGCGGTACGGCACCGGGCCGCTGCCGCCCGGCAACCGCACCGCTGTGGTGCTGGTCAGCGCCGGTGGGGACACCGCCGGGGCGGCGCACGTGCGCGCCACTGTGGCCGAGGGCGGGCGGATCGGGCCGCTGTTCTTCTTCCAGTCGGTGCCGAACAGCGTGGCCGGGCACGTCGCGGCGCGCTGGGGACTGGACGGGCCGGTGGTGTGCCTGAGCCCGACCGGCGACGCGCGGGCCGAGGGGGAGGCCGAGGCGGACCTGCTGCTGTACGACGGCGACGCCGCACAGGCGTTGCTGATCCTGATCGAACTGGCACCGGACGGTACGCCGGGCGAGGCGACGGCGGTGCTGCTGGGGGAGGGGACACGTCAATGAGGACGAAGGGACTGCGCGGCGCGCTGGCGGCCGACGCGGAACTGGGCGCGGGCAACATGCTCGCCCGGGTGCTGGCCCACGGCGCCGACCCGGAGGGGCCCGGGCTCACGTTCGACACCGAGGTCGACGGCCACCCGGCCGAGACACCGCTGGCCCTGGGCCGGCTCGACCGGATGGTCGCCGCGCGGGCGGCCTGGCTGCACGAGCGCGGGGTGAAGCCACGCGACCCGGTCGCGGTCTGGGCCGGCACCGCCGCCGACATGGTGCTGTCGTTCCTCGCGCTGACCCGCCTCGGCGCCATCCCGGCGCTGATGAACGGCAGGCTGCGCCCCGAGATCGCCGCCGAGTACATCCGCCGGCTGCGCGCCGCCGGGGTGCTCGCCGACGCCGCGCACGCCGAGGCGCTGGCCGGACACGACCTGGGCGCCCCGATGCTCGGCGAGCCCGCGCAGGCCGGCACCGGTGACCCGGACGCCGCACCGGCGCACTACCGGCACCACCCGGACGACCCGATCGTGATCACCCACACCTCCGGCACCACAGGTGTGCCGAAGGCGGTGCTGCACTCGCACGCCAGCCTGTTCGCCGCCACCCGCCACCTGCTGTCCATGCCGCAGGCGCAGGGCACCACGCGCATCCTCAACGCGCTGCCCGCCCCGCACACCGCCACCGTGCTCATGGTCAACCAGGCGCTGGGCAACCGGGCGGAGATGTTCCTGCTCTCCGAGCAGGGCGGCGAGCGGGTGCTCGACGCGATCCAGCGGTGGCGTCCGGACGGCGTGTTCGGCTTCTCCGTCACCTGGGCCGAACTGGCCCGCTTCGACCTGTCCGGCTACGACCTGGACTCGGTGCGGCTGTGGTTCAACACCGGTGACTGCTCGCACGAGCCGCACGTACGGCGGCTGGTCGCGGTCGGCTCCCGGGACGTGGTGACGCGCGGCGGCGTGACCCGGGTACCCGGGTCGGTGTTCATCGACGGCCTGGGTTCCAGCGAGATGGGCCACTCGATGTTCCACATCACGCACACCAGCGACACCGACAGGTACGGCCGCTGCGTCGGCCGCCCGTACCGGTTCGCCGGGGTCGCCGTGCTCGACGCCGACGGCAACGAGCTGCCGCCCGGGCAGGTGGGCTGGCTCGGCATCGACTCGCCGTCGCTGTTCCGCGGCTACTGGAACGACTCGGTCACCACGTACCGGTTCCGGCTGCGCGGCTGGTACCTCACCGGCGACCTGGTGTACGCCGACGAGGACGGCCGCTACTACCACCTGGACCGGGCGGTCGACTCGGTCGAGGCCGGCGACGGGAAACGGTTCTTCACCGCGCTGTCCGAGGAGCGCATCCTCGCCGCCTGCCCCGACGTCACCGACTGCACAGTCGTGATCGTCAAGGCGGACGACGGCACCGTCACCACCGACGTGCTGCTGGAGCTGGCCGCCGGGGCCGACCCGGAGGCGGACCGCACCGAGCGGATCCGTACCGCGCTCGGCCCGGACGTGGCAGCCACACTGCGCCGGATCGTCCCGGTGCGCGCCGACGACATCCCGGTCACCGTCACCGGCAAGGTGCGCAAGGTGGCGCTGCGCGAGCGCTACCTGACCGAGGCGCCGTCGTGACCGCCGTCATCACCGGCATGGGCCTGTTCACCCCGGCCGGACGCGGCGTCGCTGACACGTTCGACGCGCTGCTGACCGGCCGCTCCGGGCTGCGCCGCCCGCCCGAGGGGCACCCGGCGGCGGGCTGCCTGGAGGTGGCCGGGCTGCTGCCGGACATCGACCCGCGCAGCGTCGCCTCCGGCCCGGAGACGAAGGTGCTCGACCGGGTGGTGCTGCTCGCCCTGATCACCGCCGCCGAGGCGCTCGCCGACGCCGGCATCGAGGTGGGCCGCGACGTCGACCCGGAGCGGATCGCGGTGATCGTCGGCGGTGTCGGCGGCATGGCCACGCTGGAGGGCCAGGTGCTGGCGCGGGCCGCCCGGGGCCGCGCGGCGGTCAGCCCGTACCTGCTCACCGGCATCCTGCCGAACATGCCCTCGGCGCGGATCGCCATCGCGCACGGCATCCGCGGCTACAGCTCGTCGGTCGGCACGGCCTGCGCCTCCGGCGCCCAGGCCGTCGCCGACGGGGTACGCCTCATCCGCGCCGGCGAGGCCGACGTGGTGGTGTGCGGGGCGAGCGAGGCACCGCTGTTCCCGACGTTCGCCGACACGTTCGGCAACGCCCGGGCGCTGGCCCGCGGCTGGGACGAGCCCACCGAGGCGAGCCGCCCGTTCGACAAGCGGCGCAACGGTTTCGTGCTCGCCGAGGGCGCGGCGCTGCTGGTGCTGGAGCGCGCCGGTCACGCCGGCGGACGGGGTGTGCGCGGCTACGCCGAGGTCGCCGGGTTCGGGGCGAACACCGACGCGTACCACCCGACCGCGCCACGGCCGGACGGGGCGGGCGCGGCGGCGTGCATGCGCCGGGCGCTGGCGGCCGGCGGGGTCGAGCCCGCCGACGTCGGGTACGTCAACGCGCACGGCACCGGCACCAAGCTCGGTGACGTCGCCGAGACGACCGCGCTGGCCGAGGTCTTCGGTGCCGGCGCCGTGCCGGTCAGCTCCACCAAGGCGCTCACCGGGCACCTGCTCGGCGCGTCAGGGGCGCTGGAGGCCGCCGCCACCGCGCTGGCGCTCGACGGTGGCCTGCTGCCACCCACCTACCACCTGGACGACCCGGAGCCGGAGTGCGAGGCGGACCACGTCCGCGCCGTGCCCCGGCCGACCCGGGCCGGCCACGCGCTGACGAACTCGTTCGGGTTCGGCGGCCAGAACGTCAGCCTGCTCCTGCGCCGGCTCTCCGGGCCGGCCCGCCGGGCCGCCACCCCGGCCGCGGGCTGACCGGACTCCAGTCCCGGGCGTCCGTCCGGGTCGCGATCACGGGGGGAACAGGGGAAGCCCATGACCATCAACGGGATAGATCATCTTGAGCTCTACGTGGGGGACGCCCGGCAGGCGGCCTTCTACTTCGACAACGCCGTCGGTTTCCGGCTGTGCGGGCAGGGCGGTCCGGAGACCGGGCTGGACGGGCAGCGGTCGCTGCTGCTGGCCCAGGCCGGCATCCGGCTGCTGCTGACCACCGGACTGTCCGCCGAACACCCGGCGGCCACGTACGTGCACCGGCACGGCGACGGCATCGCGGTGGTGGCGCTCGCCGTCGACGACGCCGCCGGGGCGTACGCGGAACTGGTGGACCGGGGCGCGACGGCGCTGAGCCCGCCGCGCACCTTCACCGGCGCGGACGCCGAGGTGGTGGTCGCCGAGGTCGGCGGCTTCGGCGACGTGGTGCACCGCCTCGTGCAGCGGCGCGGCGACCCGGGTGTGTTCCTGCCCGGCGCGATCGAGCCGGTGACCGCGCCGGACGGGACGGACACCCTGCTCGCCGAGGTCGACCACCTGGCCATCTGCGTGCCGCCGGGGCAGCTCGACGAGACCGTCGCGCACTACGAGAAGGTGTTCGGCTTCGCCGACATCTTCACCGAGCACATCGAGGTCGCCGGCCAGGCGATGAACTCCAAGGTGGTGCAGAGCCCCTCCGGGCAGGTCACGTTCGTGCTGCTGGAGCCGGACACCGGCGCCCGGCCGGGGCAGATCGAGGACTTCCTGCGCTGGCACGCCGGGGCCGGGGTGCAGCACCTGGGCCTGCGCACCGACGACATCGTCACCGCCGTCGGCGCGCTCGCCCGGCGCGGGGTGCGCTTCGCCAGCACGCCCGGCGCCTACTACGACGGCCTGGAGCAGCGGGTCGGCCGGCTGGACGCGCCGGTGGACCGGCTGCGCGAGCTGAGCATCCTGGTCGACTCCGACCACGACGGGCAACTGCTGCAGATCTTCACCGAGTCGATGCACGTGCGCCGCACCCTCTTCCTCGAACTCATCGAGCGGCGCGGGGCGCGCACTTTCGGCAGCGGCAACATCAAGGCGCTCTACGAAGCGAAGGAACGCGAGCTGGCCGCGGCGGGGGCGACCCCCGCTGTCGCCGCCGGAGGGGCAGGTACGGCATGAGTGAACGCACCGAGCGAAGCGAGGGCCGTGAGGCCATGCCCGGTCGGCTCGGCATGACCACCATCGATCCCGGACTGACCGCCGAGGAGGAGGCGCTGCTGCCCTCCGACGAGGACGTCCGGCACTACGCCGAGCACGGCTGGTACCTGTCGAAGAAGCTGCTCACCGACGACGAGGTGGACGAGCTGGTCGCCGCCACCGACAGCTACTACGCGGGGGAACGCGACAGGTTGCTGCCGGCACGGCCGCCGAAGCTGGCCTACTGGGAGCCGTCCCGGGGTGACGTGCAGCGGCACAACGACTACGTCCACCACGAGCACGACGGCATCGCCCGCATCCTGCGCAAGCCGCTGATCGGCGCGGTGGCCGCCCGGCTGGCCCGGGCCGCCGAGATCCGGATCTTCCAGTCCACGCTGATCTGGAAGCCGCCGATCGCCGGCGAGCCGTCGAACATCGTGCCGTGGCACTTCGACAAGCACTACTGGGCGTCCTCGTCGTCGGAGAACATGCTCACCGCGTTCATCCCGTTCCACGACTGCGGCGAGGAGATGGGCACCATCACCATGGTCGACGGCTCCCACCGCTGGCGGGAGATCGGCGCCGACGACACGGTGGTGCGGCACTTCGCCGACCGGGACCGCGACCAGCTCGAAGCGATGCTGGCCGAGAACGCCGCGTACAACGGCGCCCAGATCCGCAAGATCCCCATGGTGATCCCGAAGGGACACATGAGCTTCCACCACTGCCGCATCTACCACGGCAGCGGTGCGAACGTCAGCGGGCGGCCCCGCCGGGCCGTCTCGCTGCACCTGCAGGACGGCGACAACGCCTGGCGGGAGTATCCGCTCTCCGACGGCACGCTCGCCGCGTACAACCACGACGTGCTGGTCCGCCGCAACCACGAGGGCCGGCCGGACTACGCGGACCCCGATTACTGCCCGGTCATCTGGCGCGACCGCGCCCAGCAGGGAGGCTGACAATGTCACGGTACGACTGGGGTAAGACGCACCCGGGCATCGAGCGGCTGGAGCGGGCGGTGACCGAGCGCCGCGACGTGGTGGTCAAGCACCCCCTCTACGCCAACCTGGACACCCACGACGCGCTCGTCACGTTCATGGAGCACCACGTCTTCGCGGTGTGGGACTTCATGTCGCTGCTGAAGTCGTTGCAGCGGCAGCTCACCTGCGTGACGGTGCCGTGGATCCCGACCGGCCCGACCGGCAGCCGCCGCCTGATCAACGACATCGTCATGGTCGAGGAGAGCGACGAGCTGGGCGAGGGCTACATCAGCCACTTCGAGCTGTACGTGCAGGGCATGACCGAGGCCGGCGCCGACACCGCGGCCGTGAACAAGCTCGTCGACCTGCTGCGCGACGGCACGCCGGTCACCGAGGCGCTCGGCGCGGCGGGCGTCCCCGCGGCCTCGGCGGCGTTCGCCGGCACCACCTGGCGGATCATCGAGACCACCCCGGTGCACTGCCAGGCGGCGGCGTTCGCGTTCGGCCGCGAGGACCTGATCCCGGAGATGTTCACCCAGGTCGTCGCCGTCAACGAGCGCAGCAACAGGCTCAACAAGTTCGTCGACTACCTGGAGCGCCACATCGAGGTCGACGGCGAGCAGCACACCCCGATGGCCATGCAGATGCTCGCCGACCTGTGCGGCGACGACGACACCAAGTGGCAGGAGTGCGCCGACACGGTGAACGCCGCGCTGGCCGCCCGCGCCCGCCTCTGGGACGACATCCTCGCCGCCGTCAAGGAGGGCCGTCCGGCGTGACCGGCTCCGACCCGCTCCGGCTCTACCGGACGGTCCGGCTGATCCGCCGCTTCGAGGAGCGCGCGATCGAGCTGGTCCGCGCCGGGGAGATCGTCGGCGGCATCCACCCGTACCTCGGTCAGGAGGGGATCGCCGCCGGCGTCTGCGCGGCACTCGCCGCGCAGGACCTGGTCACCGGCACCCACCGCGGGCACGGGCACGTGCTCGCGAAGGGCGCCGACCCGGCCCGGATGCTGGCCGAGCTGTGCGGCCGGGTCACCGGGCTCAACCGGGGCCGGGGCGGGTCGATGCACGCCGCCGACTTCGGCGTCGGCGTCCTGGGCGCCAATGCCATCGTCGGAGCCGCCGGCGCGATCCTCACCGGAGCGGTGTGGGAGCGCCGGCGGCGCGGCGCCGACATCGTCGGCGCCACCTTCTTCGGTGACGGCGCCGTCAACGAGGGCATGCTCCTGGAGGCGTTCAACCTGGCCGCGCTCTGGCGGGTGCCGGTGCTGTTCGTCTGCGAGAACAACGGCTACGCCACCACGATGCCGGTCGAGGGGGCGGTCGCCGGCACCATCGCCGGGCGGGCCGCCGCGTTCGGCATGCCGGCGGCCGCCGTCGACGGGCAGGACCCGGAGGCGGTACGCGAGGTCACCGCCGCCGCCGTCGCGCGGATGCGCGCCGGCGGCGGCCCCGAGCTGGTCGAGGCCCGCACCTACCGCTTCGACGCCCACCACACCTTCGAACATCAGGTACGCCTCGACTACCGGCCGCCGGAGGAGGTGGCCGAGGGCCGGTCCCGCGATCCGGTGGACATCGCCGGAGCGCGGCTGGACCCGGCGGTACGGGCCGAGGTGGACGCCGCGGTCGAGGCGGAGCTGGACGCCGCAGTCGACTACGCGCTCGCCGGGCCGCACCCCGACCCGGCGACCGCACTGGACCATCTGTACGCCAGCGGGCTCACCGCCCGGACCGGAGGTGGCTGATGCCTCGGCTCTCCTACCGCAGGGCGCTCACCCGGGCGCTCGCCGACGAGATGACCCGCGACGACTCGGTGGTGGTGCTCGGTGAGGACATCCGGGTGGCCGCCGCGAACGTCACCACCGGCCTGCTGAAGAAGTTCGGCCCGGAACGCGTCCGCGACACACCGCTGTCCGAGCAGGCGTTCACCAGCTTCGCCACCGGCGCGGCGCTGGCCGGGGCCCGCCCGGTGGTGGAGTTCCAGATCCCGTCGCTGCTGTTCCTGGTCTTCGAGCAGATCGTCAACCACGCGCACAAGTTCCCGCTGATGACCGGCGGCCAGTGCGCGGTGCCGGTCACCTACGTGGTGCCCGGCTCCGGTTCCCGCACCGGCTGGGCCGGGCAGCACTCCGACCACCCGTACGCGCTGTTCGCCCACGTCGGCGTGACAACAGTCGTACCGGCCACCCCGGCCGACGCGTACGGCCTGCTGGTGTCCGCGATCCGCTGCGACGACCCGGTGGTGGTCTTCGCCCCGGCGGGCGCCCTCGACCTGCGCGCCGACGTCACCGACCCGGCGCCGGTGCCGCTGGGCCGGGGGATCGTCCGCCGCGCCGGCACCGACGTGACAGTGGTGGCGGTCGGGCACCTGGTGCACGACGCGCTCGCCGTCGCCGAGGACCTGGCCGACGAGGCGTCGGTGGAGGTCTTCGACCCCCGCACGATCTACCCGTTCGACTGGGACGGGCTGGTCGAGTCGGTGAGCCGCACCGGGCGGCTGGTGGTCGTCGACGACGGCAACCGCTCCTGCGGCATCGCCGGGGAGATCATCGCCACGGTGGTCGAGCGGGTCCGGCTGGCCGCGCCACCCCGGCGGGTCACCCGCCCCGACGGCGCGGTGCTGCCGTTCGCGCCGGCCCTGGACCGGGCCGTGCAACCCGGCCGCGACCAGCTCACCGCCGCCATCCAACTGACCCTCAAGGACGGATGAACGATGGACCCGAACTACACGTGGCCGCCGCTCGGCCAGGCGTGGACCGACCTGCCCGAGTCCACCCGTACCGCGATGGTGGCCACCGGCGCCGCGGCGTGGGAGAAGGTCTTCCACGGCCGGGCCACGTACAACAAGCAGTGGCGGCTGGCCCGCCCGCCCGTGTTCACCGCCGACGCGTTCCGCGAGCTGAACGAGGTCTGCGACCGCATCGCGCAGCTCATCCTGGAAGCCTGCCGGCGCCGCGCCCGTACCGCTGGTGAGCTGCGCCTGCTGCTCGACGTGCCGGACGGGGAGACCCGGCTGCTCGACCCGGACGAGGAGCTGCACGAGGGGCTGCTCGCCGCGTACCGGCCGGACGTGCTGTTCTCCGGCGGCGTGCCGTGCATCGTGGAGTACAACATCGACAGCAGCCTCGGCGGCGGCTTCGACGCCGACACAGTGATCCAGCGGTACGCCGAGCTCTACCGTACCCATGACCTGCTCGACGGCGCGCGGCCCGCGCCGTCCCTGCTGGATCAGCGGTTCGTGGCCATCCGGGACACGCTCGGCCTGCCCGACGGCGCCCGGGTGGCGCTGCTGATGGACTTCGACGCCGACTACCCGGGGCTGGACGACCCGGAGACGTTCATCCGGATCCTGTCCCCGCTGATCGACCAGGCCCGGCCGTTCGGCATCGACCTGGTCATCGCCCCGGTCGCCACCGCCACGCTGGACGCGCGGAACCGGCTGGTCGTCGGCGGTGCCCCGGTGGACGCCCTGTTCCGGCTGTTCGTGCCCAACCGGGTCACCCCCAGCGCCGGCCTGGACGCGGTGTCCGGGGCGCTCGCCGCCGGCACGCTGCCGATGTTCGTCAGCAGCGCCGCCTGGCTGCTCAGCAACAAGCTGAACTACGCCTGGCTCTGGGAAGACCTGGACCTGTTGCCGGAGGACGACCGGACGCTGATCCGCCGGTACGTGCCGCACACCGTGGCGCTCACCGCCGACCAGCTCGACCGGGCGCTCGCCGAGCAGGCCGACCTGGTCGCCAAGCCGGCCGGCGGATCGGCCGGGCACGGGGTGCTGATCGGCCGGGAGATGAAGCCGGTGGCATGGGCGGACGGGGTGCGCGCCGCGATCGCCGAGGGCGGCAACATCCTGCAGCGCTACCACGAGGCGGACCGGGTGGCGATGGACTTCGTGCAGATCGAGACCGGTGAGACGGTCACCGCCGACGTCCCGTACAGCCTCGCGCCGTACCTGTTCGACCGCACCGGATCCGGCGCGCTGGCCCGGGTCGGCTACCCGGGTTGCGACGAGGTCCTCAACCTGGCCCGAGGCGTCCTCCTGACCGGCATCCTCCTAACCGACTGACCCCCGCCCCTTGGGCGCGTTGATCAAGGAGTTTGTGTCCTCACCAGGGCCTGCCGTTGACACAAACTCCTTGATCGACGGGCGGATCGTCGGGCAGGGCAGGCCCGGGGGAGGAAAGGGCGGGGCAGGGGTGCGGGGTGCGTGGTTAGTCGGCCGTGATGCGCAGGCCGCGCACCGGTGAGGTGATGACCAGGGCGAGGCTGAGCACGACGGGCACGGCCAGCATCAGGTACGCCACCCGGACCCCGACGGTGTCTGCGGCCAGCCCTCCGATCAGGGCGCCGAACGGAGTGCCGCCCCAGGCCAGCATGCGCCCGGTGGTGTTGACGCGGCCCTGCAGCGCATCTGGTGTGAGGAGTTGGCGCACGGTGATGCCGTTCGCGTTCACGGTCAGGCGCGCCACGGCCCAGATCGTCCACCACGCCAACGCCAGGGCGAACACCGACGTGCCGGCCAGGCCGATGAGGGCCGCGACGAAGATGACGAGCCCCGTGATGGACACCGTCCCCTGGCCGGCCCACCGGCTGGCCCTGGGCAGGACGACGGCGGCCACCAGTGAGCCGACCGCGGCGGCAGTGAAGAGCAGACCCAGGCGCTGGTCCTCCGGGCTCAGATCGAGCACCTCGTCGGCGTGGACGACGAGCAGGCCCAGCACGCCGCCGGCGGCGACGTTGAGCCCGAAACCGGCAGCGGTCAACGTCCGCAGGACCCGCGTCCGCCAGAGGTGGCGCAGTCCTTCGGCGATCTCGGCCCGCACCCGGCGGGCTCCCGTCGGCCCCGGGTCCAACCCGGCGCGGATCTGGGCGAGCAGCGCGGCGGACACCAGATAGGTGACGGCGTCGACGGCCAGCACCAGGGTGGGGTCGGCGACAGCGGCAAGTAGTCCCGCGGCGGCGGGCGCGGCGATCTCCAGCACGATCTCGGTGGACCAGATGAGGCTGTTCGCCCGGGTGATCCCCGCCTTGCCGACGATGCGCACGAAGGCGCCCCACGCCGCCGCGTCGAACCAGCAGAAACCGCAACCCACGCCGAACGCCACGACGAGCAGGTACCAGGGGGCGAGCACATCGAACAACGCGGCGACCGGCACGGTGGCGATCAGCAGTGCGCAGCACACGTCTGCGATGATCATCATGCGCTTACGTCGCAGGCGGTCGGCGGCGGCCCCGGCGAAGAGCCCGAACAGCAGGTACGGCAGGGCTTCGAGCCCGACCACCGCCGCGGTCAGCGTCGGGGACGCGCTCGTCCGGTAGACGAGTAGCGGCAGCGCGACGGCGCTGGCGGCGGTCCCGGCGACGGAGATCGACCGGGCGAGGTACCAGAGGGAGAAGTCACGGTGAAACAGCCGACTCCCGTCGACGCCGGCTGTCTCTACGAGCCGCGTCACGACCTCCTTCAGGCCAGCACGGCGAGGTGGCGGTCGTCGATGCTGGTCAGCGCGAGGTGCAGGTCCGCTGCCAGATCGTCGGCGAGGCGAAGCGTCGACGCGCCTTCCTCGTCGCCGGGGTGGAAGCAGAGGGTGCCGCCACCGGGGCCGATGCCGAGATCCTGAGCCATCGGCTCTTCGACGTCGTCACCCGGGTGGAAGCAGAGGCTGCCACCACCGGGGGCGAAGCCGTTCTCCTCAGTAGACATGTGTCCTCATATCGTTTGGACTGGATGTGGTCAGGTGATGATCGCCCGGTCCGGTGACGGCCACAAGTGCCATCCCCGTCCGGTCGGGACGACGGGCACCCCGTGTCGCACCAGGCTGAAGCGTTCCAGCCCCGGGGCGATCGTGGTGGCCACCACGATCGGTGAGCCGACCGCCGTGACCTCGCACACGTGGTGGTCGACGCCTCGACGGGCCAGAGCCCGCCGGACGTGCTCCAGCCCCCAACCCGGGCTGCCGTCGCCGGCTACGTCCGCGCGTAGCGGCACCGCGCGCACCGGCCCGGAGAGCAGCCCGTCGAGTGGCATCAGGGCACATCGTCGCAGTGCGGGCCAGGCCGCCAGACGCTGGACCGCGGGCGAGCCGGGGGCCGGTGAGGAGAGCGCACAGACTTGGATCAGCTCGCCGAGGGCACGCGACGCGGCGTCGGTGGCCCAGAGCGATGCGCCGGCCCCGAGCCGGGTCGGCTCACCGCCGGCCGCCGGGCTGACTGCCAGGTACACCGGCACGTCCAGGTCGGTCGTGACGTCGAGCAGATGTACGGGTGCGCCGGCCGCCCGTACGGCCTGCGCGTGCAGTGCGCGCAGCTGGTCCGGCAGGTCCCCGGCCGGCACGAGGTCGACGTCCGGCACTCCGGCGACGTACCACCGGAGCAGCGCCTGCCCGAGCCCGTCGTGTTCGATCAGCTCGCAGAGGCCGTGATAGACGGCCTCCGCCACGTCGACGCCGGCCGCTGTGCCCAGGCTGGACGAGTATCGCAGGAGGCTGCGGTACGGCCGGACGTCGTCACCCGCCACCGACCACCGGTAGTAGCGCGGGTCCGTGAGGAAGGTGGGATAACGGACCCCGCCGTACGAGGCACATGCCGCGACGGAGTCCGGAAACTCCGTCGCCCACCGCTGTACGACCAGATCCGAATCCAGGGCGGACTGTCCGGCCACGATGCTCGCCGGCAGCAGCCTCGTGGCGTCCGCCGTCCATCGGCGGTTGTCCCGGGCAGACATGAGGTGGCGTTCCAGGGCCTCGAAGTGCGCGCTCGCCGCGCCCTGGGGACCCGCTCCCTTTCCCGCACCCACGGCGACCCGTGCCCCGCCCTGGAACAGCGTGACGCGCATGGTGGGCGACTCGGCCGGGCCGAGCACCTCCGTCCGCGCCGTGAGGCCGAGCCGTTTGATCTCAGTTGACGCTGTAGCGAGAGCGCGCTCCGCGGGCACGGACCGGAACGGCACCGCGGCCTCCCGGAAACTGTTCACCGGCCCGGACCGTGTCATCGAACTGCCTCGATGTGAACGGCGGTGGCGGGATCAGACGCCACGCGCCGCGCCGCGCCCCGGCGTCGGCGCGGGGTTCCTCTCCGGGGAGCCGGACGTGTCGCGGCGGGCCAGGACGCGCAGCGTCTCGGCGGTGGCGACGGCGTCGCTGCGGGCGCTGCCGTGCCGGCCGTCGCTGCTGTACAGCGACGGGTCGGCCACCAGTGGATGGTCGGTGAGGTGGACGTGCAGCGTGCCCAGCCGCTCGCCCACCGCCCTCGTGTGCCGGGCCAGCCGGCGCATCCGCTCGCCCAGGCCCGCGCGTAGCGCGTCCGGCACCGCCGGGCTGTGCGACACGTCGAACATGCCCACCGTGATCACGTCCGCCCCCGCCTCCCGTAGGGCGGTGATCATGGCGGTGAGCTCGGCGTCGACCGCGTCCGGGTCGTAGGCGGACCGGAACGCGTCGTTGCCGCCGCACACCACGAGGGCCAGGTCCGGCTCGAAGGCCAGCGCGTCGGCGAGCTGGGTCGCCCGGACCTCGTGCGCGCGCAGCCCGCGCCGGCCCAGGTTCAGGTAGGCCAGCTCCGGCCGGATCGCGCGCAGCTCGACGGCGACCCGGTCGGCCCACTGGAGATCCGGATAGCCGTCGGCCGGCTCGCACAGCCCTTCCGCGACACTGTCACCCAGCACCACGAACCGCCGCCACCGGTGCCCGCGCAGCAGCTCGGCGGCCTCTCCCGGTCGCAGGCACCACGGGTCGGTCGCCTCGGTCAACGTCGATGGCATGCCCGGCAGGCTAGCCGAGCCGGGTGAGCGGGGAAAGGGGATCAGGGCAGCAGGGCCAGCAGCTCCCCGGGCCGGCTCAGGCTGAGGTCGGCCGGCTCGGCGCTGTCGTACTGGTGGCCCCAGGCGGCGGCGACCGCGATCGCGCCGCTGTGCCGGGCGGCGCGGACGTCCAGCGGTGAGTCGCCCACGTACGCGGCGCGGCCGGGTGGCACGCCGAGCCGGCGGCAGGCCACCTCCACGCCGTCGGGCGCCGGTTTGGGGCGGTCGACCTGGTCGCCGCCGAGTACGACCCCGAAGTGGCCGCGCAGGCCCGCCCG
The DNA here is from genome assembly GCF_040649715.1 of Micromonospora sp. NPDC048887. Taxonomy (NCBI): domain Bacteria; kingdom Bacillati; phylum Actinomycetota; class Actinomycetes; order Micromonosporales; family Micromonosporaceae; genus Micromonospora; species Micromonospora sp. NPDC048887. Next base: position 12,414 of record NZ_JBEZGA010000021.1, on the reverse strand, counting down.
GTCGAGCAGGATCTCGGCGGCCCGGTGGCTCGCGCCGGTGAACACGCCCACCGGCACCCGGGCGGCGATCTCGGCGAGCGTGTCGGCGATGCCGGGGTAGACGCGCACCCGCCCGGCCAGCGCGGCCAGTTCGGTGTGGTAGCGGTCCAGGTCCTCGCCGGAGGCCGGCCGCCGCAGCAGGTGGGTCAGCAGGTCCGCCGGCGAGCCGAGCGAGTAGCCGGCGATGACCTCCGCGTCGGTGTACGACGGGCCGCCGCCGGCCCGCACGGCCGCCCGGTAGGCCGCGGGCACCACCGCGTGCGACTCGACGAGCGTGCCGTCCATGTCGAACACGATCGCGTCCACCGTGCGGCTCATGCGGCGCCGGCCCGGTGTGCCGTGGCGAGCCGCTTCGGGGCGCGGTCGTGCACCCGCCAGGCGGGCAGGTCGTCGTGCGAGCCGCGCTCGGTGGTCTCCGGCAGGGCCAGCGCGATGCGCCGCACGTCGTCCCAGGTCGCCATGGCCCAGACCCTACCGCCGCCCCCCGACGCCGCGACCCGCGACCGGCAGGCTCGCGACCGGCGGGCCCCGACCGGCGGGCTCAGACCGGCGTGGGAGTGGCCGGTTCCACGGCCGGGCGCCGGGACGCGCGGGTCAGCAGCAGCGGTCCCACCGTGAGCACCAGGCAGACCACCGACATCACCAGCAGCGCCGGGGTCAGGTCGAGCAGCGCCACCGACCAGCCGCCGAGCAGCGCGCCCACCGGCAGGCCGAGGAACGCCACCGATCCGGAGATGCCCAGCACCCGGGTCTGCAACTCGCCCGGCACCCGCTGGTAGAGCGCCGCGCCGAGCAGCGGGTTCACCGCCGCGATGCCGATGCCGGACAGGAACGTCACCACGAGCACCACGACCAGGTCGTCGCTGAGCGCCAGCGCGAGCAGCCGGGGCGCGCCGCTGAGCGTCAGCCCCAGCGCGAACGTCGTCCCGGCGGGCAGCCGCGTGCCGAGCATGGTGAACAGCAGGTTGCCCAGCAGCGCGCCGGCCGAGAAGACGCCCAACAGCAGGCCGAACCCGGCCGGGTCGCCGAGCACCTGGCTGACCCAGAGCGGGATCCAGACCGCGACGCTGGCGTTGGCGAACATGTTCGACACCGACACCACAAGCAGCATCGTCATCAACGTCCGGTCGGTGCGCAGGTACGCGAAGCCGCCGCGCAGCGCCCGCAGGTACGGCTCCCGGGGCGCGGGCTCGGCCGGTGCGGGCGGCCGGACCAGCACGCCGATCAGCAGCGCGCAGACCGCGAACGTGGCCGCGTCGATCCAGATGGCCCGGGTCAGCCCGACCCAGTCGATGAGCAGCCCGCCGAGCACCGCGCCGAACAGCGTCATGCCCCGGGCCAGGCCGTCGTAGGCGCTGGTGAGCCGGATCAGTGGCACCCCGGCCCGCTCGGCGGCCGGTTTGAACAGCACGTGCTTGACCCGGTCGCCGATGCCGCGCAGCCCGCCGGCGACCGCCACCAGCACCAGCAACGCGCCGAACCCGAGCCAGGGCGCCAGCGCCACCACTGCCATCGCGGCGGCGCTCGCGGCGTCCACGAACACCGAGGTACGGCGTACCCCGAACCGGTCCGCCCACGGTGTCGCCAGCGCGCTGGACAGCATGTACGGCAGCGTCTCCGCCGCCGCCACCAGGCCCATCTTGGTGGGGCTGCCGGTCGTCTCCAGCACCAGCCACGGGATGGCGACCACCGAGATCCGGGTGCCGAGGTTGGACAGCAGGTCGGCGCCGACCAGGGTGTACAACTCCCGGCGCGGGTTCACGCCGGACTGCCGATCGGGTCGGCGCCGGCCGGGTGTGCGGCCGCGTACCGGGCTCGCAACGCCCGCTTGTCCACCTTCGCCGACCGGTTGAGCGGCAGCGCGTCGACGAACTCCACGGCGCCGGGCGCCCAGGTCTCGCTGAGTTCCCGGACCACGAGCGCGATCAGCTCCTCGCCGGTCACCGACGCGCCCGGCGCGGGCACCACGTACGCGTGCGGCAGCTCCCCGGCCACCGGGTCCGGTACGCCGATGACGGCGGCGGCGCGTACCTCGGGGTGGCCGGCGAGCACGTCCTCGATCGGGCGGGAGTAGATCGGCCAGCTGCGCTGCCGGGTGAGGATCCGGTCCTGTAACCGGTCGACCAGGTAGAGGTAGCCGTCGGCGTCGAGGTGCCCGATGTCGCGGGTGCGGACCCAGCCGTCGACGAGCGTGTCGGCGGTCAGCTCGGATTGTCCGTGGTAGCCGGCGAAGCTCAGCTTGGTGCGCGCCCACACCTCGCCGTCCTCGCCGGCCGGCAGCACCCGCCCGTCGGCGTCGCGGATCTGCACCGTCACGTCGCCGTACGGGCGGCCGCAGGACCGCAGCCGTTCCGGGTGCTCCGGGTCCTCGGTGAGCCCCGGTAGCGCGCAGATGACCACTGCCTCGCTGAGCCCGTACACGATGCGCAGGCACGGGCCGAAGCGGGCGATGGCCTGGCGCAGCCGGGCCGGCGCGGCGGGCCCGGCCCCCACGTTGAACATGAACATCGCCGAGAAGTCGGCGCCCGGCAGGTCGGGGTGGTCGAGCACCTCGTACAGCATCGGCGGGGTGACGAACGTGGAGGTCAGCCGCTCGGCGTCCACGGTGGCGATGAACGCGGCCGGGTCCCACTGCTCGCGCAGGAACAGCACGCCGCCGGTGAACAGGTTGAACAGCGTCGTGATCTGGCCGCTGGCGAGCCACATCGGGGAGTGCGACAGGTGCCGCAGCAGCGGGAACCCGGCGCCCCGGAAGTCGGCGGCCAGGGCGAGTACCTGCCGGTAGAAGCTCTCCCGGTGGTGTACCAGCTTCGGCGTGCCGGTGGTGCCGCTGGTCTGCAGGAACGACTCCGGCGCGGGCACGCCGGCGGGCAGCTCCGCCGCCGGCTCGCCGGTTTCGGCCCTCAGGTCCGGTCCGGCACCGCCGGGACCGAGGCAGAGCAGCGGTACGCCGGACAGCCCCGCCGCGACCTGCGCCGCCTGCGGATCGCGCGCGTCGTACACGAACGCCTCCGGCGCGGACAGCGCGACGAACTCGTCCACCTCCCGCCGCGAGGTCACCGGCGCGACCCACATGCTCCGGCAGCCGAGCAGGTGCAGGGCCAGTTGGAGTAGCGGGCCCTCAACCGTGTTGCCGAGCATCACCAGCACCGCCGCGCCGGGGCGTACCCCGTGGTGGCGCAGCGCGGCGGCCAGGCCGCGCACCTCGGCGGCGACCTGGGGGTAGCTCAGGCGGCGTCCGCCGCCGACGAGCGCCTCCCGGTCGCCGAACCCGGCGAACAGCTCCAGCGCCTCGTGCACGTAGTTCGGCCGGTCGGTCATCGGGCAGCCCCCATCATGGTCCGCGAGCGGCGTCCGGCCAGGTCAGGGCCGGGACATGACGGCAGGTGCCGGAGTCGGCGACCGCACCGCCGCCAGCCCCGAGCCTAGGCAGCGGCGGTCCACGGCGGACAGAGCCGATCGTCGTCGCGTCCCGTCCCGCGGGCATTTGATCATGTCGATCAGGTTGATTGACGCTCGTCACGGCCGGAAGCTAGTTTCCGGTCCATCGCCCGGGCCGTGTCGCCGACCGCGTCACGCCCGGGGCTGCCGACCATGGAGGATCGATGCCGACCCCGAAGAGATGGCACGTCATAGCTTCCGCCGTCACGCTCCTGATCGCCGCCACCCCGGCGGTCACCGCGAGCGCCGGCCCGACCGGGAACGAGGGCGCCGGGCACGGGCGCGCCGAGTGGGCCGGAACCTGGGCCGCGGCGGTGACCCGCGGGAACAACGTGGGCCTGACCGAGACCGGGCTGAACAACCAGAGCATCCGGATGACAGTGCAGACCTCGGTCGGCGGGCCGCGCCTGCGGGTGCGGCTGACCAACCTGTACGGCCAGCAGGCCGTCCAGGTCGGCCGCGCCACGATCGCCCGGCCGAACACCGCCACCCCCGACGACCTGTCCGACATCGTCCCGGCGAGCGTCCGCCAGCTGACGTTCTCCGGTGGCGGCTCGGCGACCATCAACAAGGGCGCGGAACTGCTCAGCGATCCGGTGGACTTCCGGGTGGCCGAGCAGGAGGACCTGGTCGTCACGCTGTACTTCCCGGTGCTCACCGGGCCGGTCACGTTCCACGGCCAGTCCAAGGTCACCAACTTCATCGGCGCCACCGACCTCACGTCGGCTGCCGACGGCGCCGGCTTCACCATCCGGCCCAACTGCTGCTGGATGTTCCTGTCCGGCATCGACGTGGAGCGCAAGGTGACGCCCGGCTCCGTGGTGGTGCTGGGTGACTCCATCGGCGACGGCAACGGCAGCACCGTCAACGCCGACCGCCGCTGGCCGGACTTCCTGGCCAAGCGGCTGATCGACGCCCGGCCCGATCCGCGTACGCCGGGCGTGCTCAACCTCAGCCTGGCCGGCAACCGGCTCAACCACGAGGGCACCGAGCCCGGCGCGGGCGGTTTCCCCGGCTACTACGAGCTGGGCCCGAACGCGCTGGCCCGGCTCAACGAGGACGTGTTCCCGCAGACCGGGGTGCGGACCGTCATCACCCACCTGGGCATCAACGACATCTGGATGAACGGCGACAGCCCCGAGGCGATCATCGCCTCGCTGCGCCAGATCAACCGGCAGGTCCAGGCGCGCGGCCTGACCAGCATCGCCGGCACGCTCATGCCGTACGAGGGCAACGGCGGGCCGGGCGTGTGGACGCCGGAGAAGGACGCCACCCGTCAGGCCGTCAACACCTGGCTGCGCGGGCCCGGCCGGGCCGAGTTCGACGGCGTCGTCGACTTCGACGCGGTGATGCGGGATCCGGCCCAGCCGACCCGGCTGCTGCCGGCGTACGACTCGGGTGACCACATCCACCCGAACGACACGGGTGCCGCGGCGATGGCGAACGCCGTGCCACTGAAGTTGCTCGGACTGTGACACCGGGCGGGGGCGGCGGTCGACACGACGCCGCCCCCGCCGCCGTTTCCTGGGGAGGAAAAGACAGTGGACGTCAGCGAGATCCTGACCGGGCTCTACAGTGAACAGGGCCGGCAGAACCCCTATCCCTTCTATACGGCCCTGCACGAGCACGGGCCGATAAGCGCCGTTCCGGCCCGGGCCGAGCACAGCACTGTCAGCGCGGTCGCGGGCGGGTACGACGTGGTCGACCAGATCCTGCGCGATCCCGGCTGGTACAAGGGTTTCCCGCCCGGCTGGGAGGAGCAGGAGATCCTGCGTACGTTCCTCACCTCGATGATGTTCGTCAACCCGCCGGACCACACCCGGATGCGCGCGGTGTTCGCCAAGACGTTCACCCCGCGCCGCCTCGGCGCGCTGGAGCCGGTGATCGAGCGGATCGTCGCCGAACGCCTGGACCACATGGCCGAGGCGGGCGCGGGCGGGCACGAGGTGGACTTCGTGGCCGACTTCGCGTACCCGGTCCCGGCCCTGGTGATGGCCGAGTTCATCGGCCTGCCCGCGGCCGACCTGGCGTGGTACCGGCAGCGGGTCGACTGGATCGACGAGTACATGGACGTCGCCGGCAAGACGCCGGAGCGGCTGGCCCGGGCCAACCAGGCCGCCGAGGAGCTGCGCGTCTACTACCGGGACCTGATCGCCCACCGGCGCCGTACGCCCGGGCACGACCTGATCAGCGGGCTGGTCGAGGTGCTCGACGCGGGTGGCGTCGACCTCACCGAGGACGAGTTGATCAGCAACCTGATCGTGCTGTTCAACGCCAGTTTCGTCACCACCGTCTACATGTTCAGCAACGGCCTGCCGCTGCTGCTTGACCACCCGGACGTGACCGCCGCCCTGCCCGGCGACGGCGCGCTGGCCAGCGGCTGCGTCGAGGAGGTGCTGCGGATGGAGAGCCCGGTGCACTTCCTGGCCCGCTCCGCGCCGGCCGGCGTCGACCTCGGCGGCGTGCCGATCAGCCGCGACGACAACGTGCTGCTGCTCATCGCCGCCGCCAACCGCGACCCGGCCCGGTTCCCCGACCCGGACCGCTTCGACCCGCACCGCGACGGGCCGTCGTCGCTGGCCTTCGGCGTCGGGCTGCACTTCTGCCTCGGCTCGGCGGTGTCCCGGCTGGAGGGCCGGCTGGCGCTGCCGCGCCTGTTCGCGCGCTTCCCCCGGCTCGCCGTCACCCAGCCCTACACGTACAGCGGGAGCCTGTTCCTGCGCGGTATCGACAAACTCTTCGTCACCACCGGGGAGGCTTGATGACACTCGATCCACAGGTGGTCGCGTGGCGGGCCGCGCGGGCCGCCGCCGGCACCGTGCCGCTCTACACCCAGACCCTCGAGCAGGCCCGCGCCGCCGACCTCGCCGCGATCCGTGCCGGCTCCGGCGCGGTCGAACCGGTCGCCGAGGTACGCGACACGACGGTGCCCGGCCCGGCCGAGCCGCTGCCGGTGCGGATCCACCGGCCGGACGGTGACGGCCCGCTGCCCACGCTCGTCTACTTCTTCGGTGGTGGATGGACCCTCGGCAGCGTCGACACCGCCGACGGGATCTGCCGCCGGCTGGTCAACCTCACCGGCGCCCAGACCGTGACTGTCGGCTACCGGCTCGCCCCGGAGCACCCGTTCCCGGCGGCGGTGGAGGACTGCCACGCCGCGCTGCGGCACCTCTCGGCGCACGCGGCCGAGTTCCGGGTCGACCCGGACCGGCTGGCGGTGGGCGGCGACAGCGCGGGCGGGAACCTGGCCGCCGTGGTCACGCTGCTGGCCCGGGCCGACGGCGGCCCCCGGCTGGCCGCCCAGTTGCTCGTCTACCCGAACACCGACCAGCGGCCCGGGCGCCGGCCGGCCGGCGACGAGGACCCGCTGCTGTTCAACAAGCACTCGGTCGGCTGGTACCGCGGCCACTACCTCGCCGACCCCGGCGACGCCGCCCACCCGCTGGCGTCGCCGCTGCTCGCCGAGGACCTGTCCGGCCTGCCCCCGGCGCTCGTGATTACCGCCGGGCACGATCCGCTGCGCGACGAGGGCCTGCGGTACGCGGCTCGGCTGCGCGAGGACGGCGTGCCCACCGAGACGGTCGACTACCCGGGCATGGTGCACGGGTTCTTCGCCATGCCCGGCGTGTTCGACGCGGGCCGGGAGGCCCAGGAACGCGCCGCCGCCTTCCTGCGCCGCTCGTTCGGGCTCGACGCGGCGACCGGCCCGGACGGCGCGGTGCCCGAGCCGGCCGGACCGGTGGCGGCCGGGAGCGCTGTGGGCTCGGACGGCCATGGCTGACCCGGCCCGCGACACGCGGCCGCCCGGCGACCCGGCGGACGGGTTCGTGCCGCCGGCCAGCCTGGCCGAGTTCGCCGCGCTGGCCCGGGCCGTGCTGCCGGCCGACGTGTGGGACTTCGTCGACGGCGGCAGCGGCACCGAGACCGCCCTGGCCGCGAACCGGGCCGCGCTGGACCGGGTGGCGGTGCTGCCCCGGATGCTCGCCGGGGTCGAGGACCCGTCCACCGAGGCGACGCTGCCCGGTGGCCGGGCCGCGTTGCCGGTGGCTGTCGCGCCGATGGCGTACCAGCGGCTGCTGCACCCCGGCGGCGAGCCGGCGCTTGCGGCGGCGGCGCGCACGGCGGGCGTGCCGTACGTGATCAGCACGCTGTCCAGCACGCCGATCGAGGAGATCACGGCGACCGGCGCGACTGCCTGGTTCCAGCTGTACTGGCTGCGCGACCGGGCACTGGTGGCCGACCTGCTGGACCGGGCGGAGGCGGCCGGCTGCGCGGCGGTGATGGTGACGGTGGACGTGCCGGTGCTGGGGCGGCGGCTGCGCGACGCGCGCAACGGCTTCGCGCTGCCGCCGCACGTCACCGCCGCGAACCTGCCCGGCGGGCGGGACGACCTGGCCCACCAGGGCACCCCGGGTGTCTCGGCGGTGGCGGTGCACACGGGCGCGGTGTTCGCCCCGGCGCTGAGCTGGGCGGACCTGGAGTGGCTGCGCGCGCGTACCCGGGTGCCGTTGCTCGTGAAGGGCCTCCTGGACCCGCGCGACGCGGTCCGCGCGGCGGACGCCGGCGTGGACGCCGTGGTGGTCTCCAACCACGGCGGACGGCAGCTCGACGCCGCCCCGGCCAGCGTGAGCGTGCTGCCCGAGGTGGTCGGCGCGGTGGACGGGCGCTGCGCGGTGCTGCTGGACAGCGGCGTCCGCGGCGGCGTCGACGTGCTGCGGGCGCTGGCGCTCGGCGCGGACGGCGTGCTGCTCGGCCGGCCGCTGCTCTGGGCGCTCGCGGCGGGCGGCCGGGCCGGCGCCGAGGCGGCGCTCGCGCTGCTCGCGGCGGAACTGCGCGACGCGCTCATCCTCAGCGGCTGCCCCGACCCGGCCTCGGCCCGGCGGCTGCGTACCCGGATCGGAGGCTGACGTGGAACCCGTCGACCTGACCGTCACGGCGCTGCACGGCAGCGTCGGCGACCCGGCGCTGAACTCGATGAACTTCCTCAACGAGGTGGCGCAGCACTACCCGGACGCGGTGTCGCTGGCGGCAGGGCGGCCGTACGAGGAGTTCTTCGACTCCACGCTGCTGCACGCGCACCTGGACCGTTTCCGCCGCCACCTGACCGAGGACGTCGGGCTGGACCGGGCCGGTGTGGACCGGACGCTGCTGCAGTACGGCCGCACCAAGGGCATCGTGCACCACCTGATCGCCCGGCACCTCGCCGTGGACGAGGGCCTCACCGTCGACCCGGAGTCGATGGTGGTGACGGTCGGCTGCCAGGAGGCGATGTTCCTGGTGCTGCGCGCGCTGCGGGCCGGGCCGGACGACGTGCTGTTCGCGGTGGCGCCCACGTACGTCGGGCTCACCGGCGCGGCCCGCCTGGTCGACCTGCCGGTGCGCCCGGTGGCCGGCGGGCCGGACGGCGTCGACCTGGCCGACCTGCGCGCCGGGGTGCGCCGGGCCCGCGCGGAGGGGCTGCGGCCCCGGGGCTGCTACGTGATGCCCGACTTCGCCAACCCGTCCGGCGTCAGCATGGACACCGCGCAGCGGCGGCGGCTGCTGGACCTGGCCGCCGAGGAGGACCTGCTGCTGATCGAGGACAACCCGTACGGCCTGTTCCCGGCCGGCGGCACCGCGCGGCGGCCCACGCTCAAGGCGCTGGACACCGCGCGCCGGGTGGTCTACCTCGGCTCGTTCGCCAAGACGGTGCTGCCCGGCGCGCGGGTCGGCTACGTGGTGGCCGACCAGCGCGTCAGCGAGACCGACGGCACCGTGGTGCCGCTCGCCGACCACCTCGCCAAGATCAAGAGCATGGTCACCGTGAACACGTCACCGATCAGCCAGGCGGTGATCGGCGGCGCGCTGCTGGCGCACGACTGCTCGCTGGTCGCCGCGAACGTGCGGGAGCGGGCCGCGTACGCCCGGAACCTGCGGCATCTGGTCGACGGCCTGGCCCGGCGCTTCCCGGCCGGCGGCCCGGTCACCTGGACCGTCCCGGCGGGCGGGTTCTTCGTGGTGGTGAACGTGCCGTTCGCCGTCGACGACGCGCTGCTGCACCGCTCGGCGCGCGAGTACGGCGTGCTCTGGACCCCGATGGCGCACTTCTATGACGCGGGCACACCGGTGAACGCGTTGCGGCTGTCGGTGAGCGCTGTCACACCGGAGTCGATCGATCTCGGGCTGGACCGGCTCGCCGCGCTGGTCACCGACACCATCGCAGCGCAGGTGGCACCGCAGTGTCAGCCTTCCGGCACCGTCCGTGTTTCCTGAGCCCGTTCGACTGTTGATAATGGACGAATGGTTGCCTGGGAGTACGCGTTGCTCGTTCGTCGGTATCAGGGGCAGGGTCGCAATTTCCACGTCTCGTTCGTGTGGTACGGCCCGGACGGGTCACGCACCGACGTGACCGCGTACGGCGACACCGCCATCGCCCACCTCAACCGGGTCGGCCGGGAGGGCTGGGAACTGGTCTCTGCCGCCGAGGACGTGAACAACGTGCAGGGCAGCACCGAGGTCCACCGCTACCACCTCAAGCGCCCGCTGCGCTGACCACACGTGACCCGCCGGCGCCCCGGGAGACTCGTTCTCCTGGGGCGCCGCTTCGTGTCGGTGGGGGCGCTCAGCCCAGGTCGACCGCCGGGTAGAGCGGGAACGGCGTGAGCAGGTCGGCGGCCTGCTTGCCGACGGACTCGGCGACGGCCGGGTCCAGCACGTACTTCGCCTTCGACGCCGCGCCGTCCGGCCCGGTGCCCGGCGTGGTCTGGCTGAGCACGGTGTGGATCAGCTCGGCGGTGGCGTCCATCTCGGCGGCGCCGAGGCCCCGGGTGGTCAGCGCCGGGGTGCCGATGCGGATGCCGGAGGTGTACCAGGCGCCGTTCGGGTCCTGCGGCACCGAGTTGCGGTTGGTCACGATGCCCGAGTCCAGCAGCGCCTGCTCGGCCTGCCGGCCGGTCAGGCCGTACCCGGACACGTCGATGAGCACCAGGTGGTTGTCGGTGCCGCCGGTGACCAGCGTGGCGCCGCGCCGCAGCAACCCGTCGGCGAGCGCCTGCGCGTTGTCCACGATCCGCTGGGCGTAGTCGGCGAAGTCGGGGCGGCGTGCCTCGGCCAGCGCCACGGCCTTGGCGGCCATCACGTGCGGCAGCGGCCCGCCGAGCACCATCGGGCAGCCCCGGTCGACCTGGTCGGCGAGCTCCGGGCCGCAGAGCACCATGCCGCCGCGCGGGCCACGCAGCGACTTGTGGGTGGTGGTGGTGACGATGTGCGCGTGCGGCACCGGGTCGAAGTCGCCGGTGAAGACCTTGCCGGCGACCAGCCCGGCGAAGTGGGCCATGTCGACCATGAAGGTGGCGCCGACCGAGTCGGCGATCTCCCGCATGATCCGGAAGTTGACCTTCCGCGGGTACGCGGAGTAACCGGCGACCAGGATCAGCGGCTTGAACTCGCGGGCCGCCTCGGCCACCCGGTCGTAGTCGATCAGGCCGGTGGCCGGGTCGGTGCCGTAGCTGCGCTGGTCGAACATCTTGCCGGAGATGTTCGGCCGGAAGCCGTGGGTGAGGTGCCCGCCGGCATCAAGCGACATGCCGAGCATCCGCTGGTTGCCCAGCTCGCGGCGCAGCGCGAACCAGTCCGCCTCGGTGAGGTCGTTCACCTGCCGGGCCTGCGCCTTGCGCAGCGCGGGGGACTCGACCCGGTCGGCCAGGATCGCCCAGAAGGCGACCAGGTTGGCGTCGATGCCCGAGTGCGGCTGCACGTACGCGTGGGACGCGCCGAACAGCTCCCGGGCGTGCTCGGCGGCGAGCGCCTCGACGGTGTCGACGTTCTGGCAGCCGGCGTAGAACCGGCGCCCGACGGTGCCCTCGGCGTACTTGTCGCTGAACCAGTTGCCCATGGCCAGCAGCGTCGCGGGGGAGGCGTAGTTCTCGCTGGCGATGAGCTTGAGCGACTCGCGCTGGTCGGCCAGTTCCGCGGCGATGGCGTCGGCCACGCGCGGCTCGACGCCGCGGACGACCTCGAGCGCGCTGCGGAAGGCGGTGGACTCGGCGTTGCGCGACATGCGACCTCCAGATGACGTGCGGAAGGCCCAGGCGCTCGGCATGCGTCCTCATGACGAGGCCGCTCCCCGATGGTGCTCCATCTCCACGCGCCAGTCACGGCCCGTGCCGATCCTACCGGCCCGGCCGGGAGCTGCGGGGTTGGGCCGCCCGTCGGCCCCGGCCCGGCCCGGGGAGAGGAGACACGACCATGACCACACCGAGCACCGGACGGCCGATCGCCGTGGTGACCGGCGCGTCCGGCGGCATCGGGTACGAGCTGGCGGTCCCGCTAGCCTCGCGGTGCCGGTGTCAGGCGACCACGGCGTCCAGCGACTTCTTCAGCGCCTTGGGGGCGGTCGGCGTCTTCGGGGCCTTCGGGCGCAGGTCCAGCATCCGCTGGCCGATCTCCTGGAGCTGGTTACGGCCGAGCGCCTCGCGGACCTTCGGGAACCACTCCTGCTCCTCCTCCTCGATGTGGTGCAGGACGTTCTCGATCAGCACCGTCGTCTTGGCGTTGTACCGCTCGTCGTCGGCGTCCATGGTGAACAGCTCGAAGCAGAGCACGTCCGCGACGTGGTGCTCCTCGTACGACTCCAGGACGTCGTCCTCGACCTCGGGCACCAGCTTGCGGACCTCCGGGTACATCACCTCGTTCTCCAGGTAGGTGTGCACCGTCAGGGCTTCGAGGATCTGCTTGACGATCTTCCCGCGCTTGCTCGCCGGTCCCTCCTCGGCCTCCTGGAAGGCCTTGAACAGACGGCGGATCTCCTTGTGGTCCTCCTTGAGCAGGACGATCGCGTCGGTGGACACCGGTTACCTCCTAAGAACTCCTAACGTTGGAGTTGGCGCCAGCAGATGAGGGCGCAGGCGAGGCTGAGGAAGGCTTCGTGGATGTCGTCGCGGATTTCCCAGCGGA
>NZ_JBEZGA010000020.1:0-115879 GCF_040649715.1 Micromonospora sp. NPDC048887 | reverse complement strand
CTCACCCCTCCTCACGTTCAGACGAAACGACCCTCACATCCAGTCGGTTACGCCCACCCTCAAAAAGTTAGGACCTCTAAGAAGGGGCCCTTCCTTACAGGCGGTCGTCGAGGGTGGCCAGGCCGCCCCGGGAGGCGTCGGCGGGCAGGCGCTTCTTCGCCGCCGGGTCGCCGTACAGCGTCCAGCGGAGGAACTCGACAGAGGTGTCGGCTACCACGCCGAGCGCCTTGCCGTCGCCGAGCAGTGCCCGGCCGTGGTCGCCCCGGGGCAGGCTGAGCATCGCCTTCGGCCACGGCACCGCGTCGTACACGGCCTTGCCGGCGGCGTACGACACCACCTCGTCGGCCTCGCCGTGCACGAACAGCTGCGGCGCGGCGGCGCCGGCGAAGGCGGTACCCACGCCGAGGGCGGTGCCGGCGAAGACGATGCCCGCGTCCAGCCGCTCGTCCCGGCTCGCGGTGAACAACCCGACAGTGGTCACGCCGCCGGCGCTGTGCCCGGTCGCGGCCACCCGCTCCGGGTCCAGCCGGCCGCGCAGCGGGTCGCCCGCCTTCTCGCCGAGCGCGAGCACCCGGGTCAGCACGTACGACACGTCGGCCGGCTGGTTGAGCACGTCCAGCGGGTTGCCGTCGGTGCCCCGGGAGGTGTGCGGGAAACGTGGCGCGGCGACCACGAAACCGGCCGCCACCCAGCGGGTCAGCAGCGCCTGGTAGTCCTCCGGCCGGGCACCCAGCCCGTGGCTGAACAGCACCACCGGGAACCGCCCCTCCGCCGCCGGGGCGGAACGCTCGACCGCGCCGCCGGCAGCGCCCGCCGCCGGGTACCAGAGCGTCACCGGCAGCGGCCGGTCGCCGTCGCGGTTCAGCTTCACCTGGCGTACGCCGACCGCGAAGCTCTCCGCGGGCGCCTTGCCGGCCGGCACCCGCGGGGCGGCTGTGCTCGTCGTCGGTGGGGCGTCGGGAGCGGGCCGCTCGGCGGGAGCGGTGGGCTGCTCCGAGCAGCCGGTGAGAGCGGCGGAGAGCAGGGCGGCGGTGACGAGGGCGGCGGGACGACGGCGCATGAACTCGATTGTGCCTCGCGATCGGCGGCCACCAGGCCCGGTCAGCGCGCCGGGTGACCACCCGCTGACCCCCGGAGACGAGCCAGGTCGGCGGCGTCCTTGGCCCGGCGGGGGCGCTCCGGCATCCAGACCGGGAACATCTCCTTGAACTCGATCTGGGCGCCGACGCTGATCACCGGTGCGGTGAACGCGCCGATCCGCCCGGGCGGGCCGCTCAGCATCCCGTCGGGCAGGAGGGTGCCGGCCCATGGTCCGGCGCCGACGACGACCCGGCCGTCCGCGTCCCGGTCCAGGTACGCGAAGCTCAGCTCGACGTCGCCGCGCAGCAGGTCGAGCTGCGTCTCGGTGGGCATCCGGGGGTCGGGCCGCCAGCCGAGCGCGCCGAGCCGGTCGGCCAGCGGTGCGGCGTCGCGCCGCCAGCAGTACCAGTCGACGTCGACGTGCGGCCGGGTCACCTCGCCGAGGTGGAAGTCCATCGCCCAGCCGCCGCGCAGCCACACCTCGATCCCGGCGGCATCGGCGACATCGACGACCTCCCGGATCGCCCCCAGTTGCCGTCCCTCCAGCCCGTCCACCCCGCGCACGCTACCCACCCCGCCCACACCTCGCCGCCCCTCGCCGCCCGCCCAGACCCCGTCGATCATGAAGTTGGCGGCGACAAACCGGACAGCGAACGCCGTCAACTTCATGATCGACGGGCCAAGGGGCGGGTGGGCGGGAGGGAGCGGGTCGTGAAGGTGGTGGTGCCGGGCGCTGTCGCGTCGGTGGGGAGGCGGTGCAGGGCCTCGCGGTCGGCGTAGAGCGTCCATCGCAGGAAGTCGGTGGTGGTGGCGAGCACCTGGGTGAACCCGGTTCGGCCCGGCGTCAGGTACTCGCCGTGGCCCTGACCGGTCAGGGTCAGGAAGGCGGCCGGGCCGAGGCAGCGGGCGTACGCGGCCCGGCCGATCGACTCCGGCACGATCCGGTCGGCGCTCCCGTGCACGAACAGCATCGGTGCGAGCGGCCGAGAGAGACCGGCAACCATCCGGCCACCGGCGATCACGATTCCGGCCCGCAACGGGGACGGCTGCCCGGAGGCGAACATGCCGAGCGTCGTGTGACCGCCGGCCGAGTGCCCGGCGGCGGCGAACCGGTCCACCGCCATGTGCGCCCCGAGCGGATCGCCGGGGCGGTCACCCAGCCGGACCAGGTGACGGACCAGCCGCCAGGCGTCGGCGGGCTGGTTGCGGACGTCGTCGCGGGTGTAGGCGCGGGCGCGCTGGTTCGTACGCGGATAGGTGGGCGCGACCACCACGAACCCGGCGGCGGCCCAGCGGCTGGTCAGCGCCGCGTGCAGGGCGGGCAGGCTGCGCAGGCCGTGGCTGTAGAGGACCACCGGGAACCGTCCGGCCGCGAACGGCGCGCCCGGCCGGACCTGCGGTCCGCGCTCCGGAACGGGGCTCGCCGGTGTGGCCCGGCCGGATCCGGAGGGGACCGCGACGACCGACTGGCGAGCCGGGAGGGCCACCGCGCGAGGCCCGCCCGGGCCGGTTCCCGTCGGGAGTACGGCTGAGCGCGACGGTGCGGCAGGCGGCGCGGCCGGGTACCAGACGGTGACCGGCAGCGGGCGCCTGCCGTCCGGGTCGAGCGTGAACTGCCGCATCCCGACCGCGTACGGGCGCTCCGGCGCGGGCCCGAGGGCGGCCGGCGCCGGGCCGGACGTGGTCACGGCCGGGCCGCAACCGGCCAGCAGCGCCGTCATCAGCGCGGCGACCAGCCGCTGCCCCCTCACACCTGCACGGTAGGCAGCCGAGCGGGCGGCACGCGCCAGCCGTCCGGACCGGTCGGCGCCGCCACCCGGGCGGCTCCCGCCTCCACCGGGTGGCCGGGTCTGCCCGGTCCCGCCACCCGGATCCGCAGGTGGCGGCCCGGCGGGACGGTCCGCCCGGTTCGGCTTCGCTAGGGTCAGCCGCATGGCTGAGAACTACACCGACCCGAGTGGCAACACCGCGCAGTTCCGCGCATTCGTCGATTCTCCCGAGCCGGCCGCGCCGGCGTCGGCGCCGTCCCGCCTGCCGCTGATCGCCGGCGTCGCAGTCGCCGCCGTGGTGGTCGTCGCCCTGGTCGCCTGGATCGCCCTGGGCTGATCCGGGCCGGGCCGCGCGGAGGACCGGGCGCCCGCGGTCAGACGCCGAGCACCTCGCGGGTCTCGCGGGCGATCTCCCGCTCCTCGTCGGTGCCGACCACCAGCACCGCCACCTCCGCGCCGTCGGGGGAGACGACCCGGTCGCCCTGACCGTCGTTGCGTGCCGGGTCGACGGTGACGCCCAGCCGCTCCAGCCCGGCCAGCGACGCGGCCCGGACGGGTGCGGCGTGCTCGCCGACCCCGGCGGTGAACGCGATCGCGTCGACCCGGCCGAGCAGCGCGTAGTACGCGCCCACGTAGCCGGTGATCCGGCGGCAGTAGACGTCGAAGGCCAGCGTCGCATCCGGGTCACCGGCGTCGCGGCGGGCCAGCACCTCGCGCATGTCGTTGACGCCGGTCAGCCCGAGCAGGCCGCTGCGGTGGTTGAGCAGGTCGTCGATGTCGTCGACGACCATGCCGCCCTCGCGGCGCAGGTGGAAGATGACAGTCGGGTCGAGGTCGCCGCTGCGGGTGCCCATCACCAGCCCCTCCAGCGGGGACATGCCCATCGAGGTGGCCACGCTGCGCCCGCCCTGTACGGCACACGCGCTCGCTCCGTTGCCCAGGTGCAGCGTGATGGTGTTGATCTCGTCGTACGGGCGGTCGAGCAGGTCGGCGACGCGACGCGAGACGTACGCGTGCGAGGTGCCGTGGAAGCCGTAGCGGCGTACGCCGTAACGCTCGGCGGTGTCCTTGTCGATCGCGTACGTGGCGGCGGCCTCGGGCAGCGTGTGGTGGAACGCGGTGTCGAAGACCGCGACCTGCGGGGTGTCCGGCAGCGCCTCCAGCGCGACCCGGATGCCGGCGAGGTTGGCCGGGTTGTGCAGCGGCGCCAGCGGCACCAGATCCTCGATCGCGTCGACGACGGCGTCGTCGACGCGTACCGGCGCGCTGAACTTCCGCCCGCCGTGCACCACCCGGTGACCGACGCCGGCCAGCCCGGTCAGGTCGAGCCGGCCGATGATCTCCCGGACCGCGCTCTCGTGGTCGGCCGGCCCGCCGCCCGGTTCGCCGATCCGCTCGACCGTGCCCTTGTCCAGGACGTCGTCGCCGTCGTACAGCCGGTACTTGACCGACGAGGACCCGCTGTTGAGGACCAGGATGCGGCTCATTCCGACGCCTCCGCGGCGGCCTGGATGGCGGTGATCGCCACCGTGTTGACGATGTCCGGAACGGTAGCGCCCCGGGACAGGTCGTTGACGGGCCGGCGCAGGCCCTGCATGACCGGCCCGACGGCCACCGCTCCGGCGGACCGCTGCACCGCCTTGTACGTGTTGTTGCCGGTGTTCAGGTCCGGGAAGATGAACACGGTGGCCCGCCCGGCGACCGGGCTGTCCGGCAGCTTGGTGGCCGCCACCTGCGGGTCGATCGCCGCGTCGTACTGGATCGGGCCCTCGACGAGCAGGTCGGGCCGGCGTTCCCGGACGAGCTTGGTGGCCGCCGCGACCTTCTCCACGTCGGCGCCGGAGCCGGAGCTGCCGGTGGAGTACGACAGCATCGCCACCCGCGGCTCGATGCCGAACCGGGCCGCCGTGTCGGCAGACGAGATGGCGATGTCGGCGAGCTGGTCGGCGTCCGGGTCGGGGTTGACCGCGCAGTCGCCGTACACCAGCACCCGGTCGGCGAGCAGCATGAAGAAGACGCTGGAGGCGACGGAGACGCCGGGCACGGTCCGGATGATCTCGAACGCGGGCCGGATGGTGGCGGCAGTGGTGTGGGTGGCGCCGGAGACCATGCCGTCGGCGTGGCCGGTCTCCACCATCATCGTGCCGAAGTAGTTGGGCTGCGCCACGATGTCGTGCGCCAGCTCCACTGTGACGCCCCGGTGGGCGCGCAACTCCGCGTACGCCTGCGCGAACTCGTCCCGCCACGGGCTGCTCGCCGGGTCGACGACCTGGGCGTCACCGAGGTCGACGCCCAGTTCCCGGGTCCGCCGGGCGATCTCGTCCGGGCGGCCGAGAAGGGTGATCTCGGCGACGCCCCGGCGCAGCAGCACCTCGGTCGCGCGCAGGATCCGCTCGTCGGCGCCCTCGGGCAGCACGAGCCGGCGGCGCCGGGCGCGGGCCCTGTCGATCAGGTCGTTCTCGAACATCAGCGGGGTGACCCGCGCGGAACGGCTGACCCGCAGCCGGCGGGCCAGGTCGTCGGTGTCCACGCAGCGTTCGAACGCGCCGAGCGCGGCCTCGACCTTGCGCGGGTTGGCGGTGCTGGGGCGGCCCTCGATCCGGCTGGACGCGGACACCGTGTCGTAGCTATCGCTCGGCACCGACAGCACTGGGAGCCCGGTGTTCATCCGCTCGACGAGGCGCATGGCGCGCGGGTCGGGCTGCTCGCCGAGCGTGAGCACCAGCCCGGCCAGCGACACCTGCCCGGCCACGTGCGCGGCCCCGGCGGCCACCAGCAGGTCGGCACGGTCGCCCGGGGTGATCACCAGCGCCCCGTCGGTGAGGTGGTCCAGCAGCGTCGGCACGTGCGCCGCGCCGACCACGTAGTCGAGCACGTCGCGGTCCAGCGCGGTCGCGTCGCCGGTGAGCACGGTGCCGCGCAGCGCCGCCGCCACCTCGGCCACCGTCGGGGCCGACACGGTCGGCACCTCCGGGATCGCGTACGCGGGCACCGGCAGCTCGGGCAGCGTCATCGGCTCCGGCACGCGGTTGGCCAGCGCCGCGATCACCGTCGCGCCGAGGTCGACCAGATCGTGGTACGCGCCACGCAGCGCCGCCGCGATCGTCTCGGGCGTCTGCCCGAACCCGTCCACCACGGGCACCACGACGCTGCCGAACTCGGTCGCCAGCCGGGCGTTGAAGGCCAGCTCGCGCGGGCCGGCGCCGTCGCCGTAGGCGAAGTCGCTGCCGACCACCACTATCGCCGGGCAGCGCCGCTCGACCTCCCGGTAGCGGGTGACGATCCGGGAGATCAGCTCCTCCCGGCGGCCGTCCGCGACGAGCGCGCTCGCCTCGGCGTACGTGGCGCCGTGCAGCTCGTCGACCGGCAGGTCCATCCGGTAGCGCTCGGTGAGCAGGGCGAGGATGGGGTCGGGCCCCTCACCTGAGACGAGCGGCCGGAACGCGCCTATCCGTTCCACCTGTCGGGACAACAGCTCGGCCAGGCCGAGCGCCACCGTCGATTTTCCCCCGCCCGAACCAACGCCGGTCAGGTACACGCTGCGCGCCACGGCCCCTAACCTACAAGATCGAGGTGAGTGCTGCCCGTTCTGCCTGGTCACACCGGCTAGCCAGGGAAGAAGGTGGAAATTTCTCGCATCTACACTGAGGCCGTGGAAGGCCCGACCGCGCTGATTCCCGTCGTACCGGAATCGCCCCCCGTCTTCGTCGACCCCAGCGGGCGGCGACGCCGGTGGCTGCGTCGTCTCGCCTACTGTGCCGGCGCGGCGGGTGCGGTCTACACGATCATGGTCGGGGTCAGTTTCGCCGGCGGGCCGATCACCCCGGCCACCGTGATCCCGTTCGTCGAGGAGACCACCGAGCAGCGGCTGCCGTCGTCGAAGCCGACCACGTCGCCGGCACCGACGGTGACGCGCCCCACGCCGGACACGCCTGCGGACATCCGTACCGCCCCGGCGCGGACCCCGGTCACCTCCGTCACGCCCGGCGGCACGGTCCCGCCGAGCCCCCGGTCCGCACGGCCGACCCGGAGCGCCCCGAGCGCGCCCACGGTCACCCGCCCGGCGCCGGGCACCACCGCGCCGCCCACCGCCCCCACCGCCGAGGTGCCGCCGCCAGTGGTCGATCCGCCGCCCGCCGTCGACCCGCCCGCCGAACCCGTCGCGCCGGCCGCGCCAGCCGATGACTGACCAGGCGCCCGCCCGACAGTCGACAGCTGACCAGCCCACCGTTCCGCTCGACCCCCGCCGCGTGCACGCCGTCCGCCGGCACCGGGCCGGAGCGCGGCCGGACGACGAGCCCACTGTCGTCCTGGACGCCCGGCGGATCGCCGGCCCGCGCCGCTCCCGCGGCCGGCGTCTGCTGCCCCGGCCGAGCTGGACCCTTGTCGTCATGGTCATGGTGGTCCTGGCCGGCCTGCTGTTCGTCGAGGCGTACACGAACGCCGCGTTCGTGCCCGACAACCGGGTGAAGCCCGGCAGCCAGCGGGAGGTCCCCAGCTCGGTGATCGGGGGCGGCCCGATCGTCAACGTCAGCCCCGAGGGGCGGACCCAGTCACACCGCCTGCCGGCGCGTACCGTCGCGCTCACCTTCGACGACGGGCCCGACCCGCGCTGGACGCCCGAGGTGCTGCGCGTCCTGGACAAGTACCAGGTGAAGGGCACCTTCTTCGTCCTCGGCTCGCAGGTCGTCCGCAACCCGGACGTGACCCGACGGCTGGTGGCCGAGGGCCACGAACTGGGCGTGCACACGTTCACCCACCCCGACCTCGCCACGCTGCCGGACTGGCGGCGGGAACTGGAGTACGCGCAGACCCAGCTCGCCATCGCCAGCACCACAGGTGTCCGCTCGTCGCTGCTGCGCTTCCCGTACTCGTCCCGCGCGGACGCCTACACCGACCGGGACTGGCCGATGCTGCGGCAGGCCGGCCGGCTGGGCTACCTCACGGTGGTGAACGACGTCGACAGCCGGGACTGGGAACTTCCCCCGGTCGAGGAGATGGTCGCCAACGCCACGCCGGCCGGCACCGCCGGCACCGTCGCGCTCTGGCACGACTCGGGCGGCGACCGGTCCGGCACCGTGGCCGCGCTGGACCGGTACATCCCGATGATGCTGGAACGCGGCTACCGCTTCACCACGGTCAGCGAGGGGCTCAACCAGACGTTCGCGGCAGCGGGCGTACCCGGGCCGGTCGGCGGGCAGGCGGCGGCCCCGCTCGGCGAGCAGTGGCGGGGACACGTCCTGGTCGGCGCGGTTCGCGTGGCCGACGGCATGTTCGGGGTGCTCGGCGCCTTCTTCCTGCTGGTCGGCGTGCTCACCGTCGGCCGGGCGCTGCTGCTGTTCGTCCTCGCCCCACGGCACGCGCGCCGCCGCCGTCGCCGCGACTGGTCGTGGGGTCCACCGGTCACCGAACCGGTCTCGGTGATCGTGCCCGCCTACAACGAGCGGGAGGGCATCGTCGCGGCGGTCCGCTCGCTGGCCATGGGTGACCACCCCGGCGGCATCGAGGTGGTGGTGGTCGACGACGGCTCGACCGACGGCACCGCCGACCTCGTGGCGGCGTTGCGCCTGCCGAACGTCCGGGTCGTGCGCAAGCCCAACGGCGGCAAGCCGAGCGCGTTGAACACGGGCGTCGCGCTGGCCCGGCACGACCTGATCGTCATGGTCGACGGCGACACGATCTTCGAGCCGGACTCGGTCCGCCGGCTGGTCCAGCCGTTCGCCGACCCCCGGGTCGGCGTGGTCGCCGGCAACGTCAAGGTCGGCAACCGCCGCGGCCTGATCGCCAAGTGGCAGCACATCGAGTACGTCATCGGCTTCAACCTCGACCGCCGCCTCTACGAGACGCTGCGCTGCATGCCCACCGTCCCCGGCGCGATCGGCGCGTTCCGGCGCCAGGCGCTGGAGCAGGTGGGCGGCATGACCGACGACACGCTGGCCGAGGACACCGACGTCACCATCGCCGCCGGCCGGGCCGGCTGGCACATCGTGTACGAGGAGAGCGCCCGCGCCTGGACCGAGGCGCCGACCACGATCGGCCAGCTGTGGAAGCAGCGCTACCGGTGGAGCTACGGCACCATGCAGGCGATGTGGAAGCACCGGCGCTCGGTGATCGAGAGCGGCCCGTCGGGCCGGTTCGGCCGCCGGTGCCTGTCGTTCCTGACCCTGTTCGGCGTGCTGCTGCCGCTGGCCGCCCCGGTGATCGACCTGCTCGCGATCTACGGGCTGATCTTCCTGGACCGCGGCGACACGATGGTGGCCTGGCTGGCCATGCTCGCGCTCCAGTTCCTCACCGCGGTGCTGGCCTTCCGGCTGGACCGGGAGAAGCTCGGCGTGCTCTGGGTGCTGCCCCTGCAGCAGTTCGTCTACCGCCAGGTGATGTACCTGGTGCTGCTCCAGGCGGTCGGCACCGCGCTCACCGGCGGCCGGCTGGGCTGGCAGAAGCTGCGGCGTACCGGAGGACTCCGGGTCGCCGGGCGGGGCGCGGCCGGCTGAGACCGGTCAGTCGTCGTCGGGGTCGTCGAGGCGGGCCAGCCAGGTGGCGAACCGCTCGACCGGGGTCTCGAACTCCGGGTTCAGGTCGACGAAGTCACGCAGCCGCTCGCCCAGCCACTCCAGGCTGACCTGCTCGTCGCCCCGGCGCTCGACCAGCTCCTCGATGCCACGGTCGGTGAAGTACACGGTGTTCCTCTCGTCGTACGGCAGCGGCCCGCCCCGGGTCGGGACGGGCCGCTGCCGGTGGGGTCACGGGCGGGGGAGAGCCGCCTCGATCAGTGCGTTCTGCTCGACCTCGTGCATCTTCGCCGAGCCGACCGCCGGAGCGGCGGCGGCCGGCCGGGAGATGCGGCGCAGCCGCACCTCGGGCAGGTGCTCCAGCAGGTTGAGCGCGACGAACGACCAGGCGCCCTGGTTGGCCGGCTCCTCCTGGACCCAGGCGAAGTCCTCGGCGTTCGGGTACTGCGCCAGCGCGGCCCGGACCTCCTCGACGGGCAGCGGGTAGAGCTGCTCCATCCGGATGATCGCGGTGTCGGTGACGCCCCGCTCCTGCCGGGCCTGGAACAGGTCGTAGTAGACCTTGCCCGAGCAGAGCAGCACCCGCTTCACCTGCTCCGGCGCCGGAGCCGCGGGGTCGGCCAGCACCGGGGAGAACGTGCCGGTGGTGAAGTCCTCCACCGGCGACACGCAGAGCTTGTGCCGCAGCAGCGACTTCGGCGTGAACACCACGAGCGGCTTGCGCTTGGGCGACATGGCCTGGCGCCGCAGCAGGTGGAAGTAGCTCGCCGGGGTGCTCGGGATGGCCACCCGCATGTTGTCCTCGGCGCAGAGCTGGAGGAACCGCTCCGGACGGCCGGAGGTGTGGTCCGGGCCCTGGCCCTCGTGGCCGTGCGGCAGCAGCAGCGTCACCGCGGAGCGCTGGCCCCACTTCACCTCGCCGGAGGAGATGAACTCGTCGATCACCGACTGGGCGCCGTTGACGAAGTCACCGAACTGGGCCTCCCAGGCCACCAGCGCGTTGATGTTCTCCACCGAGTAGCCGTACTCGAAGCCCATGGCCGCGTACTCGGAGAGCAGCGAGTCGTGGACGAAGAAGCGCGACCGCTCGCCGTCGGCGGTGAGCGACATCAGCGGCAGGTAGTCCTCGCCGGTCTTGGCGTCGACCACAGCGGCGTGCCGCTGGACGAACGTGCCGCGGCGCGAGTCCTGCCCGGCGAGCCGGACGGTCACCCCGTCGTTCAGCAGCGTGCCGAACGCGATGATCTCGGCGAAGCCCCAGTCGATGCCGCCCTCGACGGACATCTTGCGCCGCCGCTCCAGCAGCTGCTGGATCCGCTTGTGCGGGGTGAAGCCCTCCGGCAGGTTGACGTGCGCCTCGCCGATCGCCTTGATCACGTCGGCGTCGGTGGCGGTCTCGACCTGCGGCTCCGGCTCGTCCTGCCGCGCCGGGCGGCTGAGCTGGCGCGGCGTGGTGGCGGCGTCGCGGGTGGCCTTGAAGACCCGCTCCAGCTGCGACTGGTAGTCGTGCAGCAGCTCCTCCGCGTCCTCCACGGTGATGTCGCCGCGCCCGATCAGCTCCTCGGTGTAGAGCTTCCGGACCGACCGCTTCGAGTCGATGATCTGGTACATCTGCGGGTTGGTCATCGACGGGTCGTCGCCCTCGTTGTGCCCGCGCCGCCGGTAGCAGACCATGTCGATCACGACGTCCTTGTTGAACGCCTGCCGGTACTCGAACGCGAGCCGGGCCACCCGGACCACTGCCTCCGGGTCGTCGCCGTTGACGTGGAAGATCGGCGCCTGGATCATCCGGGCCACGTCGGTGCTGTAGAGGCTGGACCGGCTGTACTCCGGGGCGGTGGTGAAGCCGACCTGGTTGTTCACGACCACGTGCACGGTGCCGCCGGTGCGGTAGCCGCGCAGCTGGGAGAGGTTGAGCGTCTCGGCGACGACGCCCTGGCCGGCGAAGGCGGCGTCACCGTGCACCGCCAGCGGCAGCACGGTGTAGCCCTCCAGCTTGAGGTCGATGCGGTCCTGCTTGGCCCGGACGATGCCCTCCAGCACCGGGTCCACGGCCTCCAGGTGCGACGGGTTCGCCACCACCGACACCTTGACGGCGTACTCGCCGTCCGGCGTGCTGAACTTGCCGTTCTGGCCGAGGTGGTACTTCACGTCGCCCGAGCCCTGCGTGGACCGCGGGTCGAGGTGCCCCTCGAACTCGGAGAAGATCTTCTCGTACGGCTTGCCGACGATGTTCGCCAGCACGTTGAGCCGGCCGCGGTGGGCCATGCCGATGACGACCTCGTCCAGCCCGGCCTCGGCGGAGCACTCCAGCACCTCGCCGAGCAGCGGGATCAGCGACTCGCCGCCCTCCAGCGAGAAGCGCCGCTGGCCGACGTACTTGGTCTGGAGGAACGTCTCGAACGCCTCGGCGGCGTTGAGCCGGTTCAGCACGTGCTTCTGCTCGTCGGTGCTTGGCTTCTCGTACTTGCGCTCGACCCGCTCCTGGATCCAGCGCCGCTCCTCCGGGTCCTGGATGTGCATGTACTCGATGCCGACCCGGCGGCAGTACGAGTCGCGCAGCACGCCGAGGATCGAGCGCAGCTTCATCCGCTGCTGGCCGGCGAAGCCGTTCACCGGGAAGACCCGGTCGAGGTCCCAGAGCGTGAGCCCGTGCTGGAGCACGTCCAGGTCCGGGTGCTTGCGGATGGTGAACTCCAGCGGGTCGGTGTCGGCCATCAGGTGGCCGCGCACCCGGTACGCGTGGATCAGCTCGTGCACCCGAGCGGTCTTGTTGATCTGGCCTTCGCTGTCGACTGCGACGTCGCGCATCCAGCGCACCGGCTCGTACGGGATGCGCAGCGAGGTGAAGATGTCGTCGTAGAAGCCGCGCTCACCGAGCAGCAGCTCGTGCATGACCTTCAGGAACTCGCCGGACTGCGCGCCCTGGATGATCCGGTGGTCGTACGTGCTGGTCAGCGTGATGACCTTGCTGACCGCGTTCTCGGCCAGCGTGGCCTCGCTCATGCCCTGGTAGGGAGCCGGGTATTCCATCGCGCCGACGCCGATGATGGCGCTCTGCCCCTGCATCAGGCGCGGGATCGAGTGCACCGTGCCGATGCCGCCCGGGTTGGTCAGCGAGATCGTGGTGCCGGCGTAGTCGTCCATGGTCAGCTCGTTGCGGCGGGCACGCCGGACCACGTCCTCGTACGCCTGCCAGAACTGCCGGAAGTCCATCTGCTCGCAGCCCTTGATGGACGGCACCACCAGGTTGCGCGAGCCGTCCGGCTTGACCAGGTCGATCGCGATGCCCAGGTTGACGTGCTCCGGGCGGACCATCGCCGGCTTGCCGTCCACCTCGGCGAAGGAGTTGTTCATCTCCGGGTGCTCGACGACCGCGCGGACCAGCGCGTACCCGATCAGGTGGGTGAAGCTGACCTTGCCGCCGCGACCGCGGGCCAGGTGGTTGTTGATCACGATGCGGTTGTCGACGAGCAGCTTGGCCGGGACGGCGCGCACGCTGGTGGCGGTCGGGACCGACAGCGACGCGTCCATGTTCTGCACGATCTTGGCGGCGACGCCGCGCAGCGGCGTGGTGCCCGCGGCGCTCGCGGTGGGCGCCTTGGCGGCCGGCTTGGCCGGGACCGACTTCTTGGCCGGCTCGGGCGTCTTGGCGGGCGTCTTGGCGGCCGGCTTCGCGGCGGGCTTGGCCGGGGCGGGGGCGGCCTTCGGCTCGGACCTGGCCGGCTGCGCGGTGACGGTGGCCGCGGCCTCCTGCTGCTCGCCCGGCTCCGGCTTCGCGGCCGGCTTGGCCTGTCCCTCGGCGCGCGGGGTGGCGGCGCCCGGGGCCGGCCGGTAGTCGGCGAAGAAGTCGTGCCAGGCCGAATCGACGCTCGAGGGGTCGGCGAGATAGCGCTGGTACATCTCCTCGACGATCCACTCGTTCGGGCCGAAACCCGCCAATGGGTTCTCCTGCGAAGTCTGCTGGGTCGACACGGCCGCTAATCGCCTCTTTCACGCGGTTGTGAATGTCACGGTGGCCCCCGGTGACCCCCGGTTGCCGACGCTGGGTAAACCGATGCCAAGGCTACGCCGTGCGCTACGCGCAGGCATTCTCGCCTCCGGCTGGTGGTCCGTTTCACAGAAGATGCCAGAAGTTCGGCAAACGCTGCGTGACCCGCCGACTGCTGCTACACGACGGACCCCGGCCGATGACGTCGGTCACCGGCCGGGGTCCGCCCCGGACCGTCAGGTCAGGAGATGTCGCGCTTGCGGATCGTGGCCACGCCGATCGCGCCGGTCAGCACCGCGTACCCGATCAGCACCGCGGCGCCGGCCCAGCGCGGCGGGTTGCCGGGGATCTCGGTGCCGGCGACCATCAGGCTGGAGGCCAGGGACGGCACCAGCAGCTGGAGCTGGTTGATCCAGTCGCCGAAGCGCCCCGCCAGCAGGCCGATGGCGATCGCGGCCCCGATGGTGCCACCCAGGTAGAGCAGGATGCCGGTCACCGTCGCGCCGATCTGGCTGCGGATCAGCACGCCGAGGCCGACGCCGAGCACCGACCAGAGCAGGTAGGCCAGCCCGTTGAGCGCGATCGCCCCCCACACCTCTCCGCTGCCGAGCTGGCTGCCGATGTCCGACGCGCCCAGGATCATCGGCGCGAAGATCAGGTTGAGCACGGTGGTGACGAGCCAGAACAGCAGCGCCAGCACACCGGCCGCGACCAGCTTGGCCAGCATCACCGCGGTGCGGTGCGGCGCGGTGAGGAACGTGGTGGTCACCGTCTGGTGGAAGAACTCGCTCGTCACCACGACGATGCCGAGCAGCAGCACGATGAGCAGCCCGAAGAACTGACCGTTCGTGTAGAGGTTGGCGGCGATGCTGTCGGCGCTGGAGATCGCCTGCACCTGGTCGGCCTGGTCGGCCGGGATCTCGCCCAGGTTGTCGCTGGCCAGCGCGTCGGTCTGCAACCAGTTGAACAGCAGCGCCAGCACCCAGAGCGGCAGGCTGATCAGCCCGAAGATCCACCAGGTGCTGGTGGTGCGGATCTTGAGCAGTTCGGATCGGACAAGCGTCATCGGATCTCCGCCTTTCCGGCCGTCAGCTCCAGGAAGACCCCTTCGAGGTCAGGGCGCTCGGTGGTCAGCTCGTGCAGCTCGACCTTGGCGGCCAGCGCGACGCGGCCCACGGTCGGCGCGTCCACGCCGCTGACGAGCAGCGCGCCCTGCGGGTCGGTGTCGACGGTGGCCGACTGCTCGCGCAGCGCCGCGGCCAGATCGTCGGCCTGCGGGGTACGCACCCGCACCCGCACGCCGTGCGTCATCGAGGTCATCACCTGGTCGACCGGGCCCTGCCGGACCAGCTTGCCGGCCGCGATGATCACCACGTCGTCGGCGAGGAGCTGCATCTCGGAGAGCAGGTGGCTGGAGACCAGCACCGTGCGCCCCTCGGCGGCGAGCCCCTTGAGGAAGCCGCGCATCCAGCGGATGCCCTCCGGGTCCAGGCCGTTCGCCGGCTCGTCCAGGATCAGCACCTGCGGGTTGCCGAGCATCGCGGCGGCGATGCCGAGCCGCTGCTTCATGCCCAGCGAGTAGCCCTTGAACTTGCGCTTCGCCGCCGGAGTGAGCCCGACCAGGGCCAGCGCCTCGTCGGCGCGTTCCTTGGGCAGCCCGGCCGCCGCGCAGATCACCCGCAGGTGGTTGATGCCGGTGCGGCCCTTGTGCGCGCTGGACGCCTCCAGCACCGCGCCGACCGTACGCAGCGGGTCGGGCAGGTCGGCGTACCGGCTGCCGCCGATGGTGGCCGTGCCGGCGCTCGGCGTCACCAGGTTGAGCAGCATGCGCAGCGTGGTCGTCTTACCGGCGCCGTTGGGGCCGAGGAAGCCGGTGACCCGGCCCGGCTCGACCGTGAACGACAGGTTGTCCACCGCGCGGACGTTCTTGTACTGCTTGGTCAGGCCGGACACGGTGATCTGGCCGGTCCCGGCACTGGGGCGTGGCTGCCCGTCGGACATCATTCTCCTCTCCTGCCCCGGCGGGCTCGTCGCACGCCGGTGGGGCGCCGTTGCGGGGGCGCCCGGCAACAGCCTTCCAACCCGGCGCAAGGGGGTCAATCAGGCGGGACGCGTACGCGCCGTCCCCCTCAGGGATGAGATCACCCGGCCGGCAGCGCCACCCAGGTGGCCCGGGCGCGGCCGAGCAGCGCGCCGTCCGAACCGTACAGGCTGGTGTGCACCTCG
Source organism: Micromonospora sp. NPDC048887 (assembly GCF_040649715.1). Classification (NCBI taxonomy): domain Bacteria; kingdom Bacillati; phylum Actinomycetota; class Actinomycetes; order Micromonosporales; family Micromonosporaceae; genus Micromonospora; species Micromonospora sp. NPDC048887. The sequence continues at coordinate 100,301 of NZ_JBEZGA010000020.1, read as the reverse complement.
GCCCGGCGTCCCTCGGCGCCGACCGCGAGGCCCGTGACCACGCACTCCTCGCCCGGCTGTGGCAGCGCCATGACCTGCGCGGCGATCCGCCCCAGCACGTACGGCCGGCCGGGCGCGAGCACCGCCCAGCCGCCCGGGCAGTCCAGCGCCGCCCACACGGTCGCGGGCACCACCTCGGCCGGCGCGTCGAACGGGGCGGCGGTGCGCCCGTCCGGCAGCCGCCCGGGGAAGATCCGCAGCCCGTCCGGGTGTGCCGGGCCGCAGACGTAGCAGCGGGGGAAGGGATGGTCGACCAGGCCGGGGTACGCCCGCGCGGCGTCGGTCGCCGTCGCCCGGTCCACCGGCGGCACCACCGCGTCGACCGGCCGGGCGCGGCGTACCTCGGCGACCAGGTGACCGTCCGGGTCGCGTACCTCGCCGTCGGCGGCGGCCAGCGGGGTGTCCAGCGGCGGCGGCCGGCGCAACGTGACCTCCACCGGGCCCCGGTCGTCGATCAGCGCGGCGAAGATCCCGGCGCTCCAGCCGCCGTTGCCGGAGCCGTCCGGCCCCTGGAAACGGGCCTCGACCAGCATGTGCACCTCCGGTTCACCGCCGCCGGCGCCGTCGCGGGCGGTCCGCCCGGCAGCCTCGCACACGCCCGTCGCGCCCCGGCCGTCCCGGTTCGCACGCCGCGGCCCACCGGCGTTCACCGGATCGACACCGCTCACCCCGGCGGTGGCAACCCAGGGCACCTACACAGGAGTCATGGCCGTTCTGCACGCCGCTGGCGCACCGCTCACGACCAGCGGTTACACCCTGCTGATCGCCGACGACCCGACTCTGGTCGCGGCCGCGCAACGCCTGCGCCACGAGGTGTTCGCCAGTGAACTCGGCGCCACCCTGCCGACCGCCGCCACCGGCCTCGACACCGACGAGTTCGACGCGCACTGCGACCACCTGGTGGTGCTGCGCGAGGAGACCGGCGAGGTCGTCGGCACGTACCGGCTGCTGCCGCCCGGTCGCACCGAACGCCGGTACGCCGACGGCGAGTTCGACCTGAGCCCGCTGGCCCCGCTCCGCGACCACCTGGTCGAGGCGGGCCGCTCCTGCGTGCACCCGGATCACCGCACCGGCGCCGTGATCAACCTCATGTGGGCCGGGATCTGCCGCTACCTGCACCTGCGCGGCACGCGCTGGCTCGGCGGCTGCGCCTCGGTGCCGGTGGCCGACGGCGGGACCGCCGCCGCGCAGGTGTGGGCCGAGGTCACCGCCCGGCACCTCGCCCCGCCGCTGTTGCGGGTCACCCCGCGCCGGCCCTGGTTCGCCGAGGCGCCGGCCGCCGACCCGGCCGCGCTCACCCCCGCGCGACGAGGGGCGCTCGTGCCGCCGCTGCTGCGGGGCTACCTGCGGCTGGGCGCGTGGGTGGCCGGCGAGCCCGCGTACGATCCGGACTTCGGCTGCGCCGACTTCTACGTGCTGTTCTCGCTGGACCGGATGAACCCCCGCTACCTGCGGCACTTCATCGGCGGGGACGGGTCGTGACCACCGCCGCCGCCGATCCGGCCGGTCCGTACGCCGGGGAGGGGCTGTGGCGTCCCGCCTCGGGCTGCGGGCCGGACTGCCTGCCGCCGCCGGTCGCCCCGGACGTGTCGCGGCTGCGCCGGGCGGGGCGGCTGCTCGGCGTACTCGGCATGCTGCTGGCCGGGGCGGGCGTGGCAGTGCTGCTGCCGCTGCTGCCGGCCGCCCGGGGCCGGGCCGCGTCGCGCGGCTGGGCACGGTGGACGCTGCGTAGCCTCGGGGTGCGGCTGCTGGTCCGGGGCCGGACGCCGCGCGGGCGCGCCCTGCTGGTCGCCAACCACGTCTCCTGGCTGGACATCTTGGCGGTGCTCGCCGTGTCGCCGACCCGGATGGTCGCCAAGTGCGAGGTCCGGAGCTGGCCGCTGGTGGGCGCCCTGGCCGCCGCGGCGGGCACCGTCTTCGTGGACCGGTCCCGGCCGCGTGACCTGCCGGCCACCGTCGCGCGGGTGGCCGGCGCGCTGCGGTCCGGGCGGTCGGTGGCGGTGTTCCCGGAGGGTACGACCTGGTGTGGCGCCGCGACGGGCTGCCGCCCCAGCCGCGGGTTCCGCCCGGCCATGTTCGAGGCCGCCGTGGCGGCGGGCGCGCCGGTGGTGCCGCTGAGCCTCGCCTACCGGTACGCGGGCGACCCGAGCACGCTGCCCGCCTTCCTCGGTGCGGAGACGCTCTGGGCCTCGGTGCGCCGGGTGCTCGCCGCCCGGGACCTGACCGTGTCGGTGACTGTGGGCGCGGCGCTGCACCCGGCCGAGGGCGCGGACCGCAGGGTGCTGGCCCGGATCGCGGAGGCCGCGGTCCACTCGACCCCTCGCTCCGTGCTCGCGGACCGGCTCGACCTGGCGGCCCGACCCGCTGGGGCGTCGGGGACGCGACACAGACGCGATAGTGTCTTGTTCAGTCGCGATGTATCGCGTTATGCTCCTCGCAACACCTGGCGGGCCGTGGGTCGGCCCGTCGACGAGGGGAGCGCGTCATGGCCAGCTGGACCGTCGAGAGCCCGCAGCGGATCACCGTGGACGAGCCGATCACCCGGTTCGACGCCGAACTGGTCAGCGGCCGGCTGAACGTGGTCGGCGCCGACGGTCCGGCCCGGGTCGACGTGACCCGGGTCAGCAACCGGCCCCTCCTCGTCGAGGTCCGCGACGGGCGGCTGACCATCCGGCACAAGCGCAAGCCCGGCCTGTTCGGCTTCTTCTCCTGGTTCGGCAACCGGATCCGGGCCGAGGTGTCGGTCGCCGTGCCGCCGGACGTGCTCGCCAACCTGTCTGTGGTCAGCGGCGCGCTCGTCGCCTCCGGGCTGCGGCGGGAGACCCGGGTCGACGTCACCTCCGGCCAGGTCACGCTGCGCGGACTGCGCGGGCGCACCAGCGCGAAGGTCATCTCCGGCCCGGTCGAGGCGCTCGGCATCGCCGGCGACCTGGACCTGGAGACGGTCTCCGGCGAGCTGATCCTCGCCGACAGCGCGCCCGAGCGGGTCCGCGCCCACGCCGTCTCCGGCTCGATCACCTGCGACCTGGACAACCCGCGCGGCAGCGAGATCCGGCTCAGCGCCATCTCCGGCAGCATCACCGTGCGGGTCCGCGAGGACAGTGACCTCACCGTGCACCTGCACACCACCTCCGGCAAGATCACCAGCGGCTTCCCGCAGGTGGACGGCGGCGGGCGCGGGCTCGGCTCGATCAAGGACAGCCACGGGGTGCTCGGTGGCGGTGCGGGTAGGCTCTGGGCCTCCGCGACCTCCGGCAGCATCGCGCTGCTCGCCCGCCCGGTCGCGCCCGCCGACCACGTGGAGGACGTGCCGTGACCGCCGTGTTCAGCCACGGCCGCCTCCGGCTCTACCTGCTGAAGCTGCTCGACGACGGCCCGAAGCACGGCTACGAGCTGATCCGCCTGCTGGAGGAGCGCTTCCTCGGCCTGTACGCGCCCAGCGCCGGCACCATCTACCCGCGGCTGCAACGGCTGGAGGCGGAAGGGCTGGTCCGGCACACCGCCGCCGGCGGGCGCAAGGTCTACGAGATCACCGACGCGGGCCGCGCCGAACTGAGCCGCCGCGCCGACGAGCTGTCGACGCTGGAGAGCGACATCGGCGCCGCCGTCGAGGATCTCTCCGCGCTGGCCGGGGAGATCCGCACCGAGGTACGCGGATCGGTGCGCGACCTGAAGCGGGAACTGCGCGAGGCGACCCGGCAGACCCGGCAGGGCGGCTGGGCGTCGTCCGCCACCGCCCGCCCGGCGAACGGCGGGGGCGCGGCCCGTCCGGACGACCCGCCGCTGCTCGCCGACTTCGACGAGCGGCTGGCCGCGTTCACGGTCGAGGTCGGTGCGCTGGTCCGGGCCCGGGGCCTGAGCGACAACCAGCTCCGTACCGCGATCCGGCTGCTCGACGGCGCGCTGGACGGGCTGCGGCGGCTGCTCCGCTGATCTCACAGGTTGTTTCCAGCCGGCGCCCAGCGCGACCGCAGCCGAGGCGCGGATGATGGGTGCCATGGCGGCTACCCAGACCGAGGCACGACTTCTCGTCGTCGAGGACGATCCCAACATCCTCGAACTGCTCTCCGCGAGCCTGCGCTTCGCGGGCTTCGACGTGGCCACCGCGACCAGTGGCAGCGCCGCGCTGAACGCCGCCAAGGACCACCGGCCCGACCTGGTGGTGCTCGACGTGATGCTGCCCGACCTGGACGGCTTCGAGGTCATCCGGATGATGCGCGAGGGCGGCACGCGTACCCCGGTGGTCTTCCTGACCGCGCGCGACGCCACCGACGACAAGATCCGCGGGCTCACCCTGGGCGGCGACGACTACGTCACCAAGCCGTTCAGCCTGGAGGAGCTGACCGCGCGGATCCGGGCCGTGCTGCGGCGCACCGCGACCGGCGAGCAGGCCCCGTCCCGCCTCACCTTCGCCGACCTGGAGCTGGACGAGGAGACGCACGAGGTGCACCGGGCCGGTCAGCGGGTGCAGCTCTCGCCGACCGAGTTCAAGCTGCTGCGTTACCTGATGCTCAACGCCAACCGGGTGCTCAGCAAGGCGCAGATCCTCGACCACGTCTGGAACTACGACTTCCGCGGTGACGACAACATCGTCGAGTCGTACATCTCCTACCTGCGGCGCAAGGTCGACAACACCCAGCCCCGGCTGATCCACACGCTCCGGGGAGTGGGTTACGTGCTCCGCAAGCCGGCGGCGTGAACCTCGTCCACGACGCCAAGGGCTGGCTGCGCGGGATTCCGCTGCGGCTCAAGCTGGTCACCGCCGTGCTGGCGCTGGTGGCCGGCGCGTTGCTGGTGATCAGTGTCTCCACCGCCTACTTCCTGCACAACTACCTGGTCGACCGGATCGACGGCGAGCTGAGCGACCAGTTCAACAAGGATGTGGTGGTCAACCAGGCCAACGCCAACAACCTGCCCACCGACTACCTCTTCAGCGAGTGGGACCGCCGCACCCAGCGCGTGGCGATCCTCCGGGACAGTTCGCTGGTGCCGGACGACCTGCCCGCGGGGCTCAGGGACGCGAACTGGTACCTCGACCACGCCGGCGGAGCGGCCTTCACCGACGACGGCGCGGACATGCGGGTGCGGTGGCGCCTGATGGTGCGGCAGGTCGACGAGAACACCTACCTGGCGATCGGGCAGAACCTCGACGACGTCGACCTCTCGGTCCGGCAGCTGCTCTGGATCGACGTGCTCGTCGGTGGCGCGGTCCTGATCATCCTGGCCTCGGTGGGTGCGGGAATCGTCCGGGCCAGCTTGAAACCGCTCGTGGAGATAGAGCGTACGGCGGCCGCCATCGCCGGCGGCGATCTGACCCGACGGGTGCCCGACCCGGAGATGGGGCGGCCCTGCCCCACCTCTGAGCTGGGCCGACTGTCCCGGGCGCTGAACGCCATGCTCGCGCAGATCGAGGCCGCGTTCACCGCGCGGGCCGCCTCCGAGGCGGCGGCGCGCAGCGCCGAGATGGGCGCGCGGGACGCCGCCGCGTACGCGCAGGCGTCGGAGGCACGGGCCCGCCGCTCCGAGGAACGGATGCGGCAGTTCATCGCCGACGCCTCGCACGAGCTGCGGACGCCGCTGACCACCATCCGGGGCTTCGCCGAGCTGTACCGGCAGGGCGCGGTGCGCGCGCCGGAGCAGACCGCGGATCTGCTGCGCCGGATCGAGGACGAGGCGTCCCGGATGGGTCTGCTGGTGGAGGACCTGCTGCTGCTCGCGCGGATGGACCGGGAACGGCCGATCACGCTGGCCCCGGTCGAGTTGCCGGTGCTGGCGTCCGACGCGGTGCAGGCGGCCCGGGTGGTCGACCCGGAGCGGCGGATCGAGCTGGAGCGGGAGCCGGGCGGCGGCCCGATGGTGGTGCTCGGCGACGACGCCCGGCTGCGCCAGGTGATCGGCAACCTGATGACGAACGCGCTCACCCACACGCCGCCGGACGCCGCGGTGACGCTGCGGCTGCGGGAGGAGGCGGGCAACCTCGCCGTGGTGGAGGTGGCGGACACCGGTCCGGGCCTCACGCCGGAGCAGGCCGAGCGGGTGTTCGAGCGGTTCTACCGGGTGGACGCCGCCCGCACCCGCCGGGCCGGCGGGCCGATCAGCACGGGCCTCGGCCTGGCCATCGTCGCCGCGCTCGTCGCCGCTCACCACGGCACCGTCGAGGTGGCGGAGACGCCCGGGGGCGGAGCGACGTTCCGGGTGAAGTTGCCGCTGCTCGCCGAGGCGACCGATTCGGGCGAGTGACATTCAGAAAACTTCCAGGCAGATTCCAGGCTGGTGACAGTGCTACGGGGAAAGCTGGTGACATGACCGACCACGAGACCGATCCGCAGCGGTCGCCGGCCCCCGCCGACGCCGAGCCGTCGCACCACACCGCCGAGCTGCCCCGCGTCGAGAGCGGGACGTCGGACTCCTCCTCCACCACCCCGGCCCCCGCGTCGGTTCCGGCCGACTCCCCGGCCGCCGGAACCGCCACGCCCGCCGGGAACACCACGCCCGCCGGGCCGTACCCGCCGCAGCCGGCGACGCCGTCCGCCCCGCCGTACCCGGCCTCGGGGCAGCCGCAGCAACCCCATCCCTGGTACGGGGGACAGCACCAGCAGGGCGGCTGGAACCAGCAGGGCAACGCGGGCTACCCGTCCACGCAGCACGGTGGGCCGGTGCCGTCGTACCAGGCGCAGCCGTACCAGGGGCAGCAGGGCTACCAGCCGTACCAGCCGACGCCGCAGTGGGGCCCGCAGCAGCCGGCGCGGCCCAGCCGGGCCGGTAAGTTCGTCGGCGCGGGCGTGCTGGCGCTGGCGCTGATGTTCGGCTCCGGCGTCGCGGGTGGCGCGCTCGCCCTCGCGCTCGACGGGGGCGGCCCCACCCGCACCTACTCCGCCGCTCCGGTGATCAACAGCGCCGACCTGCCCAAGATCGCGGCCTCCGTCCAGGACAGCATCGTCACGATCATGACGGGCAGCGGTGAGGGCTCCGGGGTGATCCTCAGCGCCGACGGGTACGTGCTCACGAACAACCACGTGGTCGCCGGTGGCGGCGACACGGTCCGGGTGGTCTTCGCCGACGGCAAGAGCGCCTCCGCCAAGGTCGTCGGCACCGACCCGAAGACCGACCTCGCGGTGGTCCAGGCCGAGGGCGTGCGTGACCTGAAGGCGGCCAAGTTCGGCGACAGCGACGCCATGCAGGTCGGTGACCAGGTGCTCGCCCTGGGCAGCCCGCTCGGCCTCCAGGGTTCGGTCACCGCCGGCATCCTGAGCGCCCGCGACCGCACCATCCAGGCGGGCGGCGGCCAGCAGCAGAACCCGCAGCAGGGCGCCAGCTCGATCTCCGGGCTGCTGCAGACCGACGCCCCGATCAACCCGGGCAACTCCGGTGGCGCGCTGGTGAACACCCGGGGCGAGGTGATCGGCATCAACACCGCCATCGCCACCGCCGGACAGGGCAGCACCGGGAACATCGGCGTCGGCTTCGCCATCCCGAGCAACAAGGCCAAGGACGTGGCCGAGAAGCTCCAGCGCGGTGAGAAGATCAGCCACCCCTCGCTGGGGGTGAGCGTCAACGGCGCCGAGGACGGCGGGGCGCTGGTCGCCGCTGTCACGCCGGGCAGCCCCGCCGAGAAGGCCGGGATCCAGCGCGGCGACGTGATCACCAAGTTCGGCGACAAGGTGATCAACGACTCGAACGACCTGGTCGGCGCCGTGCAGGCCGGCAAGGTCGGTGACCGGGTCGAGGTGCAGTACAAGCGAAACGGATCCACCGAGAACGCAACCGTGACGCTCGCCGAGACGTCATAGTCCCGAGGACCTGCCTCCCTCCCGGGCGGCGGGCGACGGAGCCAAGGGGGTTGGCTCCGTCGCCCGCCGCCCCTCCTCGTTCCCTCTCGTCCGAGCCGCGACTCACGGTGACGTGGAGCCGGCGTCGAGGTCACCGACGCCGGCAGGGCCGGCCTCGCCCTTCCGAGGGCGGATCGCCCACGGCGGATGACGATCTGTCACCCGGTGCGGGTGAGGCCGGCTCACCCGCACCGGCGGCAGCCTGGCGGGTATGACCACCACCATGCCTGCCGTGCGTACCGACCAGGCGATCCAGCGTGACGTCCTCGCGGAACTGGACTGGGACGCGCAGACCCGGGCCACCGAGGTCGGCGTGACGGTCGCCGACGGCGTCGTCACGCTCACCGGCCAGGTGGACGGCTACGCCCGGCGGTGGGCCGCCGAACGCTGCGCCCACCGGGTACGTGGCGTGCGCGCGGTCGCCAGTGACCTGGCGGTCGTCCTGCCCGCCACGGAACGGCGTACCGACGCCGACATCGCGATCGCGGCGAGCCGGGCCCTGGAGTGGGACAGCTTCGTGCCCGCCGAGCGGCTGGACGTGACGGTGGCCGACGGCTGGGTGATGCTCCGCGGCGAGGTCGAGTTCGGCTTCCAGCGCCGTACCGCCGAGCGGGAGCTGCGCCGGCTGCGCGGCGTACGCGGCGTGACGAACCTCGTCGAGGTGCGGCCCCCTACCCCGCCGAGTGACGAGCAGAGGCGGCTCGACCTGCGCCGCCTGCTGGCGCGGCGTACCGGGACCGAGCGGATCGACGCCCGGGTCGACGGCGACACGGTCGTGCTCGACGGCGTGGCGAGTGCCTGGTGGCAGCGGGAGGACGCGGAACGGGCCGCCTGGGCGCTACCCGGCGTACGGGAGGTGCACGTCGGGATCGTGGTGTCCGGCTGACGCGGTCGTTTACCGCGAGCCGGGTCGGGAACCCGCGCGCAGCGGGGTACGCCGGGGACCGACGGGGAGGACTCGTAGCCGTGAACCAGCAGTCCCCGGAGCGCGGGTGGGCCGGGCCGTTGCGGATCGCCATGGTGGTGCCGCCCTGGCTGTCGGTGCCGCCGCCCGGCTACGGCGGGCTGGAGACCGTGGTGGCGGGTCTCGTCGACGCGCTTGTCGAACGGGGGCACCGCGTCACGTTGTTCGGCGCCGGGACCGACCACGGCACCGCCGCCGAGTTCGTCTCCACCTGCGCCGACCTCCAGTACGAGCGGATGGGCGAGTCGCTGCCCGAGCTGGCGCACCTGGCCCACGTCGACCGCCTGGTCGGCCCGGCCGACTTCGACCTGATCCACGACCACACCACGATCGGCCCGATGGTGGCCGGCCGCCGCCGGGTGCCCACAGTGGCCACCGTGCACGGCAACCCGGTCGGCGAGTACGGCACGGCGCTCGGCGCCACCGACCGGGGCGTGGGGCTGGTCGCGATCTCGCACGCCCAGCGCCGGGCGAACCCGGGGCTGCCCTGGGCCGGCACCGTGCACAACGCGATGCCGCTGCGGGACATCCCCCGCAAGCGCGGTCCGGGCGCGGGCCCGGTGCTCTGGCTGGCCCGGTTCAGCCCGGACAAGGGCCCGGACGTGGCCGTGGCGGCCTGCCGGGCGGCCGGGCTGCCGCTCACGCTCGCCGGCAAGAGCAGCGAACCGGCCGAGCGGCGCTACCTGGAGCAGGTGGTCCGGCCGCTGCTCGGCGACGACGTGACACTCGTGGTGAACGCGGACCGGGCGACCGCGCTGCGGCTGATGCTGGACGCCCGCTGCCTGATCATGCCGATCCAGTGGGCGGAGCCGTTCGGCATGGTGATGGTGGAGGCGATGGCGACCGGTACGCCGGTGGTGGCGCTGAGCCGGGGCGCGGTGCCGGAGCTGATCCGCGACGGGGTCACCGGTTTCGTCTGCGACCACCCCGGCGAGCTGCCGGCGGCGTTGCGGGCGGCGGCGGCGGACCTGGACCCGGGGGACTGCGTCGCGCACGTGGCGGAGAACTTCTCGGTGGAGCGGATGGCCGCCGACTACGAGGCGGTCTACCGGGGCTTCCTGGCCGCGCGGGCGAGCACGGGGGCGGCCCGCGCGGTGGCGCCGGCCGTCGGGGGCTGACCCGTCAGGTCTGCCCGGCCACGAGTTCCGCGGCGGCGGCGTCGAGCCGCCGCGCGTACCCGGGACTGATGCTGCCCTCACGGCGGCGTTCGTCGATCTTGCCGCGGAGCCGGTCCACGGCGGCGGTCACCGCGTCCTCGCCGTTCGCGGCGACCGCGTTGCGCAGCAGGTTACGCAGGTCCACCCCGACGTCCTCGCGGATCTGGCCCTCGGTCAGCCCGGCCTCGATCAGTCCGTCCACCCGTTCGGCGGCGTCGGCCTGACCGGCGGCCGGCGGGCGGGTGCCCCCGGTCGGCGGCGGGGGTGTCGTGGTGGCCGGCGGCGTGGTGGCCGGGTCGTCGGTCACCGGCGGTTCGGCGGGCGACGGCTGCACCGGCCCGGCGGTCGGCAGCACCCGAGGTCCGGCCTGCCGGTCCGGCGTCAGCGCGGGCACCAGCAGCGCCGCGGCGGCGACCACTGTCACACCGACCGCTGCCAGCGTGAGGGTACGCCGCCGGCCCGGCGGCGCAGTCGGAACCGGCTGCGCGGCGGGGGACGGCTCCGGCACCGGCTGCGCCACGGGGATCCGGCCCGGAGCCGGCTGCGCGGCCGGATCGGGCGGCGGCGAGGTCAGCGCGGGCAGCGTCATGGTCGGCGCCAGCATGGTGGCCGCCTGCGGGTCGGCGGGCAGCAACTGGTCGCGCAGCACGGCGGCGACCCGGTGCGCGGTGGGCCGCCGCCGCGGGTCGCGGGCCAGGCAGCGCAGGCAGATCTCCGCGACCGGCCGGGGCAGTCCCGGTACGTCGTCCAGAGTGGGCTCCGGACTGTCCGCGAGCGCCGCGCTCAGTTCCTCCCAGGTCTCCGCCGGGTACGGCGGGTGCCCGGTCAGCGTCTCGAACAGCAGCACGCCGAGCGAGTACACGTCGGTGGCCGGCTGGGCGGGCGCACCGTCGAGCCGCTCCGGTGCCACGTACGCCGGAGTGCCGAACGTGCCGCCGTCCTCGTCGTCGTCGGGCGTGCCGATCCGGGTGGCGATGCCGAAGTCGAGCACCTTCGCGCCGGTGGCCGTCATCATCACGTTGGCCGGTGTCACGTCGCGGTGCACGATGCCGAGCCGGTGCGCCGCGGCCAGCGCCTCGGCCACCTGCGCGCCCGTCTCCACCGCCGCCGGCCAGGGCATCGGCCCCTCGGTGAGCCGGTGCTCCAGTTCCTCGCCGCTGAGCAGCTCCATCACCACGAACGAGGTGATCGAGCCGTCCGGGGCCACCGTCTCGCCGTAGTCGTGCACGGCGGTGACGTGCGGGTGGTCGAGCTGCGCGGCCGAGCGGGCCTCCTCGCGCACCATGCCGCGGAACCGGGCGTCGGCGGCGAGCGAGGGGGCGAGCACCTTCACCGCCACCACCCGGTCGAGCACCTCGTCGCGGGCACGCCAGATCACCGACATGCCACCGGCGCCGATCCGGTCGATGAGCCGGTACCGACGGGCCAGCAGACGGCCGGCCTGGAGTGTCGCCATCAGCTCGCACCTGCCTGGGCTCGGGAGCGCTATCAGGTTGCGGGAATGTGTCTGACCTGTCAACAGTCGTCCGGTTGACGATCGCGGTGCGTCACAACCCGGGCCGGTTCGTGTGACGCTCCGGTGACGGGCGGGGCGGCCAACCGGCCGGGTGTGGGCCGCGTGCCAGGATGAACGGCATGGCAGCAGGTCCGGTGGCGTTCGTGCTCGGCGGCGGGGGAGTGCTCGGCGCGGTCGAGGTGGGGATGCTGCGCGCCCTGTTCCGCGCCCGGATCAAACCCGACCTGGTCCTCGGCACGTCGATCGGCGCGGTGAACGGCGCCCTGGTCGCCGCCGACCCGACCGAGGCGGTCACCGACCGGCTGGTCCGGCTGTGGGCGTCGCCCGAGGCCAGCGAGGTGTACGGCGACTCGGTCGCCCGGCAGCTGCGCCGGTTCGCCGCCCGTACCCACCTGCACTCGCCCCGGCCGCTGTACCGCCTGCTGGAGAGCACACTGGGCGAGAACACCACCTTCGCCGACCTGGCCGTGCCGTTCCGCTGCTGCGCCGCGAACATCGAGCGCGCCGCCGAGCACTGGTTCCACACCGGACCGCTGGTGCCGGCGGTGCTCGCGTCCGCCTCGGTGCCGGGGCTGCTGCCGCCCACCCAGATCGACGGCCAGCACTACATCGACGGCGGGGTGGTCAACTCGATCCCGGTCGGCGAGGCGGTGGCGCTCGGCGCGAAGCAGATCTTCGTACTCCAGGTGGGCCGGATCGAACGCGAGCTGAGCCCGCCGCGCCGCCCGTGGGAGATCGCCCAGGTGGCGTTCGAGATCGCCCGCCGGCACCGGTTCGCGCGGGAGATGGCGGCGCTGCCCGAGGACGTCGAGGTGCACGTGCTGCCCACCGGCGGGCTGGAGCCGCGCGACGACAGCCCGTGGGCGTACCGGGACACGGCGGCGGTGGGACGGCGGATCAGCCGGGCGTACACTGCCTCCCGCCGATACCTGGACACCGCGCTGGAGCGCTGAATGCCGCTGCCGCCCCGCTGGCTACGCCGGCTGGTGCTCGCCCCTGGTGTGGTGCTGCTGGCCTTCTTCGTGGTGACCACGCTGCCCGGTTGGGCGCTGCTGGCGCTGGCCGCGTCCCCGCTGGTGCCGGGGCGGCTGCGCCCGCTGCGGCTGCTCTGGATCGGCACCGTCTACCTGGTCTGGGACGCCGCCGCGCTGCTCGCCCTGTTCGTGCTCTGGCTCGCCTCGGGCTTCGGCGTGTACAAGCGCGCGCCGGCCTTCCAGCGGGCCCACTACGTCCTGGCCGGCTGGTTCCTGCGGGTCATGTTCTGGCAGGCCCGGTGGACGCTGCGGCTGAGCATCGACGTGGTCGGCACCGACCCGGACACCGCCCTGCCCGGCCGCCCCGAGCTGGTGGTCTGCCGGCACGCCGGGCCCGGCGACTCGTTCATCCTGATCCACGCGCTGGTGAACTGGTTCAACCGGGAGCCCCGGATCGTGCTCAAGGAGACGCTCCAGTGGGATCCGGCCATCGACGTGCTGCTCAACCGGCTGCCCAACCGGTTCATCGCGGCCGGGCCGGACGGGCGCGACTCGGTGACCCGGCAGGTCGGGCACCTGGCCACCGGCCTGGATGACGACGACGCCTTCGTGATCTTCCCGGAGGGCGGCAACTTCACCCCGTCGCGGCGGCTACGCGCGATCGACCGGCTGCGCTCGCTCGGCCTGGAACGGATGGCGCGGCGGGCCGAGCGGATGCGGCACGTGCTCGCCCCGCAGCCGGGCGGGCTGCTCGCCGCGCTCGACGCCGCGCCGGATGCCGGAGTGATCTTCGTGGCGCACACCGGCCTGGACCAGATGCTCACCGTCGCGGACGTGTGGCGCGAGCTGCCGATGGACAAGCGGATCGTGATGCGGTTCTGGTCGGTGCCGCCGGAGGAGATCCCGGCCGGCAAGCAGGAACGCATCGACTGGCTTTTCGACTGGTGGGCCCGCATCGACAGGTGGATCGCGGACAACCGCGACGGCGCGGCCGACACCTGAGCCGAATCACCGGAGCTCCTGTTCAGCGCGGTGGCGGCGGGCGACGTAGGGTGCGCTGGTGGACCAGATCTGCGTGGTGACGACTGTGGTGGACGCCCGCGGGGTCGCGGACGTGCTGGCGGCCGCGGCCGTCGCCGGCCGGCTGGCGGCCTGTGCTCAGGTCGGCGGCCCGGTGGACAGCACCTACTGGTGGCAGTCGGCGATCCAGACCACTGTCGAGTGGCAGGTGCGGTTCAAGACCGCGCCGGACCGGGTGGACGCCCTGGTCGACCAGATCCGGGCCAACCACCCGTACGAGGTGCCGGAGATCCTGGTCAGCCGGGAGGGCAGCGGCAACCCCGGTTACACCGCCTGGGTACACGAGCAGACCCGGCCCTAGGTACTCCTACTCTGTCCCTCCACCCCGCCGCCCGCGAGGCTGGCCGGGTGGAGAACACCGGCTACCCCTGCCCCGGTTGCGGCGCCCCGGCCGACCTCGTCGCCGGATGCCGCGGCTGCGGCCGTCCGCCCTACCCGCCCGCCGCCGAGGTGATCCGGCTGGACCGGGAGATCGGCGAGCTGGTGCCGCGCGTCGAGGCGGCCCGGCTCGCGTACCAGGAGCTCTCCGGCCGGCTGGTCACGGCCCGGCAGCGGCGGGCGGCGCTCGCCGCCCGGGTCCGCCAGGAGATCCCCGCGCCGCACGCCGCCGGTCCCGCGCCGCACCCGGCGGTGACGCCGCCGCGCCCGGTTCCCCCCACCCCAGCGGTACGCCCCGGCGGCGCGGAGACCTCCACCCGCGCGGTCCAGGGCCTGCTGTTCGTCCTCGGTGGACTGCTGCTCGGCACCGCCGCTGTGGTGTTCACCGCCGTCGCCTGGACCACGTTCGGGGTGGCCGGCCGGGCGCTGATCCTGCTCGCCGTGACCGCGCTGGCCCTGGCCGCGCCGCTGGTCGCCCGGGCGCGCGGGCTGCGCGGCACCGCCGAGACGCTCGCCTCGGTGGCGTTGCTGCTCGTGGTCCTGGACGGGTACGCCGCCTGGTCGGTGGACCTGTTCGGGGTGACCGCCCTGCCCGGCAGCCGGTACGCGGCGCTTGTCGCGGCGGCCGGCACGGCGGTGGCGGCCGGGTACGGCCTGGCCAGCCGGCTGACCGCACCCTGGTTCGCGGCGTGGCTGCTCGCCCAGCCGGTGCTGCCGCTGGCCGCTGCCGCGTTCCGGCCCACCGCCGCCGGCTGGGCGCTGGTGCTGACCGCTGTGGCGCTCGGCAACCTCGCGGTGGTGCTCGCGCTGCGCCGCCGGACCCCTGAGGCGCGCGTGGCGCTGGTGGTCGGGCGGGTGCTGGGTTGGATCGGACACGGTGTGGCGCTGGTCCTGGCGGCCGGCTGCGCGCTGGTGCCGCTGGCTGTCGGTCGCGCGGCGGGCACGCCGCTGCTCGCCGGTGGCCCGCTGCTGGTGGTGGCGCTCGCAGTGGTCGCCGGCGCGCTCGCCGCCGGTGGCCGCCTCTGGCGCGCGACGACCACCGGGCTGCTGGTGCCGGTGCTCGCCCTCGCGCTGATCCGGCCGGTCGGCGAACTGCGGCCGGGGCTGCTGCTGCTCGCCGCCGGCCTGGTGGTGGCGGCGCTCGCCGGTGCGGTCCGGGCGCTGCCGGCGCCGGTCCGGACCGGCCCGCTCGTGGGCGCGCTCGCCGTGGCCGCCGGGCTGGGCCAGGTCGCGGTCGTGCTCACCGGCCTGGTCGGCGCGGCCACCGCGAGTGCCGGATTCCCGGCCTGGCAGGGCGGCCGGGACGTGCCGGTTCCGTCCTGGGGCTGGCAGCTTCCGGTGGCCCTGCTGCTGACCGCCGGGGCGGTGGCGCTGCTGACGCCGCGGGCCGTCCGGCCGCTCGCCGGCGTGGCGGCCGCCGGGCTGGTCGCCCTCGCGGTGCCGGCCGTGACGGCGACGCCGTGGCCGCTGGTGCTGGTCGTGGACCTCGCGGCGGCCACCGCGCTGCTGCTGGCGGCGGTGGTCCGGCCGCGCGGGGGACGGGTCGTCGTGCCGGCCGCCGCGTCGGCCGGGGCGGTGCTGCTCGGGCACGCGCTGCTGGTCGGCTGCGCCGCCCCGGCCGGTGCCGTCGCCGTGCTCGCCGTGACGGTGGTGCTCGGCGTGGCGCTCGCGGCACTGGGCCGGCGCGGGCGGGACGCGCAGCCCGTGGTCGGCGGCGTCGCGCTGGCGGTGGCGTTGCTTGCCGTACCGGCTGCGGTGGCCGTCGCGCTGCTCGGCCTGGGTGCGCCGGTCTGGTGGCAACTGCGGGGCGCTACCGCCGCCGTCGTGGTGCCGGTCGCCGCCGTCCTCGCCGTCCGTCGCCTGTGGACCGACCTGAGCGGGTACGCCTCGGCGGGGCTCGCCGTGGCGCTCGCCGGGGTCGGCCTCGGCCCGGTCGTCGCGCCGGGCGGGGAACCGGTGGCGCCGTACGCCACGGCGGGGGTACTGCTGGCGCTCGCCGCCGGGGCGGGTGCCCGGCCGGCGGTCGCGCCGCGGGTGGTGGGTGCCGCGCTGGCCGTGCTGGCGTTGCTGGACTCCGCGCGGCCGGTGCTGCTGGTGCTCGCGAACCTGCCGGTGCTGCCCTGGTCCGGGGCGCCCGCCGTCGCGGCGGCGTCCGCCGAGACCGCCCGTGCCGGGCTGGTGCTGCTGGCCCTGGGCGTCGCCGCCGCAGCCTTCGCCGCCACCGATCGCCGCGTCGCGTGGTGGCTCGCCGCGCTGCCGTTCGGCGCGGTGGCGCTTCCGGTGCTGCTGGCGGCGGCGGGTGCGCCCTGGCCGGTGGTGCCGGCGGTCGTGTTCGGGATCGGGCTGGCCGCGCTGCTGGCCGCCGCGCTCACCGGTGTGCGCCCGGTGGTGCTCGTGCCGCTCGGGGCGGTGCTGGCCGTACCCGGGTTCGGTGGCCTGCTCGCCACCCGGGCCCTGACGCTCACCGCGCTGGGTGTGCTGGTGGTGGCCGGGGTCGTGACCGGGGTGGCCGGGCGGTCGACGCCGGTCCGGATCGCGGGCTGGCTGGGCGCCGTGGCGGCGGCCACCGGGTTCGCCGTCACCGCGTCGATCGCGGCCGGGCAGCCGATGCGTACCGGGGCGTTCGCCGTCCTGGCCGTCGCGGCGGTGACGTCGCACGCGGCGCCGCTGCTGCGCGCGGGCCGGTCCCGTCGGCCGGCAGCGGCCGGGCCCGTCGTGCCCGCTCTGGCGCCGGGTGCGGCTGGGCCGGTGACGTCGGGTGCTGTGGGCGGGCCGGCCCTGCCGGCGAACGGGCCGGGCGGAGTCGGCGCGAAGCGGGCCGGTGCGTGGGTGCTGGAGGCGGCGGCGCAGGCCGTGGCGCTGCTCGCGCTGCTGCTCGCCAGCGGCTCGTTGCGGCACGCGGCGGCCGTCTGCGTGCTGTGGGGCGTCGCCGTCGCGCTCCGGGTGCTGCGCCGGGGCGAGTCGCCGGCCGGGCGGCGCGTGCTCGCGGCGGTGGCCGCGAGCAGCGAGCTGGTCGGCGCCTGGCTGCTGCTGGCCGCGCGCGGGGTGACGGTGCCGGAGGCGTACACGCTGTCGGCGGCGGCGCTCGCCCTGGGCGCCGGGTTGCTGGCGTTGCGGCGCCGGCCCGGGCTGACCAGTTGGCTGGCGCTCGGCCCGGGACTCGTCGCGGCGTTCCTGCCGAGCCTCGTGTCGGTGCTGGTCTCCGGTGAGCCGCAGCCGTGGCGGCGGCTGGCGCTCGGCGCGGCGGCGCTGGCGGTCGTGCTCGGCGGGGCGGCCCGGCGCTGGCAGGCGCCGGTGGTGCTGGGCGCGGCCACGCTGGTGCCGCTGGCCCTGCACGAGCTGGCCCGGGGCTGGGACCTGATGCCCCGCTGGATCTTCCTGGGGGTGGGTGGGCTGCTGCTGATCGGGCTGGCCGCCACCTACGAGCGGCGCCGGCGCGATCTGGTCCGGCTGCGCGACGCCGTCGCCCGGCTCGGCTGACGAACGCGGCGAGCCCTCTCACCCGCGATGGTGGGAGGGCTCGCCGCGTCGGGATCGATCGGTGTCGTCGGTCTCACCGGATCGGCGAACCGCCGTCGACCGGGATGGTGTGGCCGTGGATGAAGGACGCGTCGTCGCTGGCGAGGAAGCAGACCGCGCGGGCGATCTCGTGCGGCTCGCCGTACCGGCCGGCGGGCGCCTGCATGGTCAGGTCGTAGAACGGGAAGTCGCTGGTGATCTCCGCGCCCTCGAAGGCGGCGGTCTTGATCACGCCGGGGCCGATGCCGACCGCGCGGATGCCCTTGTGGCCGTAGTCGTAGGCGATCTGCTTGGTCAGCCCGATGACGCCGTGCTTGGCGGTGGTGTACTCCGCGCCGACCTCGCTGGCGACCAGGCCGGACGCCGAGGACACGTTGATCACGACGCCCTTGCCGCGCTCCAGCATGTGCGGCAGCGTGGCCTTGGTGGCGAGGAAGACGCCCTTCAGGTCGACCTCCATGACGCGGTCCCACTGGCTGTTCTCGATCTCCAGCAGCGGCACGTACGCGCCGAACACGCCCGCGTTGTTCACCAGCACGTCGATGCGCCCGTACGCGTCGAGAGCGGCGCTCACCATGGCGCGTACCGAGTCCTCGTCGATGACGTCGGCGGCCACCGCCACCGCGTCCCCGCCGGCCTCCTTGATCCGCGCGACGGTCGCCTCGGCGCGCTCCAGGGAGAGGTCGGAGACGACGACCTTCGCGCCCTCGGCGGCCAGCTCGACGCACATGGACATGCCGAGTCCGGAGCCGACCTGATCGGGGCTGAAGCCGCCGCCTGTCACGAGCACAACCTTGTCTGTCAATCCACGCACCGCGCTGTCTCCCGTCTGTCGATGACCCTGCGGCCCGCACCTGGCCGTTCGGGTGAGCAACACTCATCTTTTCGTCCAGACTAGCTGGTCAGAGCGGGTGCGCCCACCGGCGAGCGGGCTCGCTGCGATGTGACGAAGATCGTTTGCGCTGGTCCGGCCCGGCGGGGTAGGGACAGCACCACCATCGGGCCGGGGGTCTGCGGGATTACCCACGGCGACGAAAATCGCCAGAATCGGTGACGGAGAGTCGCGTACGAGAGCGTGGCTCGCGGCATCGGGGGCGACATGACTTCTTCCACGTTGACGGAACCCGCGGCACGGCGGGGCAGCGACTACGCGCGGCTGTCCCGCCGGATCGCCGAGGCGGGGCTGTTCGAGCGGCGGCCCGGCCGGTACGCGCTCCGGATCGCGCTGACGCTCGGCGTGTTTGTGGCCGGCTGGGTGGTGGTGGCGCTCGTCGGCGACTCGTGGTGGCAGATCCTCCTGGCGGTGGTCATGGCGGCGGCCACCACACAGGTGGCCTTCCTCGGCCACGACGCCGGGCACCGGCAGATGTTCCGCCGGCGCGGGCCGAGCGAGGCGGCCGGACTGGTCGCCGGCAACCTGGCGGTCGGTCTCAGCTACGGCTGGTGGGTGGACAAACACAACCGCCACCACGCCAACCCGAACCACACCGACGAGGACCCGGACGTCGGCGCGGGCGCGCTGGTCTGGACGTACGAGCAGGCGACGGCCACGCGCGGCCTGAGCCGGTGGATGGCCCGCCGCCAGGCGTGGCTGTTCTTCCCGCTGCTGCTGCTGGAAGGGCTGGCGCTGCACGTGGCCAGCGTGCAGGCGCTCGTCGGCCGCGAGCCGGACGGGCGGTGGCGGGTGCCGATGCGGCACCGGGCCGTGGAGGCGCTGCTGCTCGCCGCGCACGCCGCCGGCTATCTCGGGCTGCTGTTCGCGGTCATGTCACCGGCCAAGGCGCTGCTGTTCGTCGCCGTGCACCAGGGGCTGTGGGGCCTCTACATGGGCTGCTCGTTCGCCCCGAACCACAAGGGCATGCCGATGCCGACCGCCGACGACGAGCTGGACTACCTGCGTAAGCAGGTGCTGACCTCGCGCAACGTACGCGGCGGCCGGTTCGTCGACCTGGCGCTGGGCGGGCTCAACTACCAGATCGAGCACCACCTGTTCCCGAACATGCCGCGCGCCAACCTGCGCCGGGCCCGGCCGCTGGTGATGGCGTACTGCGCCGAGCAGGGCGTCCCGTACGCGGAGACCGGGCTGGTCGAGTCGTACCGGCAGGCGTTGGCGCACCTGCACGACGTGGGCCGGCCGCTGCGCGCGGCCTGAGCCGACCGGCTGCCGGTAGGGTCGTCGGGTGGTGGAGGGCGCGCCGCGGTGGTGGCGCGCGGCGCGGCGGGGCGAACGGGCCCGGCCGCGTCACTGACGACATCGTGCGGAGCTGCGGCATGAGATTCGAGATCAGCAAGGTGCTCGACGCCATCGAGGGGCGGGTCTGCACCGACCCGTCGCTGGCCCGGGCCGTGGTCGACCTGGCCGAGGTCATCCGGTGGCAGAACCTGGACGGCGGCCGTCCGGCCAGCCTGCTGCGGCTCGGCATGGTGATCGACGCGCTGTCCCGGCAGATCGGCGAGGACAGCGTCCCGGTCTACGCGATCGTGCACCGGGCGCTGCTGTCCGACGCCGACCTGACCTCCAACGAGCGGATGGTGGTGCGCCGCTGGGCCGACGACGGCCTGGTGGAGGTGCTCGACCAGCCCGGTGACCGGATGCTGGAGGTGGCCGACCTGCTCGGCCTGCCGGTGCTCACCCGGGCGCGGCTGGACGGGCTCGTCGGGCGGTACCCGTGGGTCGGGCAGGCGGGCCGCGTGCTCGCCCCGGTGCCCGGCGCCGGCGGGCCGGTCTTCATCGCGCACGTCGGCGGCGGCCAGGACCCGGCCACCGGCAGCCGCTCCCCGGCCGGGGTCAAGCTGCTCTCCCGGAAGTGGCGCTGCCCGGAGCCGGGGTGCGCGCTGTTCGGCGGCGGCGGGGGCGGGGGCGCGTTCGCCGACCTGGCCGCCGTGGACCGGGTGCCGGCCGAGCAGCCGCCGCCCACGCTGCGTACCGGGGCGCCGACCTGCCCCCGGCACGGCGCACGGCTCTCCGACGCCGGCCCGCGCCCGCGTACCGTGGTGCTCGCGGCGCGCATCGGCGGGCTGGTCCGCAAGCGGTTCGTGCTGACCGAGACCGAGCCGGTGGCGATCGGCCGGGCGCCCGACGGCCCGGGCGGGGTGACGCTCGGCCAGTGGCTCAACGACGAGGCCCGCCGCTGGATCAGCCGCAGCCACATCCGGCTGGAGCTGCGGGTGGGCGAGGTGGTGGTCACCGACACCAGCACCAACGGCTCCGGCGTACGCCCCGGCGGCTCGATGGCCGAGCACGAGCGGATCGCGCTGGCGCCGCAGCAGTCCCGGGTGCTGGCCGAGGGCGACCTGATCGAGCTGTACCCGGGCGTGCAGATCGGCCGCGCCGACGACATGAGCAGCGACGCGAAGTACACGCCGAACTCGGTGATGGCCGAGGCGCCGACCATGGCGATGCGGCTGCCGCGTCAGTGACCGGCACGCGCGAAGGCGCCGGGACCGTCGCGGTCCCGGCGCCTTCTCGTGTACGGAGTGAGGCGTACGCCCTCAGCCGGCCAGCACGGCGGCGAGCTGCGCCACCGCGTGGTCGATCTCGTCCTCGGTGATCACCAGCGGCGGGGCGAGCCGGATGGTCGAGCCGTGCGTGTCCTTCGCGAGCACACCGCGCTCCATCAGCCGCTCGCACGCCTGCCGGCCCGTCATCAGCGCCGGGTCGATGTCCAGCCCGGCCCACAGGCCGCGACCGCGTACCGCCACCAGGCCCTTGCCGATCAGGCCGCGCAGGCCGGCGTGCAGCCGCTCGCCCAGCTCGGCCGAGCGGCGCTGGAACTCGCCGGTGGCCAGCAGCCGGACCACCTCGGTAGCTACCGCGCAGGCCAGCGGGTTGCCGCCGAACGTCGAGCCGTGCTGGCCCGGCTGGAGCACACCCAGCACGTCGCGGTTCGCCGCCACCGCCGACACCGGCACGATGCCGCCGCCGAGCGCCTTGCCCAGCAGGTACATGTCCGGCTCGACGCCCTCGTGCTCGCAGGCGAACGTCGCCCCGGTACGCCCCAGCCCCGACTGGATCTCGTCGGCGACGAACAGCACGTCGCGCTCGGTGCAGACCCGGCGCACACCCGGCAGGTAGCCCTCCGGCGGCACCACGACACCCTGCTCACCCTGGATCGGCTCCAGCAGCACGGCCACCGTGTTCTCGTCGATCGCCTCGGTCAGCGCGTCCAGGTCGCCGTAGGGGACCACTGTGAAGCCCGGGGTGTACGGCCCGAAGTCGGCACGCGCGTCCTCGTCCGTGGAGAAGCTGACGATCGTGGTCGTACGGCCGTGGAAGTTGCCCTCCGCCACCACGATGTTTGCCTGGCCCGGCGTGACGCCCTTGACCTGGTAGCCCCACTTGCGGGCCACCTTGATGCCGGTCTCCACCGCCTCGGCGCCGGTGTTCATCGGCAGCACCAGGTCCTTGCCGCAGAGCGCGGCCAGCTCGCGGCAGAAGTCGGCGAACTGGTCGTGGATGAACGCGCGGCTGGTCAGCGTGAGCCGGTCGAGCTGCGCGTGCGCGGCCTCGATCAGCTTCGGGTGCCGGTGGCCGAAGTTCAGCGCCGAGTATCCCGCCAGGCAGTCGAGGTAGCGGCGGCCGTCCACGTCGGTCAGCCAGGCGCCCTCGGCCGACGAGATCACCACGGGCAGCGGGTGGTAGTTGTGCGCCGTGTGACGCTCCGCGTCCCGGACCGCGGACGGAGTCCGCAGCATGTCGTCGATGATCACTTGCTCGCCTTTCCCTGACGGAGTCGCAACGTGCAGCACTTCGGTCCGCCGCCGGCCTTGCGCAGCTCGGACAGGTCGATCCCGATGGTCTCGTAGCCCCGGTCGCGCAGCTTCGCGGCCAGGTCGGTGGCCTGCGCGGGCAGCACCACGTGCCGGCCGTCGCTGACCGCGTTCAGGCCCAGCACCTCGGCGTCGGCCATGGTGGCGTGGATCGCGTCCGGGAACAGCCGGCGCAGCACCGCCCGGCTGCCGGGGGAGAACGCCTCCGGCAGGTACGCCACGGTGCGCTCGTCGAGCACCGTGAGCGCGGTGTCCAGGTGGTAGAAGCGGGGGTCCACCAGCTGCATGGTCACCACCGGGTAGCCGAAGACCTCCTGGAGCTGCGCGTGCGACGCGTGCGCGGTGCGGAACCCGGTGCCGGCGAGCAGGTGGTCGCCGGCCAGCAGGACGTCGCCCTCGCCCTCGTTGACGTGCTTCGGGTCGTACATCTCGAAGCCGGCGCCCTCGAACCAGGCCCGGTACGCGGGCGCCTCGTCGGCGCGCTGCGGGTCGCGGAACTGCACCGCCATGGCCCTGCCGTCGATCACGGTGCCGCCGTTCGCGGCGAAGACCATGTCCGGCAGGCCGGCGACCGGCTCGATCAGCTCGACCTCGTGGCCCAGGTCCAGGTACGTCCGGCGAAGCCGCTCCCACTGCCGGATCGCCAGGTCGGCGTCGACCGGGGCGGTGGGGTCCATCCACGGGTTGATCGCGTAGTCGACGGCGAAGTACGTCGGCCGGCACATCAGAAAGCGCTGGCGGATGGCGTCCATCGTCATGTCGTGCTCCCAGGGTCGGGCGCGCCCGGCCACCGTCGGCCCACGGGCTGGCGCCGTGGTCCAACGTTATGCGGCCCCGGTAGACGACATCCACCGCGAGAAGTTGCGTTCGGCGGCGAATCGTTGCGTTGAATCGGTCACCAGTGAGCAATCATTGCGCCGACGCCGGACACACTTCGGGGGCGGCGAACCGCCGCCCCCGAAAGAGGTGTTACCCGGCTGGTGAACCACCAGATCTGATCGGGCTGGCCGGCCCTGCCGGCGATCGGAAAGGTGCCCGTCAGAACCAGGCGCCAAACTGTGAGTCGAGCCACTCGCGGAAGCGGCCCACCCAGTCGCCGTCGGTGGTCGGCCAGTCGAACTGGCCGGTCATCGCCACGATGCCGAGCACCACCGCGGAAAGGCCCACCGCGATGCCGATCAGCGCGTCGGTCTTGCCGGCAACGTGTCGGCGACGGGTGGCGATCAGGCCCAGCACCGCCAGCACCGCGCCGGCCGCGCCGACACCGATGCCGTACCCGGCGAGCGTGCCGGAGAGGACGAACAGCGCCCCGACCACCGAGACGATCAGGCCGAGCGTGGCGAGCAGGCTGGCCCGGGGACGCTTTGTGGTGTACGGCTCCGGCCGGTCCACCCGGCCGTCGCGGTCGGCATCCGTACCGTCGGGGCGGCCGTCCCGGTCGAGATCGGTGTGGTCCGGGCGGCCGTCGCGGTCCAGGTCGACGGTGGGCTCGGCGACGGGGGCTCCGACGGCGGGCGTCGCACCGGCGGTCCGGGCGTCGGTCACCGGAACGGTCCGGGTGTCGGCGTCGACCCGGCGGCCGGTGACCGCACGCGCCGCCGCGCCCCGGTCCGCAGCCCGGCGCCGGGCCTCGGCGTCCGGCTCGTCGTCGGCCGCCGCGTTCCGGCCGTGGGCCGTCGTGGCCGCTCCCCGGAGGCCGGTCGTGCGGTCGTCGGCCGGCGTCGCCGCGTCGAGATCGCGCGCGTCCCGGTCGGCCGCCGCGTCCCGGGCACGCTCGTTCTCGGTCGCGGTGGCGGCGCTGCGGTACGTGGTCCGCTCCTCGTCGCGGTCGGTGACCACGGGCCGGCCGGCCGGCTGCTCGGCGGTCCGGTCGCGCTCGTCGACCACGCCGTCGCCGTTGGTATCGGTACTGGTCGCCGGAGGGTTCCGGCGGGACAGGATCTTCACGATGGCACCTCCTGATCCAGGCGCGGAGGCCGCGCATGACAGAAAGGAAGTACCCAGGTGTGCCGAAATCGACACCCGTCGGCTGCTCCGCACGCTCCGGCGACCAGCACCGGAGCGTGCGGAGATCGGCGCCGGTCAGGACACGGTGCGTGACCACTGCTGGTTGGTGCCCGCGCCGCAGGTGTACTGCTGCACGTCCGCGCCGTCGCCGGTGCCGGCGTTCACCACGTCGAGGCACTTGCCGCTGTGCCGCGCCCGCAGCTGGAACCAGCCGCCCAGCGCGGCCCACTGCCACTGCTGGTTGGCGCCGCTGCCGCAGGTGTACTGGATGATGTTGGCGCCGTCGGCGGTGGACGCGTTCGCGACGTCGAGACACTTGCCGCTGCCGGCGTTGACCAGGCGGAACCAGCCGCCGCCGGCGTCCTGGAACTCCCACCGCTGATTGCCGCCGCCGTTCCAGCTCCACTGCTTGACCTCGGCGTTGTTCGCCGTGGAGCCGTTGATCACGTCGAGCACCCGGCCGCTGTGCCGGGCCGTGACGCGGTAGTACACGGGCGAGTTCCCGGTGACGGTGCCCGCCGCCGTGTCGATGGTGATCGACGGATACCAGGTCAGGCTCATGCTGGTGGCGGTCGGGAAGGTGATCGGCAGCCACACGTACTGGGAGTCGTTGGCCGGGCCGCCCCACGCGCCCGCCCACCTGTCACCCAGGTAGAGGTAGCTGGTGCCGGACGTGCCCTGGACCGGCAGCACGAAGGCCGGCTGGGAGTTGAAGGTGGTGCCGTTGCCCACGTCGGTCCAGCCGCTCCACGGCCCCGCGACGCTCGGCGCGGTGGCGTACCGGGCCTGGTTCGGGCTCCAGCCCGTCGCCCCCGACGTCAGCAGGAAGTACGTCGAGCCCCGCTTGAACATCGCGGGCGCCTCGCGGTGGGCACCGTCCCAGAAGTTGCCCACCAGGGCGGCCACGTTCAGGTAGTCCGGCGTGAGCCGGTAGATGTTCAGGTCGTAGTTGTCGTCGGCCGCCGAGATCATGTACGCGGTGCCGTTGTCGTTGTAGAGCGTGATGTCGCGGGACATGTGCTGCCCCAGCGGCCGGAAGCTGCCGTGGTAGGTGTAGTTCCCGTCCACGGTGGCCGAGGAGGCGACGGCGGCCCGCGCCTCGTTGTAGTCGGACCCGTTCTCCTTGTGCATCCACATCACGAACCGGCCGGTGCCCGCGTTGTAGACGACCTTCGGCCGCTCGATGTTGGCGACCCGCAATTCGGCGGCCGACGACTGGGTGAGCGCGTTGTTGCGGAACTCCCAGGTACGCAGGTCCGTGGAACGGTAGACCGACACCGCCCGGAACGTGTTGTCCGGATTGCGGTTCTCGCCGAACCAGTAGTAGTAGTCGCCGACCTCGAGCACGCCGCCGCCGTGGGCGTGCACCACCGCGCCGCTCGTGTCGGTGAACTGGGTGCCGTTCGTGACCGTCACCGGCGCGGCGAGCGCACCCGCCGCCGGCCCCAGCACTGTCGCCGCCAGGGCCACCGCGAGCGCCAGCCCCGCCGCCAGGAGGCGGCCCCTGCCGCCGTGCCGTCGCATGGCGGTCACCGCCCGCAGACCGGCGTGATCGCGGCGGGCGTCGTGCCCGCCGCCACGAGCAGGCCGAACGTCGCCGAACCGCCGGGTGCCAGCGTCCCGTTCCAGGAGGCGTTGCGCACCGCGACGTCCTGCCCGGCGCCCTCGACCACGCCGCCCCAGACCGACCGGATGTGCTCGTCACCGGACCACCGCCACGACACGAGCCAGCCCGGGACCGGCTCGGCGCCGTCGTTGCGCACCGTCACTGTCGCGACGAAGCCACCGTCCCACCGGCTGTCGATGGTGGCCGTCGCGGAGCAGAGCGACAGCGTGCGCGCCGGGCCGCCGATCACGTACGGATCCCGCGTGCCCTTGGTGTCGCCGAACCGGAACCAGTACTCGGTACCGGGGGTCAGGCCGCCGAGCGTCACCTTCCCCGACCGTTCCGGCCCGGTGACCGCCTCGGCCACCGGATCGCGCCACGCGGTGGCGTCCTCGCGGCTGGCGAAGAGGCTGATGAGGAGCGGCGGGTCGTAGCCGCAGGGCGGGCTGAGCACCATCCAGTAGGTGATGGTGATGCTGGTCGTGGTGGCACCGGTCACCTGGCCGGTGACCGGTAGCGCCGGCGGGCAGGCGTACGTGGGCGTGGGGGTTGGCGTCGCCGCGGTGGCAGGCGTCATCGCCGTGGTGGCGGGGGACCGGCCGGCGTCCGCCGAGGCGGCCAGGCCGGTCAGGGCGAGCGCGGCGGCCAGGGCCGCGCCGAGCGTACGGAGCATGTGTCTCTCCCGAGCTGGGGGCGCCGGGGGCGGTCGGCGCCGCGGTGGTGGACCGCGATGTCGCCGCCGCGTGATCGGCTGGTGCCCAGCCGTCCCCGAGGGGCGGCGCGGCGGCACGGTGGACTGCCGGAGACGACTGCCCGGCACCGGGGCGGCGCATCACCCCGCGCTTGTCCCTCCGGCGAGATCGAGCGGCTCGCACTGGCTCCCGAGCGCTACCGCAGCCAGTCTTTCAGTCGGTAGGCATCGATTCAATGCCGTCCCACGGCCCGACGTCGCCGACGGCGCGACCCGCTGGCTACGCTTGGCGGTCGTGCCAGAGGGACACAGCATCCACCGCCTCGCCGCCCGGCACGCCGAGCTGTTCGCGGGCGACAAGGTGCACGCCGACAGCCCGCAGGGCCGCTTCGCCGAGGGCGCGGCCCGCCTGAGCGGCACCGTCCTGGACGGCACCGAGGCGTACGGCAAGCACCTGCTGCACCACTACGCGGGCGAGTTGACGCTGCACGTACACCTGGGTCTGTACGGGAAGTTCGCCGACGGGCCGGGGGAGCCGCCGGCCCCGGTCGGGCAGCTGCGGCTGCGCCTGCACAGCGACCGGAACTGGCTGGAGCTGCGCGGTCCGACCGCCTGCGAGCTGCTGACCCCGCCGGAGGTGGCGGCGCTGCGCGACCGGCTCGGGCCGGACCCGCTGCGCGCAGACGCCGACCCGGACCGGGCGTACGCGCGGATCCGGCGCAGCCCCACCCCGCTCGCGGCGCTGCTGCTCGACCAGTCGGTGGTGGCCGGCACCGGCCTGATCTTCGTGACCGAGGCGCTGTTCCGGGCCGGGCTGCCGCCGCTGCTGCCCGGGCGGGAACTGACGCCGGCCGGCTGGACCGAACTCTGGGCAGACCTGGTCGCGCTGATGAACCGGGCTGTCGAGCGGGGGCGGATCGACACGGTGCGCGACGCCGACCTGCCGGAGGTGACAGGCCGCGCGCCGCGCGTCGACAGGCACGGTGGCGAGGTGTACGTCTACCGCCGCCCCGGCGCGCCCTGCCACGTCTGCGGCACCCCGGTCAGCCGGGGCACACTGGCCGGCCGCAACCTCTACTGGTGCCCTGCCTGCCAGGCGGGCTGACCGCGCGCCGCACCGGCTGTCGCGTCGGCCGCGTCGCGCCCTCCCGGGTGCGGCGGCGCTGTCACGTCTCGTCGAGCAGCCACCGGGCGACCTCGACGTTGCCGGGGAAGACCTGGTCGCCGCCGATGCTCCAGGCCACCGTCTGACCGATCGCCCAGCCGCGTACCCGCTCCCGGTCCAGGCCCAGGCCGGCGCTGAGCCGGTCGAGCCGGTGCCGCACCGCCGCCGGAGAGTGCCCCAGCTCCGCGCCGCGCACGAGCGGCACCACGGCGAACTCCCGCTCGCCGACCAGCGGCTTCGGGTCGATCACCAGCCACGGCTCGCGTGCGGCGGCCAGGATGTTGCCGGCGTGCAGGTCCTGGTTGACAAGCACCTGCTCGCCCTGGCCCGGCGCCAGCTCGGCGAGCAGCCCGAGCGCGGCGTCGAGCAGGCGCCGCTCGTACGGGCGGCCGGCCCGTCGCCAGTTGCCAGGCATCCGCTCCGCCCACCCGGCCGCCTCCTCGGCCAGCGAGGTGAACGGCGCGCCGGCCGGCACCGCGAGCCCCGGCAGCAGGCCGACCGCGACGTCGAGCGCGGCGTCGGCCGCCAGCGCGTGCAACGGCGTACCGGGGTCGCACCGTTCCACGAGCAGCGCGCGCCGGTCGGCGTCGTGGGCGAGCAGCCGGATCGCGCCCCGCCCGGCCCAGTGTGCCAGCGCTGTCGCCTCGTGGACGCTGTCGTCGTCCGGGTACTGGAGCTTCAGCACCGCCCGCGTGCCGTCGGGAAGCGTCGCGGGCAGCGCCAGCGAGGCGAACGCGTACGCGAACGGCGGGCCGACCGTCAGTTCCCACCGCGCGACGCAGTGGGCCAGCCGGCCGGGCAGCTCCGCGAGCCACGCCCGGCCGGCTGCCGTCCGCTCGACCCAGCGCAGCCCTTCGGGAATATCGCACCGCATCGGCACATCCTGGCCGGTACGGCGACGATCCGCTGTCCCGGCCCGGCCTCGTGCGGCCCGCCTCGCCGGTGCGCGTCAGCGCAGCCGGCGGATGTCCCCGTACGCCCGGTAGAAGCCGCCACGGCCCGACTCGCGGACCTCGGTGACCAGGTAGCGCGCGCCCGGCTCACGGATGCCCTTGGGGAACTGCACCGACCAGTCCCGCCGGTAGCCGTCGGCGAGGACGTGCACGCGCAGCCGGCCGCCCTGCTCGACGCACTGCACCAGCACGCCGTCACGGTCGTCGGTGGTCACCTCGACCGAGGCCCAGGCGGCCGTCTCCGGCATCCGGGCCGGCGCCTTGACGTCGACCACGTCGGGCACGCTGCCCGCCTCGGCCGCCCGGATCGCCGCCTCGCTCGCGTCGATGCAGGCCAGGTGGCCGCTCGTGGTGACCACGTAGAGCCGGTTGTCGTGGTACTGCATCGAGTATGCCGAGCCGCAGCCGGTGCCGAGCTTCCACAACCGGTTGCCGGCCTGGTCGAAGCAGTAGATCGAGGAGGCGCTGTCGCCGGCGAACACGTACCGGCCGCCCTCGGCTGTGGCGCAGGAGAAGACCGCCGAGTCGCAGCGGTAGACCTGCTCGGCCCGGCCGTCCTTGCGCAGGCGCACCACCTCGCGGGTGCCGGTGCCGGCGAAGACCGCGTCGCGCTCCTGCCAGCCGAACAGCACCGCGCCGGTGCCGGTGTGCCACAGCTCCCGCCCGGTGCGCCAGTCGTAACCGGTGACGCCCTGCGAGTGGCCGTGGTAGAGCGCGTCGGCGTCGCAGCGGACCATCCACGCCGACCGGCCCCGCCCCGGCCGGCGCCAGAGGAACTCGTCCTCGTGGTCGATCGCCGAGATGCCGCCGTCGCGGTCGGACACGCCCAGCACGCCGTCGTGGATGTCCAGCCAGTAGATGTCGATCTCGGGCGCGATCGCGTACGCCGCGCGGGGCACCTTGCCGGACAGGTCGTAGACGTTGCCGTCGTCGCAGCCGGCGTAGACCCAGGCGTCGTCGGCGACGATGCACTTCACCCCGTCGGGCAGCCGGACCTGGTTGACCAGGCGGGCGTCGTGGTCGAGCGTGGTGATCACGCCGTGTTCGTTGCCGACCATGCAGTGCCTGTCGTCGACGAAGATGCCGAAGGCGGGCGCGCCCGAGGCGTACCGCCAGAGGACCGGGGCGGTGCGGGCGGTCGAGCGGGTGCTGACGATCTGCCGGCGCGAGACAGTGCGCTTCTGGCGTACGCCGGGCACCGCCGGGGCGTACCCCTTGCGGATCTTCTCGCCGATCTTCTTCGCCGCGGCGGCGCGGGCGCGGGAGTTGTCCGGGTAGGTGCTGGTCTTCACCTGGCCCTGGTCGCCGATCCGCCCGAAGCGCACTGTCATCGCGGTGTCGTCGACCACCACCTCGTAGAACTTGTGAGCTCCACCATCCACTTCGGACAGTTCGAGGTAGGTCGTCTCCTGGGACATGTGGGGTTACCTCCGAGGGGAGTGCCGGACCGGCGACGCGCACACGCTAACCCCCGGCACCGACAAACCCGGGTCTCGGTGTTAAGAAGGGGCCCTTCCTCTACCGGAGGCGTTAATAGGGGGCCCTTCCTTACACGGCGGCGAGGGCGTCGACGGCCTTGCGGGCGGCGATCAGCACCGGATCCCACACCGGGGCGTACGGCGGCGCGTACCCCAGGTCGAGCGCTGTCATCTCGTCCACCGTCATGCCGTTCCACAGTGCCACCGCGAGCGCGTCGATCCGCTTGGCCGCCTCGGACCAGCCGACGATCTGCGCCCCGAGCAGCCGCCCGCTGGGCCGCTCGGCGATCAGCTTGATCGTCATCGGCCGCGCGCCCGGGTAGTAGCCGGCCCGGTTCGTCGACTGGGTGTGCACGGTGACGAACTCGAAGCCGGCTTCCCGGGCGTCCCGCTCGCGCAGCCCGGTGCGGCCCACCTCCAGCTCGCAGACCTTTGTGACGGCGGTGCCGATGACGCCGGGGAAGGTGGCGTACCCGCCGCCGATGTTGATGCCCGCCACGCGGCCCTGCTTGTTGGCGTGCGTGCCGAGCGGGATGTGCACCGGCATGCCGCTGACCCGGTGCAGGGACTCCACGCAGTCACCGGCCGCCCAGACGCCGGGCACGCCCGGCACCCGCATCCGCCGGTCCACCCGGATCGCCCCGGAGGGACCGATCGGCAGGCCGGCGGCCTCGGCGAGCGCGGTGTTGGGGCGTACCCCGAGTCCCAGCACCACGACGTCGGCCGGGATCGGCCCCTCGTCGGTGAGCACCGCGCGGATCCGGCCGTCCCGCTCCTCCAGGCCGGTGACGGTGATGCCGGTACGGACGTTGATCCCGGTGGCCCGCATCGCCTCGACCACCAGCTCGCCCATGTCCGGGTCCACAGTCGACATCGGCTGGTCGGCCTGCTCGACCAGCTGCACCGAGAGCCCGCGCTGCACGAGCGCCTCGGCCATCTCGACGCCGACGTAGCCGCCGCCGACCACCACCGCCCGCCGCGGCCGGGGCTCACGTGCGAGCCAGTCGATCAGCGCCGCGCCGTCGTCGAGCGTCTGCACGCCGAACACCCCCGACACGTCGTCGCGCGCCCAGTCCGGCTGGATCGGTGACGCGCCGGTGGCGTACACCAGGGTGTCGAAACCGGCGCGGACCTCGCCGCCGCCGTCCAGGTCCCGCGCGAGGACCTCGCGGCGGTCGAGGTCGATGGCGGTGACCTCGTGCCGGGTGCGGACCTCGATGCCGAACTCGTCGCGGAAGGTCTCCGGGTCGCGGGAGATCAACTCGTCCCGCTCCTCGACCACGCCGCTCACCCAGTAGGGGATGCCGCAGGCCGAGTAGGAGGTGAAGTGCCCCCGCTCGAACGCGACGATCTCCAGGTCGGAGCGGTCGCGGCGGCGGCGTCGCGCCTGCGACGCCGCCGACATTCCGGCGGCGTCGCCGCCGATGACGATCATGCGCTCGGCCACGTCGCCCATCCTGTCACGCCGGGCCGCGGCCGCACGGCCGCTCAGCCACGGGTCTGCCGTGCCACGTCCGCGACCACGTCGACGAGGCTGCCGGTGCGCTCGAACACCGCGCGCTGCCGCGCCGCGCCGCTGCCGTGCCGGCGCAGCCCGCCCAGCAGATCGGTGACCCGGTCCAGGTCGCCGTGCCGTTCCAGTTCCGGGCGCAGCCGGTCGACGAGCCGGTCCAGCAGTTCCCAGGCCGGGCGCAGCTCACCGTCGGTGAGGTCGACGCCCTCGCCCTCCAGCCCGTCGTGGGCGGCCCGCCAGTGCGCCGCCACCAGGAGGTGGTGGTCGGTGTTGACGGCCGGACGGCCGGCGGCGATGTCGGTGAGCGCTGTCGCGACGAGCGCGCGGACCAGCGCCGCCACCAGCACCGCGTCGTCCACCGACGGGCAGACGTCGCCGATGCGGATCTCCACGGTGGGGTACTTGGCGGAGAGCCGGGCGTACCAGTAGAGCATTCCCTCGTCCAGCATCACGCCGCTGGCGATGAGCTGCCGGATCAGCCGCTCGTAGTGCTCGTGCGACTCCAGGTACGGGGTGGGCGCGACCGACGGCCAGCGTTCCCACTCCACCGAGCGCCAGCTCGCGTACCCGGTGTCCTCGCCCCGGGAGAACGGGGAGTTCGCGGTGGCCGCGTGCAGGATCGGCAGCCACGGCCGGACGTGGTTGAGCACCTGCACGCCGGTGTCCGGGTCGGGAATGCCGACGTGGATGTGCATGCCGTTGTTGCCGGGGCCGGGCACCAGCAGCCGGAACCGCTCGATCATCCGGTCGAAGCGCGGCTTGTCCACCACCGGCGGCACCGGCCCGTCGACCGGCCCGGTGCCGATCGCCAGCAGCCGTACTCCGGCCCGCTCGGCCGCGTCGGCCAGCTCGGCGCGCAGCATCGACAGCGAGTGCCGGATCGAGGACAGGTCCAGCCCGGGCGGGCTGCCGATCTCGATCTGGCTGGTCTGGAACTCGCGTTCCACCTGGCCCCGCAGCTCGGCCGGCACCTGCTCCATCACCAGGTCCACGGCGGGTACGGCGGTCCCGGTGTGCGGGTCGGCGAGCAGGAACTCCTCCTCGACGCCGACTGTCAGCAGGTCGGTTCCGCCCGCTGCGGCGCTCCGCTCCCGCTCCGCCACTGAGCCACTCATCGTCACCACCGTCTTCCTCGGGACCGCTTGCGGCACCGTGCCGCGTGGTCGATGGCCTGTTACCCACCGTGTCCGGGCCCGGAAACGCGCCCGGCGGCGTGTCGGCGCCGGTTCGCCCGTTCGGGTCGTGGGGGTCCGCCCGGCGGCGCGGCGGCGTGGACGCACGGGCCGCGGGGCGTGACACGGCGGGCTACTGTCACCGTGTGGCGGGGATCCTGGCGGTGCTGACGGGGGCGTGGGCCTACGCCCTCGCGCTGGTCGCCGACCGGCCGGCCGGGCTGCTCGCCGGTGCGGCGGTCGTCGCCGCGCTGCTGCTGGCGACCCTGCTCGCGCTGCGGGTTCGCGCGCTGCCCACGCCGCCCGGCACCCGGTTCGCCGCCGCCCTGCGTGCCCGCGCCCGCCGTCGGGGCGTGCCCCGGCAGGTCGACCCGGACGCGCCGGGGCGTCCGCGTCCCCGCGCGCCCGGCCTGCGCCCCTCGGCCGCGTAGCCACCTTCCGGCCCGCGTCGGCGGGCCGCCGGTTCCTCCACCCCGGCTTTCGCGGCCGATTCCGTCGTCATCAGTCCCGCCGCGCGGCATGCCGCCGCCCGGGACACCCGGAATCGCCATCGAGGGGTCCACCCATGCTCGCCTTCGCACCGTTGCATTCCGCGGCCTCGGCCGCGGCCACAGTCGTCACCTGGCTCGCCGACGTGCTCGCCCCGCTCGCCGGCGGCGCCGCGACGGCCGCCGCCATCGTCCTGTTCACCGTCGCCGTCCGGCTGCTGATCTCCCCGCTGACAGTGGCGCAGGTCCGCGGGGAGCGGCGCCGCACCGCGCTCGCCCCCGAGGTACGGGAACTCCAGCGCCGGTACGCCGACGATCCGGCCCGCCTCCAGAGCGAGCTGTTCGCGCTCTACCGCAACGCCGGGGCCAGCCCGGTCGCCGGCTGCCTGCCGGCGCTGTTGCAGGCACCGTTCTTCCTTGTCATGTACCGCCTGTTCGCCACCGGTGACGGCGCACCGGAGCTGCTGGGGGAGCGGCTCGCCGGCGTACCGCTGGGGTGGCACCTCGGCGACGGGCTGGCCGGTCCGGTGCCGCTGGTGTTCGGGGTGCTGCTGGCCGCGCTG
Organism: Micromonospora sp. NPDC048887; assembly: GCF_040649715.1. Taxonomy (NCBI): domain Bacteria; kingdom Bacillati; phylum Actinomycetota; class Actinomycetes; order Micromonosporales; family Micromonosporaceae; genus Micromonospora; species Micromonospora sp. NPDC048887. Next base: position 66,439 of record NZ_JBEZGA010000020.1, on the reverse strand, counting down.
CTGGCGCTGGCCTGGTGGTCCTCGCGGCGGATGCGCCGGGCGGCGGCGGCCACCGGCACCGTGGCCGGTACGCCGGCCGAGGGGCCGGGCGCGGCGGTGCTCGGGCGGCTGCTCCCGCTGCTGCCGTACGGCACGGTGCTGGTGGCGCTCGTGGTGCCGCTGGCGGCCGTGCTCTATCTGGTCACCACCACGGCGTGGACCGCGCTGGAGCAGGTGGTGCTGCGCCGGCCGCAGCCGGCGGAGGCCATCGACAAGCGTTGACAAGTGCGGGGACGGGCGCGTAGAAATCGCTCTCAGAGAGCGCTCTCCCGGACCCGTCCCCCGCAGAGAGGCACCCCGAATGAACCCGATCCCGGCGGCTCCGGCCGCCTCCGCCACCGTGCCCCGACCACGCCGCCGGCTCGCCCTGGGCGCCGGCGTCCTCGCGCTCACCACAGCACTCGCCGGCGTCTCGATGACCGCCCAGGCCGCGGTGCCCCCGACACCGTCCGGGTGGAACCTCGTGTGGAGCGACGACTTCACCGGCCCGTCCGGCACGCTGCCCTCGTCCGCCAACTGGATCATCGACACCGGCACCAGCTACCCCGGCGGCCCGGCCAACTGGGGCACCGGCGAGATCCAGACCTACACGTCCAGCACTGCCAACCTGGCCCAGGACGGCTCGGGCAACCTGCGCATCACGCCGCTGCGGGACTCGGCCGGCCGCTGGACCTCCGCCCGGATCGAGACGGTACGGGCGAACTTCAAGCCGCCGTCGGGCGGCGTGCTGGCCCTGGAGGGCCGGATCCAGATGCCGAACGTCACCGGTGCGGCGGCGTCCGGGTACTGGCCGGCGTTCTGGGCGCTCGGCTCGCCGTACCGGGGCAACTACCAGAACTGGCCGGGCATCGGCGAGTTCGACGTGATGGAGAACGTCAACGGGATCAACTCGGTCTGGGGCGTGCTGCACTGCGGCGTCGCGCCGGGCGGCCCGTGCGGGGAGTTCAACGGCATCGGTGCGTCCCGGGCCTGCCCGGGCAGCACCTGCCAGTCGGCGTTCCACACCTACCGGTTCGAGTGGGACGCCTCGACCAGTCCGCAGCAACTGCGCTGGTACGTCGACGGCCAGCTCTTCCACACCGTCGGGCAGAACCAGATCGGTGAGCCGTACTGGAGTCAGATGACCGGCCACGCCGGCTACTTCCTGCTGCTCAACGTGGCGATGGGCGGCGGCTTCCCGGACGGCGTGGCCGGCTCGGCGACGCCCACCGCGTCCACCGTGCCGGGCCGGTCGATGCTGGTCGACTACGTGGCCGTCTACACCCGGGGTGGCGGGAGCAACCCGTCGCCGACGCCGACCACGCCGCCGCCGGGCGGGGTGCGCGACGCCTACTCGACGATCCAGGCCGAGTCGTTCAACGCGCAGAACGGCGTGCAGGTGGAGACGTGCGCCGAGGGCGGGCAGGACATCGGCTGGCTCGCCAACGGCGACTGGGCCCGCTACGACAACGTCGACTTCGGCTCGACGCCGCCGCGCGACTTCGTGGCCCGGGTCGCCTCCGGCGCGGCGTCCGGGGTGAGCGGGCTGGTGGAGGTCCGGGTGGACAGCCCGACCGCGCCGCCGATCGGGAGCTTCGCAGTCGGCAACACGGGCGGCTGGCAGACCTGGCGCTCGGTGCCGGGCAACGTCGGCGCGGTGACCGGGCGGCACACCGTCTACCTGACGTTCAGCAGCGGGCAGCCGTCCGACTTCGTCAACGTCAACTGGTTCACCTTCCGTCGCTGAGCGCGGCGAGGCGCGGCCCGGGCACATCGTCCGGGCCGCGCCCGAACCGGTGCTGGACAGAAACAGTTAACACTCCTAATAATAGGCGCACGTCGACGGTTGTGAATCCCTCTCCATCCCCCGCCCGTCCCCTGGAGGACGCCGTGAGACTCCGCCCCCGCCTGGCGACACTCGCCGCCGCGCTGACCACCGCCGTGGTCGCCGGTGCCCTGCTCGCCGCGCCGCCCGCCTCCGCCGCCACCGCGGCCTTCGTCCGCACCTCCAGCTGGAGCAGCGGGTACGAGGCCCGGTTCACCGTCACGAACGACAGCTCCGCCGCGATCTCCTCGTGGAACGTCCAGTTCGACCTGCCGTCCGGCAGCACGCTCGGCTCGTTCTGGGACGCCCGGCTGACCACCTCCGGCCAGCACGTCACCGCCGTCAACCAGTCCTGGAACGGCGCGCTCGCCCCGGGCGCCAGCACCAGCTTCGGCTTCGTCGTCAGCGGGACCGGCGACCCGGTGAACTGCACGGTCAACGGCGCCTCCTGCACCGGCGGCGGCAACCCCGGCAACCCGGGCGCCCCCGCCACCCCCGGCGGGCTGCGGGTCACCGGCACCACCGCGTCCGCCGTCTCGCTGGCCTGGAACGCGGTCTCCGGCACCGTCACCGGCTACCGGGTGTACGAGGGCGGCACTGTCAAGGCCACCGTCACCGGCACCTCGGCCACCGTCTCCGGGCTGGCCGCGTGCAGCGGGCACAGCTACACGGTGGCCGCGTACAACGGCAGCGGCGAGTCGGCTAAGTCGACGGCGGTCGCGGCCACCACCAGCGGCTGCACCGGTGGCGGCGGTGGCGCGATGGCCGCCGCGCCCTACCTCTACCCGGGCTGGGGCGACCCGCCCGCGCCCGCCACGGTGATGGGCGCGACCGGGATCAAGTGGTTCACCATCGCGTTCGTGCTCTCCGGCGGCGGCTGCACCCCGGCCTGGGACGGCAACGGCCCGCTGACCGGCGGCACGCACGCCGCCACCATCGCCGCGATCAAGGCGGCCGGCGGCGACGTCATCCCGTCCTTCGGCGGCTGGAGCGGCAACAAGCTCGGCCCGAACTGCTCGTCCGCCGCCGCCCTCGCGGGCGCGTACCAGCAGGTCATCAACGCGTACGGGCTGAAGGCCATCGACATCGACATCGAGAACAGCGACGAGTTCGAGAACGAGGTGGTGCAGGACCGCATCCTGGACGCCCTCAAGATCGTCAAGCAGAACAACCCGGGGATCAAGACCATCATCACGTTCGGCACCTCGACCACCGGGCCGTCGTACTACGGCACCCGGCTGATCAACCAGGCCGCCGCGAAGGGCGCCGGGATCGACGTGTTCACGATCATGCCGTTCGACTTCGGCGGCGGCGCGAACATGTACCAGAACACCGTGAACGCGGCCGAGGGCCTGAAGACCGCACTGAAGAACGCGTTCGGCTGGTCCGACGCCACCGCGTACGCCCACATGGGCCTGTCCGGCATGAACGGCCTCTCCGACCAGCAGGAGCTGACCTCGCCGGCCACCTGGACGCAGATCCGCGACTGGGCCAAGGCGCGCGGCCTGGCCCGGTTCACGTTCTGGTCGGTCAACCGGGACCGGCCCTGCCCGGGCGGCGGCGTGGTCGCCAACTGCTCCGGCATCGCGCAGAACACCTGGGAGTTCACCGGCATCACCGCGGGGTTCTGAGCCCGCGCGACGGTCAGCGCCCGGCGGTCACCGACTGCCGGGCGCGCCGCCGGCGCACCTTCTTCACCGCCCAGCTCACGATCATGAAACCGAAGACCGCGAAGATCGCGTAGTTGAACCACTGGCTGTACTTGTCGACGTCCTCCCACCGCGTTCCGAGGGTGAACCCGGCGCCGACGATCAGGGCGTTCCACACCCCGCTGCCGAGCGTGGTGAGCAGGATGAACTCGCCCAGCGGCATCCGGTTGGCGCCCGCCGGGATGGAGACCAGGCTGCGCACCACAGGCACCACCCGGCCGATCAGCACCGCCCACCGGCCGTGCCGCTCGAACCAGCGGTCCGCCTTTTCCAGGTCCTCCAGGTCGACCAGCGGGATGTGGTCCAGCCAGCGCTTGAGCCGGTCCTCGCCGAGCGCCGCGCCGAGCCAGTAGAGCACCAGCGCGCCGATCAGTGAGCCGACTGTCGCGGCGACCACGATGAACACCACGTTGAACCGGCCCTCGGCGGACAGGTAGCCGGCCATCGCCAGCACGATCTCGCTCGGGATCGGCGGGATGATGCTCTCCAGCGCCACCAGAAGCGCCACGCCGACCGCGCCGAACGAGTCGATCACGCTCGCCACCCAGCCGGTCAGCCCGGTGAACTGGTTCGGGTCGACGTCCTGGGCCAGGGCCATGGCGGTCCTTCCACGTGAGAGCCGGAGATCCGGAAGTGTTACCCGGACCGGCCGGTGTCACACCTGTGACTCAGCCCTCCGGGTGCAGCGCGGCGTCCGCCGGACCCCGCCGCCAGCCGGTGAAGCGGACCAGCAGACCACCCCGGCTGGGCGAGCAGCAGTACGGCCCGGCCGACGCCTCCGCCGCCGGATCGAGCGGGGCGACGCGGACCAGCCGCCACGGCTCGTCCGCGCAGCGGGCCCGGACTGTCAGCGCGTCGCCGGCCCGGCTCACCCGGACCGTCACCTCCCGGCCCGACCACTGCGGCACCGGCGCCACCGACCAGTCGGAGAACTCGTCGGTGACCACGGCGCCCACCTGCGGAGCGCCGTCGCTCACCTCGACGCCGGCCTTGGTCCACCGCCGCTCGTCCACCCGCACCAGCACGCCGGCCTGGTCGAACTGGGCCGCGTAGTCGAGCAGGAACGACACCTCCACGGCGGTGTCCACGCCGAACGGCGCGAGCAGCGCCGAACCGTCGTCGTGCACGAAGCCGTAGCTGGTGCGCCGCCAGAAGTCGCTACCGCCACGCGGCTCGACCAGCAGGCCGCCGTCGACCGGCTCGGCCCGCTCGGGCGGGTTCAGCCAGGTGCCGGCGGACCAGTCGTACGCCTCCTCGCTCATCCCGGCACCGTACCGGGTTTGCCGTCGCGCGCGTTCGGAGAAGTAGTCCCCGCATGGGTGACAGGTGGTATCAGGAGGCGGTCGTCTACTGCCTCGACGTCGACACGTACGCGGACTCCGACGGCGACGGGGTGGGTGACTTCCAGGGGCTGATCGGGCGCCTGGACTACCTGGCCCGGCTCGGGGTGACCTGCCTCTGGCTGAACCCGATCCATCCCTCGCCCAACGAGGACGACGGGTACGACGCGACCGACTTCTACAACGTCGACCCGCGCCTCGGCACGCTCGGCGACTTCGCCGAACTGCTGCACCAGGCGAGCAACAGGGGCATCCGGGTGATCATCGACCTGGTGGTCAACCACACCTCGGACCAGCACCCGTGGTTCCAGTCCGCCCGCTCCTCGCCGGACTCGCCGTACCGGGACTGGTACGTCTGGGCCGACCACGAGCCGGCCGACCGCCACCAGGGCATGGTGTTCCCGGGCGAGCAGCACGAGACGTGGACCTACGACCGGACCGCCAAGGCGTGGTACTACCACCGCTTCTACAAGTTCCAGCCGGACCTGAACATCGAGAACCCGAAGGTCCGGGCGGAGATCAAGAAGATCACCTCGTTCTGGCTCCAGCTCGGCGTCTCCGGCTTCCGGATGGACGCGGTGCCGTTCATCATCGAGCGCACCGAGCCGGGCAACCCGAACTCACCGAAGGACTTCGACTTCCTCACCGACCTGCGCCAGCACGTGCAGTGGCGGCGCGGCGACGCGGTCCTGCTGGCCGAGGCGAACGTCGAGCCGGACGAGCTGCCCGTCTACTTCGGCGACGGCAGCGGCTCGGGCAACCGGATCCACATGCTCTTCGACTTCATGCTCAACGGACGGCTGATGCTCGCGCTGGCCCGGGAGGACCCGGAGGTGATCATCGAGGCGTTGCGCGACACCCCGAAGCTGCCCACCGGCGGCCAGTGGGCCACGTTCCTGCGCAACCACGACGAGATCGACCTGTCCCGGCTCACCGCCGACCAGCGCAACGACGTGCTGGCGAAGTTCGGGCCGGACGAGAACATGCAGCTCTACGGCCGGGGCATCCGGCGGCGGCTGGCGCCCATGCTCGGCAACGACCGCCGGCACATGGAGCTGGCGTACTCGCTGCAGTTCTCGCTGCGCGGCACGCCGGTGCTGCGCTACGGCGAGGAGATCGGCATGGGGGAGGACCTGTCGCTGGACGGGCGCGACGCGATCCGTACGCCGATGCAGTGGTCCTACGCCGACAACGCGGGCTTCTCCACCGCCGAGCCGGAGAAGCTGGTCCGCCCGGTCATCGACAAGGGCGAGTACGGCTACCAGAACGTCAACGTCACCGCCCAGCGCAAGGACCCGCGGTCCCTGCTCGGCTGGTTCGAGCGGATGATCCGGACGCTGCGGGAGGCGCCGGAGACCGGGTCCGGCAGCACCACCCACATCGACGTGCCGATGCCGCCGGGCGTGCTCGCGCACCGCGCCGACGGGCGTACCGGGACCATGGTCTTCCTGCACAACCTCGGCACCGAGGACGTCGAGGTGGACCTGAGCACGCTGGCGCCGGAGGCGGACCTGCCGATCGACGTGCTCAGCGACCGCAACTACGAGGACGTGGGCAAGCTCGACCGGCTCAAGCTCGCCGGCTACGGCTACCGGTGGATCCGGCTCTGCCGGGACCACGAGCGGTAGGCGCGGCGTACCGGCGGGTTAAGCTCCTTCGATCGAGCCACAAGTTACCGGGAGGTAAGCATGTCGGAGGAGCCCCGCGTCGCCATCGTCACCGGAGCCGCGCGCGGCATCGGCGCGGCGACCGCCCGCCGGCTGGCGGCCGACGGCATGGCCGTCGCCGTTGTCGACATCGACGAGTCCGCCACCAAGGAGACGGTGGACGCCATCGGCTCGGCCGGCGGCCGGGCGCTCGGCGTCGGCGCCGACGTGTCCGACCGGGCCCAGGTCGAGGCCGCCGTGGAACGGATCGCCGCCGAACTCGGCGCGCCGACGGTGCTCGTCAACAACGCCGGCGTGCTGCGCGACAACCTGCTGTTCAAGATGGCCGACGCCGACTGGGACACGGTCATGGGTGTGCACCTGCGCGGGGCGTTCCTGTTCAGCCAGGCCGCGCAGAAGCACATGGTCGAGGCGAAGTGGGGCCGGATCGTCAACCTGTCCAGCACGTCCGCGCTCGGCAACCGGGGGCAGGCGAACTACTCGGCCGCCAAGGCCGGTCTCCAGGGCTTCACCAAGACGCTGGCGATCGAGCTGGGCCCGTTCGGGGTGACTGTCAACGCGGTCGCGCCCGGCTTCATCGTCACCGACATGACCGCCGCCACCGCGGCGCGGATGAAGGTCGACTTCGACGACCTCCAGAAGCACGCCGCCGCCGAGATCCCGGTACGCCGTCCCGGCCGCCCGGAGGACGTCGCGCACACCATCTCGTTCCTGGCCAGCGAGGGCGCGTCGTTCGTCTCCGGTCAGGTCATCTACGTCGCCGGCGGCCCGAAGGACTGACCGGCCCGACCCGGCGCGGGCCCGCTCAGGCGGGGTCGCGCCGGGTGCGCCACAGCCAGAACAGGCCGAGCACCGGCAGCACCAGCGGCACGTAGCCGTAGCCGCTGCCGAAGTCGGACCAGACCGTCTCGTCCGGGAACAGCTCCTTGTCGGCGATGCTCAGCACGCCCACCCCGAGCACGCCGACCAGTTCGACGGTGCAGCAGGCGAGCGCGACCCGGCGGCCGGTGTGCCCGGCCCGGGCCAGCCCGACCGCCGCCACGATGTAGATCAGCGCGGCGAGCGCGGAGAGCAGGTACGCCACCGGCGCCTCGTCGAACTTCGTGGCGATCTGCAACCCGGCCCGCGAGGTGGCGGCGATGGCGAAGACGATGTAGACGGCGATCAGCAGCCGCCCCGGGCCGCGGTTGGTGACGGGTTGCTCGGTCGTGGTCTCAGCCACCGAGGACCTCCCAGGTCTGCTGGAGCCGTACCGCCACCACCGGCGTGACCAGGCAGATCGCGCAGACGATGCCCGAGCCCCAGCGGGTCGGCTCCATCCGGGCCAGCACCCAGGCCAGCGGGGGCAGGCAGACGAGCGTCGCCAGGTAGCCGAAGAACGCGCCCGGCTCGCCCGGCCGCTCGCCGCCGCCGAGCGCGACGAGAGCCGTCACGGTGAGCGCGAGCAGCGCCACCTCCAGCACGGCCAGGCCGACGAACTGGATCCGGTCCGGCGGGCGGTGGCGGACAGCCGCCACCAGGGCCCAGACGGCGAGCGCCAGCGAGATCACGATCGCGACAGTGGCGAGTGGCCCGTCCACCGGGGAGGAGGCCGCCGCGCTGGTCGTCGACACGGTGTCGTTCACCGGCACAGCCTACTAATGCGTGTAGTAGCGGCTGGCCCGCCGGGTCGGGGCGCGCCGGGCTGGTCCGGGGACTAGCGTGGATCACGGTCCCGGCGTACGCCGGTGGCGGACGTCGGCGGCAGGGGGTCGGGGTGCGGTTCGGGTTGTTCGGCACGGGTTACTGGGCGGCGGAGACGCATGCCGCGGCCATCGAGGCGCACCCGCGGGCCCGGCTCGCCGGTGTCTGGGGGCGGAACCCGGCGAAGGCGGAGGAGCTGGCCACCCGGCACGGCGTACCCGCCTTCACCGACGTCGACGCGCTCATCGACGCCTGCGACGCGATCGCCGTGGCGCTCCCGCCGGACGTGCAGGCCGACATCGCCGTGCGGGCCGCCACCGCCGGGCGGCACCTGCTGCTGGACAAGCCGCTGGCGCTCGACCTCGCCGACGCCGACCGGGTGGTCGACGCGGCACAGGCGTCCGGGGTGGCCTCGGTGGTCTTCTTCACCCAGCGCTTCCACCCGAACGTCACCGGGTTCCTGGCCTCGACCGCTGCCGCGGGCGGCTGGCAGCACGCCCGCGCGACCATGTTCGCGTCGATCTTCCAGCCCGGGAACCCGTACGGCGACTCGACCTGGCGGCGGGAGCGCGGCGCGCTCTGGGACATCGGCCCGCACGCGTTGTCGCTGATCCTGCCGGTGCTCGGCCGGGTCACCCGGGTCGCCGCGATGGACGGCCCGAGCGGCCTGGTGCACCTGCTGCTCACCCACGACGGCGGCGCGACCAGCTCGCTCTCGCTGACCCTGGACGCGCCGCCGGAGGCGGTCACCCGGGACTTCGTCTTCTTCGGCGAGAACGGCACCGAAACCGTCCCGCCCGGCGACGGCAGCGCGCTCCAGGCGTTCGGGGCCGCGCTCGACCAGCTGCTGGAGGAGGTCGACGCCGGCACCCGCGACCACCGCTGCGACGTGCGGTTCGGCCGTGAGGTGGTGGCGGTGCTGGACGCCGCGCAGACCGCCCGGTCGCAGGGCCGCACAGTCGACCTGTAGAAAACCGGTCGCCGGGGACGGACCCGGTCGCTAGCGTGGCGGCATGTTCACGCATGCCCTGATCCGCGTGGCCGCCGCGCCGGCCGCGTGTGGGCTCCTCCTGGTCGCCCGTCCGCGGTTCCGGCGCCCGGCCCTGGCCGGCCGGTACGCCGCCCACGTCTGACCCCGACCGCCGGTTCCGACCCGCCCGCCGAGGGCGCCGGTCGCGCCACCTCGCCGAGGTGGCGGCTGGTCCGTCCACCATGCCACCTCGTCGAGGTGGCCGTCTCAGGCATGCGCCGCGTCCCGGCCACTCTCCAGGGTCGTCCGAGTCCCGATCCGCTCGGACCGCCCGCCCGATCCGCCCCGCGCCGCCTCGACGGCGGGGGTGACACCCGCGCAGCGGTCCGTACCCGTCGCCGTCCGGCGACAGACAGGACGAACCCGTGGCGCCCCGCCGAACCACCGCACGCGACCGGTCCCGTCGCGTACTGTCCCAGAACTTCCTCGCCGACCCGGCCGCCGTCGCGCTGATGGTCCGCTCGGTCCGGCCCGGCCCGGACGACCTGCTGCTGGAGGTCGGCGCCGGGCGCGGCCGGCTGACCCGGCCACTCGCCGCGCGGTGCGGGCGGCTGATCGCGTACGAGGTCGACCCGGCAGTGCTGCCGGAGCTGACGGCCGCCTGTGCCCCGCTGCCGAACGTCGAGGTGCGCCCGGCCGACTTCCTGGCCGTGACCCCGCCCGCCGGGCCGTTCTCGGTGGCCGGCAACATCCCCTGGTCGCTCACCGCGGCAGTGGTGAGATGGTGCCTGGCCGCGCCCGGACTGCGTACCGCGACGTTGCTCACCCAGCTCGACTACGCCCGCAAACGCAGCGGCGACCACGGCCGGTGGAGCCGGCTCACGGTGCTGACCTGGCCCGAGTACCACTGGCGGCTGGCCGGGCGGGTGCCCCGGGCCGCGTTCCGGCCGGTGCCGGGCGCCGACGGGGGCATCCTGCGGCTGGAGCGCCGGAGCACGCCACTCGTGGCGCCGGCGGCGCTGCCCGCGTACCGGCGGATGGTGGAGCTGGGCTTCGGCGGAGTCGGCGGCTCGCTCGCGGCCTCGCTGCGCGCGGCCCGTCCCCGGCGGCATGTCGACGGCGCGTTGCGGGCCGCGCGGATCGCGCCGGAGACCCCGGTGGGCCTGGTCTGGCCGGAACAGTGGCTGGTGCTGTTCCGGCTGCTGCACGCGCGGACGGGCCCTCACCCCACGCCTCCGGCATAGAAGCTCAGGCGTCGGCCAGCACGACCAGCGCCTCACCCAGTTCGGCGGGGGAGTGGAACTCCTCGGCCGGCAGGGACCGCAGCGCCTGGAGCGCCTCGGTGTCGGCGCCGTTCTCCTGACCCCAGCGGACCAGGTCCTCCCGGGAGACCGGATAGTCCAGGCCGGCCAGGAACTCCCGCAACTGCGCACCGGTGACGGTCATGCCGCCCGACTACCCGCTGGGCCCGGCGGCATGCCCGCCGCCGGGTCCGGGCCGCGGTTTGTCGTGGCGGGGCCCGGGTAGCCGCGGACATGCTGGTACAGCGGCTCGGCGCGCCGAGCGACTTCGACCCCTTGCTGGACCGCGTACGGGACGCCCGGGTGGTGATGATCGGCGAGGCGACGCACGGCAGCTACGACTACTACCGGCTGCGGGAGCAGGTGACCCGGCGGCTCATCGCCGAGCAGGGCTTCGACTTCGTGGCGGTGGAGGGGGACTGGCCGGACTGCGACCGGGTGCACCGGTCGGTGGTCGGTGCGCCGGGCGGCCTGGCCGATCCGCTCGTGGCGCTGGAACGGTTCGAGCGCTGGCCCACCTGGATGTGGGCGAACGCCGAGGTGGCCCGCTTCTGCCGCTGGCTGCGCGCGTGGAACCTGGAACGCCCGGAGGGGGAGCGGGCCGGCTTCCACGGCTTGGACGTGTATTCCCTCTGGGAGTCGATGCAGGCCATCTTCGACTACCTCGGTGAGGAGGACCCGGCCTCGCTGGAGGCGGCCCAGGAGGCGTACCGCTGCTTCGAGCCGTACGGCACGCGGGCCGAGGAGTACGCGATGGCGAGCCGGTTCGTCTCCGCCCGGTGCGAGGAGGAGGTGGTGCGGCTGCTGGCGCGTACCCGGGAACAGGCCGCCGCGGACGGCCCGGACCGCTTCTCGGCCTGGCAGAACGCGGAGGTGGTGGCCGGCGCGGAGCGGTACTACCGGGCCATGGTCGGCGGCGGCCCCGAGTCGTGGAACGTCCGCGACGTCCACATGGCCGACACGCTCGACCGGCTGCTGGACCGGTACGGGCCGGGCTCGCGGGGCATCGTGTGGGCGCACAACACGCACGTCGGCGACGCCCGGGCCACCGACATGGCGGCGGACGGCATGGTCAACATCGGGCAGCTCGGCCGGGAACGGCACGGCCGGGACGCGGTGGCGCTGATCGGCTTCGGCAGCTGGCGCGGCAGCGTGGTGGCCGCGCCGCGCTGGGGATCACCGGCCGAGACCATGGTGGTGCCGCCGGCCCGGGCGGGTTCGGTGGAGCACCGGCTGCACGAGCTGATGCCGGACCGCGCGGTGCTCGTCTTCGGCGGCGACGACCAGCCGGAATGGGTGACCGGCGAGGCCGACCACCGGGCGATCGGGGTGGTGTACGACCCGAGCTTCGAGTCGTGGGGCAACTACGTGCCGACCCGGCTCGGTGAGCGCTACGACGCGTTCGTCTGGTGCGACGAGACGACGGCGCTGCACCCGCTGCCGACGCGGGTCACACCGGGCGAGATGGAGACGTACCCGGCGGGGGTGTGACCGGGTGGGGCCCGTCGGACCCCACCCGGTACGGCTCACACCTGCGCGTGCTGCTTCTCGGCGAGGTGGGCGCGCAGGCCCTCACCCTCGACGTCCACGTTGGGCAGGATCTTGTTCAGCCAGCGCGGCAGCCACCACGCGGCGTTGTTCAGCAGCGACATCACCGCCGGCACGATCGTCATCCGGACCACGAACGCGTCGATGGCGACACCGATCGCGAGCGCGAAGCCCATCGACTTGATGATCGGGTCCTCCAGGAAGACGAAGCCGCCGAACACCGAGATCATGATGAGCGCGGCGGCGGTGACCACCCGGGCGCCGTGCCCCATGCCGTTGATGGTGGCCTGCTGGGCGGTGTCGCCGTGCACGAAGTCCTCGCGCATCCGGGAGACCAGGAAGACCTCGTAGTCCATGGCCAGGCCGAACAGGATGCCGATGAGCAGGATCGGCAGGAAGCTGACCAGCGGCGCCGGGGTGTCCAGGCCGACCAGGTCGGCCAGGTGGCCCTGCTGGAACACCGCGACGGTGATGCCGAACGTGGCCGCCACGGTGAGCAGGAAGCCCAGCGCCGCCTTGACCGGCACCAGGATCGACCGGAACACCAGCATCAGCAGCAGGATCGACAGGCCCACCACCAGCAGCAGGTAGACCGGCAGCGCGTCGGAGAGCTTCTCCGACACGTCGATGCCGACCGCCGTGACGCCGGTGAGCAGCACGTCGACGTTCTGGATGCCGGAGACCTGCTTGCGGATGTCGTGCACCACCGTCTCGGTGGCCTCGTCGGTCGGCCCGGACTTCGGGATCACCCCGATCAGCGCGGTACGCCCCGACGGGTCGACCTGCGGCGGGGCCACGGCCAGCACCCCGTCGGTCTTCTGGATCAGCGCGGTCACCTGCGGGATGGCGCCCTGGGTGGCCTGCGGCGAGTCAGCCGTCACCACGACGGCGAGCCGGCCGGTGAAGCCGGGACCGAAGCCCTCGCGGATCAGGTCGCTGCTGACCCGGGCCGGGGTGCCCTCGGCGGCGGCGGAGGCGTCCGGCAGCGCCAGGCGCATGTCCTGCGCCGGGATCGCCAGCAGGCCGAGGCCGAGGAGGCCGACGAGGATCACCGGGATGCGGAACCTGGTCACCCAGCGGGCCCAGCGGAAGCCGAAGCCGGAGCGGTCCTCCGAGCCGGTGGTCGGGTCCTCGACCGCCTTGCGGTCGCGCAGCTTGCGCGGCAGCACCTTGTGGCCGGCGAAGCCGAGCAGCGCCGGGGCCAGCGTGATCGCCACGAGCACGGCCACGGTGACGGTGCCGGCGGCGGCCAGGCCCATCACGGTGAGGAACGGGATGCCCACCACGGCCAGGCCGGCGAGCGCCACCACCACCGTCGCGCCGGCGAAGACCACAGCCGAGCCGGCGGTGCCGACCGCGCGGCCGACCGCCTCCTCCGGGGAGAGCCCGTCGAGCAGGTTCTGCCGGTGCCGGGAGGTGATGAACAGCGAGTAGTCGATACCGACCGCGAGGCCGAGCATCAGCGCCAGGATCGGCGCGGTGCTTGTCAGCTCGACCGCGCCGCTGAGCGCGAACAGGCCGGCCATGCCGACGCCCACGCCGATCAGCGCGTTCAGCATGGTCATCCCGGCCGCCACGAGCGAGCCGAACGTGATGACCAGAACGATCGCCGCGACCAGCACGCCGATCGCCTCGGTCGAGCCGACCTCCGGCTCACCGTTGAGCACCTCGCCGCCGGGCGCGATCTGCCAGCCCTGCGCCTCGGCCTGCGCGCCGACCTTCTCGTACGCGTCGCGCTGCTCGTCGGTGACCTCGTCCGCCCCACCGGCGAACTGCACCTGGATTAGCGCGTACCGGCCGTCCGGGGTGAGCGCCTGCGCCTGGTACGGGTCGACCGCGCCGACCACGCCGGGGAGCGTGGCCGCCTCCTGCGTGACCTGCTGGACCACCGCCTGTCCGGCGGGTGAGGTGAGCGCGCCGTCCTGTGGCGCCTTGATCGCGATGGTGCCGGTGGCGCCACTGGCCGCCGGGAAGCGGTCGGCGAGCAGGTCGATCGCCTTCTGCGACTCGGTGCCCGGCATGGTGAAGTTGCTCGCCGTCGGGCCGCGCAGCGTGGCCGCGGCCAGGCCGAGCCCGACGAGTACGACGAGCCAGACGACGGCGACGAGTCGCCGCCGGCGCAGGGATGCCCGGCCGAGCCGGTACAGCAGGGTCGCCATGGACCTTCCTTGTCCTCGCAGTTTCGGATCAGGTGGTGACTTCGAGCGCGCGGTACGCCACGGCGAGCAGCGCGGGGCGCAACTGCTCGTCGGGGATGTCCAGGAACTCGCCGCAGGTCTCGGCGATGCCGGCGAGCACGACGAGCGCGGCGACGCGGGCCTCCGGCCGGTCGGAGAAGCCGGCGAAGGCCGCGACCAGCCGTTCGGAGATCTGCTGGATGTGCGTGAACGCGGGCTGCTGGAGCAGGTCGGGGAACTCGCCCCGGAGCAGTGCGATCTCCCGGCGGAAGCGGACCGCCAGGTCGACGAAGCCGTCCGCGGCGACGCGTTGGGCCCCGGCGCCGGTGTGCGCGGCGATCCGGGCGTCCAGCTCCTCCAGCATCGTGATGGCCGGGGCCATCAGCTCGCAGAGCAGGGCGTCCTTGCTGGCGAAGTGGTAGAGCACCGTCGCCTTGGAGCAGCCCACCTCACGGGCGATGTCCTGGAGCGAGGTGCCCTTGTAGCCGGTTACGCCGAACCGGCGAGCGGCCGCGGCCAGCAGCTCGTCGTGGGTGGCGGTGGTGGGTCGCGCCATGTCCTCCAGCATGCCTGACCGATCGGTCAGGGTCTGACCGATCGGTCAGATCCGGTCCGTGGCGTTCGCCACAACTGCCTGTCCGCGCAGGTCAGGACGGTGTGCCGGTCCAGTCGGCGAGCCATTCCCCGGACCAGGTGAGGGCGCCGGAGCGCAGGTCGGCGACGAGCCGGCGTACCCAGTCCAGCTCGGCGCGGAGCACTGTCAGCTGGTACTCGTCCTCGATCAGGAAGAGCCGGGGCAGCCGTACCCCGGCCAGCGTCGCCTCGCGCTCGCGCAGCCGCGCCTCGATGGCGCCGGCCCGCTGGTCGAGCCGCCGGGCCGCCTCCTCGGGCGGCAGGATCGGCAGGAACGACAGGGCGGCGGGAAACTCCGGGAACTCCCGAGCGGGGGTGGCGAGCGCGTCGGCGAGCCACCCGTCGAGGGTGCGCCGGCCGACCGGCGTGAGCGCGTACACGGTGCGCTCCGGCCGCCCCTCCTCGCGCCTGGTCTCGGCCACCCGGATCAGCTCGTCACGGCGCAGCCGCTCGATGGTCTGGTAGATGCTGTTGCGCTGCGCGACGTTCACCACGTCCTGCTTGTCGCGCTCCCGGATGAGCTGCTGCATCCGGTACGCGTGCATCGGCTCCTCGACCAGGAGGGCCAGCACCATCATCGCCAGCGGCGAGCGACGAACCGTCATGGCCCCACCCTAGGTGCCCCCTGTTGCACCATAGTCATTTTATGTATAGTCATGACATGACTAATGCTGTCGTCGTCGGTGCCGGACTCGCGGGCCCGGTCGCCGCCATGGCGCTGCGGCGCGCCGGCATCGACGCCTCGGTGTACGAGGCGTACTCGCGGGACGCGGTCGGGGTGGGCGCGTTCCTGACGCTGTCGGCCAACGGGCTCGACGCGCTGCGCGCGATCGACATCGACGGCCTGGTGGCCGGGCTCGGGCACCCGACGCCCCGGATGCTCATGCGCAACCACAGGGGGCGCCGGCTCGCCGAGTTCGGGGCACCCGGCAGCCGTACGGTCGGCCGTTCCGACCTCTACCGGGCGCTGCGCGACGAGGCGCTGCGCCGGGGCGTGGAGTTCGTCCACGGCGCGCGGCTGACCGGCGCCGACACGACCGGCGGTGGGGTGACTGCCCGGTTCGCCGACGGCCGCACCGCTCGCGGTGACCTGCTCATCGGCGCCGACGGGCTGCGCTCCCGGGTCCGCGCGCTGATCGACCCGGCCGCCCCCGCGCCGCGCTACGTGCCGCTGCTGAACGCCGGCGGATTCGCCCGCGGGCTGCGCCTGCCCGACGAGCGCGGCGTGATGCAGATGATGTTCGGCCGGCGCTGCTTCTTCTGCTGGATCGTGGTCGGGGAGGACGAGGTCTGGTGGTTCGCCAACCCGCCACAGCCGGTCGAGCCGAGCCGGGAGCGACCCGCCGCGACAAGCCCGGACGAGGCCCGGTCCCGGCTGCGCGCGTTGCTCGCCGCCGACCCGGGCCCGGCGACGCGGATCCTCGACCACACCGAGCGCATCGAGTACGGCTGGCCGACGTACGACCTGCCCTCGGTGCCGGTCTGGCACCGCGACGGCATGATCGTGATCGGCGACGCGGCGCACACCGCCGCCCCCTCCTCCGGGCAGGGCGCGGCGATGGCCTTCGAGGACGCCGTCCAGCTCGCCCGCTGCCTGCGTGACCTGCCGGACGTGCCGTCGGCGTTCCGCGCCTACGAGCGGCTGCGCCGCGACCGGGTGCAGCGGGTGGTCGCGCAGGGGCGGCGGACCAGCACCACGAAGGTCGCCGGCCCGGTCGGCCGGTTGGTCCGGGACCTGGGCATGCCACTGGCCGCCCGCTACCTGGCGCGCGACGGCGGCGCCGCCCAGGCCTGGCTGTTCGACCACCACATCGACTGGGCCGAGCGGGTGCCGGGCTGAGTCAGGCCGGTGGGCCGCCGTGCGTGCGGTCGTACTCGGCCCGGGCCGCGCTGATCGCCTCGCGGTGCCGCTCCGCCCAGCTCGTCAACGCCACCAGCGACTCGTACAGCTCCTGGGCCATCGGGGTGGCGGTGTACTCCACCTTCGGCGGCACCGTGGGATGCACGTGCCGGTGCAGCAGCCCGTCCCGCTCAAGGTTGCGCAGCGTCAGCGTGAGCATCCGGCGGCTGATCCCCTCCACCCGGCGCTCCAGCTCGGTGAAGCGGACCGGGCCGGCCGAGGCGGCGATGAGGATGCCGATGGCCCACTTCCCGCCCACCCGGTCCAGCGCCTCCCGCACGGTGCAGGCGCTCGCCTGCTCCGCAGACACGCACCGGTCCGCCTCCACGTCACCCACCCCTCGATCGTCGCAGGTGCGGGCCGCCGAGACGCGCTGGGCACCGTGTCGGGGTTGCCGAGCCGGGCGCGGCCCGGGAAGGTGGTCCGATGGGCGCAGCCGACGAGACCCGGGCCGGAGTGTCGCTGACCAACCTCGACCAGCCGCTGTTCGACGGCGCCGGGGCGACCAAACGCGACCTGGTCGACTACCTCGACGTGGTGGGCGACCGGATCCTGCCGGAACTGCGGGACCGGCCGCTGTCGGTGCTGCGGGTGCGGCCCGGCCAGGAGCCGTTCATGCAGAAGAACCTGCCGAAGTACACGCCCGACTGGGTACGCCGCACCGAGGTGTGGGCGGAGGCGTCACACCGGAAGATCTCGTACGCCCTCTGCGACGACCGGCGGACGCTGCTCTGGTTCGCCAACCAGCGGGCGGTGGAGTACCACCCGACGCTGGCCCGCACCGGGGCGCCCGAACACCCGACCCACCTGGTGCTCGACCTGGACCCGCCGGAGGGGAACGCGTTCGGCGCCGTGGTGCGGGTCGCGCTGCTGGTGCGCCAGGCGCTCGCCGACGCCGGGCTGGCGGGCGCGGTGAAGACGAGCGGCGCCAAGGGGCTGCACGTGATCGTGCCGGTGAACCCGGCGACCACCGCGGAGGAGGCCGCCGCCGCGACCCGGGCGCTCGCCGCCCGTACCGAACGGCTCGACCCGGCGGCCGCGACCACCGCGTTCATCGTCGCCGACCGCGGCGGCCGCGTCTTCGTCGACTCGACCCGGGCGTACGGGGCGACGGTGGTGGCCGCCTACAGCCCTCGGATCCGGCCCGGCGCCCCCGTCTCGTACCCGGTGGGCTGGACCGACCTGGAGAGCGCGAGCCCGGCCGACTTCACCGTGCGGACCGTGCCCGCGCTGCTCGGTGACCGGGATCCCTGGGCGGAGGCGCTGCCCGCGCCGCAGCGGCTGCCGGCGGAACTCGTCGAGCACGGTCGGACCATTCCGGTGGCCCGGGTGCAGGCCATGCACGAGGGCAAGCGCCGCGCGAAGGCCCGCCGCGAGGCCGGGTGAGGCCCGCCCGCGTCAGCGACGTCCGGTCGCCGTCGCGGGGGGCCGCTTGCCCCAGGTGAACGCGATGAGCACCACGGCCAGCGCCCAGGTGACGATCATCGTCCAGATCGGGCGGGTCTCGGTGGCCGCGCCGACGAAGCCGCCGATCGCGTAGCTGACCAGGCAGAGCAGGCCGGTCGCGGCGAGCCGCCCGGTAGCGCTGCGGCCCTCCGGCTCGAACACCCAGTCGGCGATGCCCTTCGTGGTGCGCAGCACGGTGCCGGTCTGGTACGAGGTGGCGGTCTGCACGCCGAACGTGCGGACCACGAGCCCGCCGAGGATGCCGACCGGGAACGCCAGCAGCGCGGTCAGGATCGTGCGCTCGGTAAGCGAGTCGCGGCCCGAGTCGAGGGACCGGTCCACCAGCCCCCAGAGCACGAGCAGCGCCAGCATGGCGAGCAGTTCCATGCCCGGCGGGGTGAGCGGGCCGGCCGGGCGCACACGGCGGATCCCCGCGCCGAGCAGCCCGCCGAGGCCGAACGCGACAAGTGACGCCAGCGCGGACGGCCACGCCTTGAGGTGACCGGCGGCACCCATTCCGACGAATGCCACGTTGCCCGTCTGAATACCTACGAACACCTTGTACTTGAGGAACGAGAACGCGTCGACCACACCGGCGAGGCCGGTGGCGAGCGCAAGTGCGAGAAATGGTACGTGGAAGTCGTATTCCCCCACCCGCCAGCGGTCCTCCGCGCTCCGGGCAGCCCTCGCAGAACTGTTCGCAGAATTGGACATCCGGCTTCCTACCCTCGTATCCGGCTTGTGAAACCGGTCCGGGATCCGATGGCAGAAAATACGCGGCGCGCGTTTTGTGCGGCCGTTCGTCCGATTCCGTGGAATAGCGCGATCGCGTGGTTACCCGATTGGCCCGGGTTCGGCAACATCGCCATTGCGTTCCGGCGACGCGAATCACCGAAGGAGGCCGGGCACATGTTCGTGCTCCCGATCACCAGACTGCGCGTCACGCTCTACTCGATCGCGGCTCTGGCCGTCGCCGGAGTCGCCGTCGACGCTCCGGTCTGGAGCGTCGTGGCGTCTCTGTTCCTCTGTGTCGCGCTTCCGCTCGCGGTGGCCCTGCAGAGCCCGGAGCACCTGCGGGCGTTGTTCGTCCCGTCCCGGGCCGCCGACGCGGCGGCCCACACCCGGAAGGAAACTCGTCATGCCCAGATCCACTGACCGTGCCGGTATGGGATCGCCCAAGGACCACCAGATGGTCGGCACGGTCCCGCGGAATCCGGCGATCGACCAGTCCCACCCCGACCTGGTGCACCCGCCGTCGACGGACCACGGACTCCTGCCCAACATGGTGTTCCCGTTCTCGCTGGCGCACACCCGCCAGGAGAGCGGCGGCTGGACCCGGGAGATCACCAACCGTCTCCTGCCGATCGCCCACGACCTGGCGATCGTGAACATGAAGCTCAACCCCGGCGCGTACCGGGAACTGCACTGGCACATCCAGTCGGAATGGGCCTTCGTCCTCACCGGCAGCTGCCGGATCGCCGCCGTGGACCAGGAGGGCCGCAACTTCCTCGAAGACGTCAAGGCCGGCGACCTCTGGTACTTCCCGGCCGGCATCCCGCACCACATCCAGGCGCACGAGGAGGGTGTGGAGTTCCTGCTCGTCTTCGACGACGGCTGCTACTCCGAGGACGCGACGTTCCAGGTGACCGACTTCTTCTCGCACGTGCCGAGGGAGGTCATCGCCAAGAACTTCGGCTGGACCATGCAGCAGATGGCCAATTTCCCGGACGAGTCCGAGCGGTACATCTTCCCCGGGCAGGCGCCGCCGCCGCTGGCCGAGGACCGGGTGTTCAGCCCCACCGGCGACGTGCCCCGCACGTTCAAGCACAGCCTGCTCGCCCAGACACCGGAGAAGTTCGAGGGCGGGAGCGTACGGATCGCCGACTCGAGCAACTTCGCCGCGGCGATCACCACGACCGTCGCCATGGTGGAGATCGAACCGGGCGCGCTGCGGGAACTGCACTGGCACCCGAACGGCGCCGAGATGCAGTACGTGATCTCGGGCAAGGGGCGGATGGGTGTCTTCGCCAACCACGGCACCGCGCGCACCTTCAACATGGAGACCGGCGACGTCGGATACGTGCCGATCTCGATGGGCCACTACATCGAGAACATCGGCGACAAGCCGTTCGTCTACCTGGAGCTGTTCCGGACCGCGAAGTTCGAGGACGTGTCGCTCGCGCAGTGGCTGGCGAACGTCCCGCCCGAGGTGGTGGCGGACACGATCAACGTGCCGCGCGAACTGGTCGAGGCACTGCCGAAGACGAAGAGCCCGGTGCAGCGGCACTGAGGCCGGACCGGTACGCGGACGCCACGCCCCTCGCGTGGCGTCCGCGCCGTGTCCGGTCAGCCGACGTCCCGGGCCTCCCAGACCAGCGCCAGCTCCACCCGGTTGCGGACACCGAGCTTGGCGTAGATCGAGCGCAGGTGGGTGTCGACGGTGTGGAACGAGACGAACAGGTCCCGGGCCGCCTCCTGCTTCGTCATGCCGACCGCGAGCAGTTCGGCCACCCGTACCTCGGCGGGGGTCAGCGCGGCCACGGCCGGGCGGCCGGCGTCGTCACCCACCGGGCTGCCGGCCTCCGGCGTCCGGGCCCCGTCGCTCGCCGCGCCCATCCGCGTGTACATCGCGGCGGCCTCGGCGAGCAGGTCGAACGTCTCCGCGGGCGGCAGCCCGGGCGAGCGCGCCAGGTCGTGCAGTGCGTCGGCCAGGGCCGGCCGCGCGGAGGTGGTACGCAGCAGCCGTACCGCCGCGCGCAGTGCCGCCGGATCGCCTGTGAGCAGCCCGTCGACCTGGTGCGCCACGCCGCGCCAGAGCGCGTTGTTCGCCATCCCGGCGGCCCGCTTCAGCTGGTCGGCGAGGTTCTCGGCGCGCTGCCGGTCACCGAGCGCCAGCGCCGCGCGGACCAGTCGCGGGCCGTGGTGCGGCACCAGCAGCAGGGGCGCCATCGAACGGTCCGGCAGGGCGAAGGCGACGCCCAGGAGCGCGGTGTGCCGGCCCGGTTCCGGGTCACCGGCGGCGGCGCAGCCGAGCCGGAACCACTGCACGTCGTCGGGCCAGCCCACAGCGGGGCGTTCCCCGGCCAGAAGTTCCCGGGCCGCTGCCACCTCACCCCGGCGCAACAGCACCTCCACCACTGTGGCGAGCAGGTCCACCCGGGCCTGTGCCGGCAGGGCGCCGCCGCGTTCGGTCAACGCGAGGCGGGCCCGGGCCTCGGCCTCGGCCAGCTCTCCGGTGGCGAGCCGCAGCACGCAGTCCAGCGCGGTGACCAGCGGCTGCGCCACCGCACCGAGCGTGCCGATCTCAGCGGCGACGCCGTCGAGCGCGGTCACCGCGTCGACGTACCGGCCGAGCGCGATCTGGTTCGCCACCCGGTCGACGCGCAGGAAGATCGCCTGGGTGCGGGCGGCGGGCTCGCCCGCGTCCACCTCCTGGAGGATCCGCGCGGCGCCGGGCAGGTCGCCGACAGCGGTCGCCCGGGCCGCGTTCGCCAGGGCCAGCCGGATACCGCCGCCGGGGGAGGGGCTGCGCTCGTGGGCCCGCTGCGCCGCCGCCACCAGCTCGGCGGCGTCGGGATGCCCGAACCGGGCCGCCAGCGACGCCAGCATGGTGAGCGTCCAGCTCCGCCCGGCGGCGTCGAGCTCCTGGTTCAGCGCCCGGCCGAGGTACGTCAGGGACAGCGAGGGACGCTGGGTCGCGTAGTAGGCGCCGAGCCGCCCGAGCAGCATCGCCCGCTGGCGCGGCCCGTACCGGTCGGCGGCGACCTCCCGGTGCAGCATGCTCAGCGTCTCGTCCACCCGGCCCGCCAGGTAGAGGTTGTCGGCGACGTCGACCAGCCAGGCCAGGCGCGCGTCGGCCGATCCGGGCGCGGGGGCGGCCAGCAGCAGATCCGCGGCGAGGCTCGGGCCGACCGCCGGGTCGGCCGCCAGCCGCGTGGCGAGCGTCCGTGCGGACCGGCTCACCACCGGCGTGGCCCGCAGGAGCTGCCGGGCGGCCTGGGCCGGACGCCCGGCGTTGGCGAGCACCCCGGCGGCCACCTCGCGCAGCGCCTGACGCACCGAGGGCGGGGTGTCCCGCAGGATGCCGTCGCGCAACGCGATCGAGGCCAGCCGCAGCCCGGCGGCGGTGTCGGCGAGGAACCCGCGCGCGATCAGCTCCTCCACCGTCGCGTCGATCGGCTCGTCCGGCGTGGTGCCGGTGCCGGTGGCCACCGCTTCGAGGAACCACAGGCCGCACGGGGCGTCGGCGACGGCGACACCGCGCAGCACCCACCGCTGCGCGGTGGACAACGACGAGGGAACGGCTGTGTGCATCTTGGGGCGGTTGGTCAGCGGCGTCTCGGGCAACTGGCTCACCTTCGCTGAGGTTCGACCCGTTCACCGCGAGGTTAGCCAGCGCGTGACCTGCTCATCCCCGAATCGGGGGACAAAGGTGAGGGTCGCTCAGATGGCCTGGACACGACGAAGGCCCTCGACCGGTCTGGTCAAGGGCCTTGTGGTGATCGAGGTTTGCTAGCAAGTGTGCCCCCGGCAGGATTCGAACCTGCGCCCCCGCCTCCGGAGGGCGGTGCTCTATCCCCTGAGCTACGGGGGCTCAGCGACCCGAGAAGAGTAGCAAACCCCCTCCCGGATCACCGAATCGGTACCCCCGCGAGTCGATCTTCGTCGGATCAGGCGGCGGCGACGGCGCGACCGCAGCTCGGCAGCGGGTGCAGCACGACCCGCCGAGGCAGCCGGCGGGGCCACTCGTTGCGCGGCCACGAGCCGTCCACGATCAGGTGGACCGTGCGTTCCTCGGCGCCGCTGAGCCGCAGGACGAAGTCCCGGGGCAGCGGCGGATCCACCGACGGTGTGGTCACCATGAACCGCACCCGCCCCCGCGAGGAGACCGCCGACACCACGTCGGCGGCGGGCATGGTGCCGCGCAGGCGTACCCGGCCGATCCAGTAGACCTCGGCGGCGTGCTCCTGGGCCGCCCGCGTGATCGCCGGGTACTCGCTGCGTACCCAGCGCTCGACCGCGCCGACGCACAGGCCGCAGGCCCGCTCGCGCGGCTCGCGCGGCCCGAGCCCCCAGGCCCGCAGGTACGCCCCGACGGTGCCGGCGTCCATCGCCAGCCCGAACCGGCGCTCGATGAGGGCGGTCAGGCTCTGCCGTGTCCAGAGCTCCTCGTCGAGGCCGAACTCGTCGGGGTGGACCCCCCGGAGCACGTCGATGAGTTCGAGTTCCTGTTCGCGGCTGAGCGTTCCCGGCTCGCCCTGCCGCAGTCCGCGACGGACGGCTGCCACCGCTCCGTCACCGCCGATGGTGTGGCGTCGGCACCAGCTGGTCACCGACCGCCCTGCGTCTCTGAGTGCAACCCCCACGTCTTGGGCAACGAGCCCGAATCGCAACTGGTCACGATATGTGGGTAGAAAACTCTCCAACCCCCACAATGACCCGTTAACCCCAAACCGTTACAAACGCCCATACCGAACATTCCGGACAATGCGTGGCCCTCACCCCCCAAGATCTTGGTACGAAACCGCCCTCCCCGAGGGCGCCCCCGTACCAAGATCTCCAGGGGTCTGCCCTGGCCCTCGCGATCTTGCACTTTCGGCCCTCCTATAACGGGGCGAATCCGGCATCCAGGGGGCAGCAACTGCAAGATCGCGGGGCGGGGGTGGGGGTGGGGAGGGCGGGGATGGGTGAGGCCCGGTGCCCCTGGGAGGGGGACCGGGCCTCGGTGGTGAGTGGTGCGGGTGTTTACGGGGTGCCGCCCAGGCGCTTCAGGGCGGCGCTCAGGTTGGTCAGGTCGTTCTGCTGGGTGTTCTTCATGACCTGGGCGACCGCCAGCACGTCGTCGTCGTGCCCCTCGTCGAGGATGCCGTCGATCATGTGCACCCCGCCGATGTGGTGGCGGATCATCATCTGGAGGAAGAGCACGTCGAACTCGCGACCGCTCGCCGCGCGCAGCTTCGCCATCTCCTCCGGCGTCGCCATGCCCGGCATGAGGCCGTCCTTGATCAGCCCGCCGCCGTCCGGCATCCACGCCATCGGGGCCTGGTCACCGGTCGGGTCCAGCTTCCAGGAGCGCAGCCAGGTCTGCATGGTGCCGATCTCGCCCTGCTGGCCGGTGGCGATGTCCACGCCGACCTGGCGTACCTCGGGGTCCTGGCCCTGGCTGAACGCCAGCAGGCCCATGGCCACTGCCTGGTTGTGGTGCGCGGTCATGTCCCGGGCGAACCCGGCCTCCGGCGAGTTCTCACCGGGCCGGGTGAGCGTCGGGGTGAGCAGGCCGCCCGCGTACCCGAGGACCAGCCCGACCACGAGGGCGGCGGCCACCGCCAGCAGGCCGTAGCGGCGCACCGCGCCCCGGCCGCCCTGGTCGGCGGCCGGAGCCTCGTCCAGCTCGTCGTCGGTGGTCACCGGAGCGGTCATCGCGGCTTCCTCACTGGGTGGGCTGCTGGGGCATGTTGTTCTGCAGGTTGTCCCGCGGGGCGGTGCCGGTGGCGGTGACGCCCTGGTCGCAGAGCGCGTTCGGGCCCTCGATGGAGGCGTTCACCCGCAGCGTCTTGATGAACTCGTCGATCCGGCCGTCGTCGGCGTTGTCGACCTTGAGCTGGTAGCCCCAGGCCTGGAGGGAGATCGGCTTGTCCAGACCCTCGAACGGGCTGAGCATCAGCTTCTCCTTGCCCTGCACCTTGCCGCGCAGCTTCTCCACCTGGTCGGCGGGCAGGTCCGGGCGGTAGGTGATCCAGACCGTGCCGTGCTCCAGGCTGTGCACCGCGTGCTCGTTGGCGATCGGGGCGTCGTAGACGTCACCCATGCAGTTCTGCCAGGCCTGGTTGTGCGGGCCGCCGACCGGCGGGGCGATGTCGTACTTGATCGTGCCGGGCTGGTGGTTACCGCCCTTGACCAGGTCCTTGTCCTTGGCGCGGTAGTCGACGATGCCGTCGATCGCCTCGGCCCGCTTCTGCCAGGGCTGGGCGCCCTGGTAGACCGCCCAGGCGCCGGCGCCGATGATGCCCACGGCCAGGACGCCGACCGCGACGAAGAGGGCGATCGGACCCCAGGAGCGGCCCTGGCTGACCTTCACCGGGGTGACCGGCTTGCGGCCCTTGCCCCCGGCGCCCTGCCGTGGCGTGCCCTTGCCGCCCCCGGCCTTGCCCGAGCCGGCCTTCGCGGCGGGCTTGTCGGCAGCCGCGGGCCGGCCGGCGGCCGGCTTCTTGCCGGTGCTGACCACGGTGGGACGGCGTTCCGGGCCGCCCGGGGTGCTGATGCTCATCGTGCCTCGTCAGGTCGGTCGGTCAGGGGGAGCGCGGGACCGGTTCACATGCTGGGTCGCCGCCGCGGTGCCCGAGTCTACCCCCGATAACATGGATCAGTGACTCCCGCAGAACTCGCCGAGGTCGTCCTCGCCGCAGCCCACGCCGTCTTCGACGAGCGGGGACTGGACCGCGCCGCGCTGCCCGCGCAGACCACCGTCGAGCGACCCCGTAATCCGGATCACGGTGACTACGCCTCGACGCTGGCGCTCCAGCTCAGCAAGAAGGTGGGTGTGCCCCCGCGGGAGCTGGCCACCGCGCTGGCCGACGAGCTGGCCAAGGCGCCGGGGATCAAGTCGGTGGAGATCGCCGGGCCCGGCTTCCTCAACGTCCGCCTGGACGCGGCCGCCGCCGGTCAGCTCGCCAAGGTCATCGTCGAGGCCGGTCCGGCGTACGGGCGCAGCGACACGCTCGCCGGTCAGCGGATCAACCTGGAGTTCGTCTCGGCGAACCCGACCGGCCCGGTGCACATCGGCGGGGTCCGCTGGGCGGCCGTCGGCGACGCGCTCAGCCGCCTGCTCCGCGCCACCGGCGCCGACGTGGGCACCGAGTACTACTTCAACGACGCCGGCTCCCAGATCGACCGGTTCGCCCGCTCGCTGCTGGCCGCCGCGAAGGGCGAGCCCGCGCCGGAGGACGGCTACGGCGGCGCGTACATCGCGGAGATCGCCGCCGAGGTGGTCCGGCTGCGGCCGGATGTGCTCGAGCTTCCCGAGGACGCCGCCCAGGATGTGTTCCGGACCGAGGGCGTCCAGCTCATGTTCGCCGAGATCAAGTCCTCGCTGCGCGACTTCGGGGTGGAGTTCGACACCTACTTCAACGAGAAGGACCTGCACGACCGGGGCGCGCTGGACGCGGCGCTGGCCCGGCTGCGCGAGCAGGGGCACGTCTTCGAGTCCGAGGGCGCGACCTGGCTGCGCACCACCGAGTTCGGCGACGACAAGGACCGGGTGCTGCGCAAGTCCAACGGCGAGTGGACCTACTTCGCCGCCGACTGCGCCTACTACCTGAACAAGCGGGAGCGCGGCTTCGACCGGGTCGTGATCATGCTGGGTGCCGACCACCACGGCTACATCGGCCGGATGAAGGCGATGTCCGCGTGCTTCGGCGACGACCCGGCGCGCAACCTGGAGATCCTCATCGGCCAGCTGGTCAACCTGGTCCGCGACGGCGCCCCGGTGCGGATGAGCAAGCGGGCCGGCACCGTGGTCACGCTGGAGGACCTGGTCGACGCGATCGGCGTGGACGCCGCCCGGTACGCGCTGGCCCGCTACTCGGCCGACTCGCCGATCGATATCGACGTGGAGCTGTGGACCCGGGCCAAGAACGACAACCCGGTCTACTACGTGCAGTACGTCGCGGCGCGCACCGCCGGGGCGGCCCGCAACGCGGCCGAGATCGGGCTGACCCGTGGCGACGCCGCCGCGTTCCAGCCGGAGCTGCTCGGCCACGACAAGGAGAACGAGCTGCTCAAGGCTCTCGCCGAGTTCCCGGCCGTGGTGGCCACCGCCGCCGAGCTGCGCGAACCGCACCGGGTGGCGCGCTACCTGGAGGAGAGCGTCGCGCAGGCGTACCACCGGTTCTACGACAACTGCCGGATCGCCCCGCAGGGCGACGAGGAGATCACCGACACCCACCGGGCCCGGCTCTGGCTCAACGACGCCACCCGGGTGGTCGTCGCCAACGGCCTGCACCTGCTCGGGGTGTCCGCGCCGGAGCGGATGTGACGGCATGAGGGCTCACGAGGCGGGCGCGCTGCACGGCGAGATCGGCACCCGGGGGCCAGCCTGGCTGCGTACCCCGGTCGACGTCAACGCCCTGGTGCCGCACCTGTGGCCGCGCAACGTGGCGCGGGGCCCCGGCGGCGTGCTGACCGTCGCGGGCGTGGACGCCGGCGACCTGGCCGCCGAGTACGGCACCCCGGCGTACGTGCTCGACGAGGACGACCTGCGCGAGCGCTGCCGGGAGTTCCGGGCGGCCTTCCCGGACGCGGACGTCTACTACGCCGGCAAGGCGTTCCTGTGCCGCGCCGTGGTCCGGATGATCGCCGAGGAGGGCCTGTTCCTCGACGTCTGCACCGGCGGTGAGCTGGCCACCGCGCTGTCGGCCGGGATGGAGCCTGCGCGGATCGGCTTCCACGGCAACAACAAGTCGGTGGCGGAGCTGACCCGGGCGGTGGACGCCGGCGTGGGCCGGATCATCGTCGACTCGTTCACCGAGATCGACCGGCTCTCCGAGCTGGCCCGCGAGCGCGGGGTACGCCCGATGGTGCTGATCCGGGTCACCGTCGGCGTGGAGGCGCACACCCACGAGTTCATCGCCACCGCGCACGAGGACCAGAAGTTCGGGTTCTCGCTGGCGGGCGGCGCCGCCGCGGCGGCCGCCTTCAAGATCCTCGACGAGGACGTGCTGGAGCTGCGCGGGCTGCACTCGCACATCGGCTCGCAGATCTTCGACGCCAGCGGCTTCGAGGTGTCCGCCCGCCGGGTGCTCGCCCTCCAGGCGCAGATCCGCGACGCGCGCGGCGTGGAGCTGCCCGAGCTGGACCTGGGCGGCGGCTTCGGCATCGCGTACACCACCCAGGACGACCCGGCCTCGCCGTACGAGCTGGCGAAGCGGCTCCGCAAGATCGTCGACGGGGAGTGCGCGGCGGAGAACCTGGCCGTGCCGCACCTGTCCATCGAGCCGGGCCGCGCGATCGTCGGTCCGGCCGTGTTCACGCTCTATGAGGTCGGGACCGTCAAGTCCGTGCCGCTGGGCACTGGCGGTGACGCGGTGGCTGGTCGTGCTTATGTCAGCGTGGACGGGGGGATGAGCGACAACATCCGTACCGCCCTGTACGACGCCTCGTACTCGGCCACCGTGGCGAACCGCACGTCGGCCGCGCAGCCGATACTCGCCCGCGTGGTGGGAAAGCATTGTGAGTCCGGGGACATCGTGGTGAAGGATGAATTCCTGCCCGCTGACGTGCAGCCCGGAGATCTTGTCGCGGTGCCCGGCACCGGGGCCTACTGCCGGAGCATGGCGAGCAACTACAACCATGTCCCGCGGCCGCCGGTCGTCGCCGTCCGCGAAGGTCGGGCGCGGCTGATCGTCCGCCGGGAGACCGAAGACGACCTGCTGGCATTGGATGTGGGATGACCTCACCGGTTCGCTTGGCGCTGCTCGGCTGCGGCACTGTCGGCAGCGACGTGGTCCGGCTGCTGCACGAGCAGTCGGAAGACCTCGCCGCCCGGATCGGCGCCCCGCTGGAGATCGTCGGGATCGCCGTACGCCGGATCGGCCGTGACCGCGGCGACCTGCCGGTCGACTCGGCGCTGTTCACCACCGACGCGCTCGGGCTGATCAAGCGCGACGACGTGGACGTCGTGGTCGAGGTGGTCGGCGGCATCGAGCCGGCCCGGGGCTGGCTGGTCGAGGCGCTGCGCGCGGGCAAGAGCGTGGTCACCGCCAACAAGGCGCTGCTCGCCGAGGACGGCGCGTCACTGCACGACGCCGCCGCCGAGGGTGGTGCCGACCTCTACTACGAGGCGAGCGTCGCCGGGGCCATCCCGCTGCTGCGCCCGCTGCGCGAGTCGCTGCACGGCGACCGGATCACCCGGGTCACCGGCATCGTGAACGGCACCACGAACTTCATCCTCTCCGCCATGGACGCCACCGGCGCCGGGTTCGCCGAGGCGCTGGAGGAGGCCACCGAGCTGGGGTACGCCGAGGCCGACCCGACGGCCGACGTGGAGGGCTTCGACGCCGCCGCCAAGGCGGCCATCCTCGCCTCGCTGGCGTTCCACACCCGGGTGACCGCCGCCGACGTGCACCGCGAGGGCATCACCGAGGTGACCGCCGCCGACGTGGCCAGCGCCAAGGCCATGGGCTGCACGATCAAGCTGCTCTGCATCGCGGCCCGGGGCGTCGACCCCGGGGGCCGGGAGACCGTGAACGTCCGGGTGCACCCGGCGATGATCCCGCTGACCCATCCGCTCGCCAGCGTCGGCGACGCGTTCAACGCGGTCTTCGTCGAGGCCGACGCCGCCGGGCAGCTCATGTTCTACGGCCGGGGCGCCGGTGGCGCGCCCACCGCCAGCGCGGTGCTCGGCGACGTGGTGGCGGTGGCCCGCAACCGCCTCGCCGGGGTGCGCGCGGCGAGCGAGTCGGCGTACGCGGACCTGCCGGTGCGGCCGATGGGGGAGGCGCTCACCCGCTACCACATCAGCCTCGACGTGGCCGACCGTCCGGGCGTGCTGGCCGGGGTGGCCGGCGTCTTCGCCCGGCACGAGGTGTCCATCGCCACCGTTCGTCAGGGGCCGGCCGGCGGCGACGCGGAGCTGGTTATCGTCACCCATGTCGCGCCCGACGCCGCGCTCGCGGCCACCGTGCGTGAGCTGCGCGGACTCGACATCGTCAGGTCGGTGACGAGTGTGTTGCGGGTGGAGGGCGGCGCGTAACCCACGCGTCCCGCCTGATGGTTAGGTCAGGGTGTGCCGGTGACCGGCCGAGCCGGCTGGGTCACGCTGGTGGCAGGCCCCGGAGCGGGGCGACAGAGGCGAGGAGCACGACATGTGGCGGGGACTGATCGAGGCGTACCGGGATCGGCTGCCGGTCACCGAGGCGACTCCCGTCGTCACCCTGCACGAGGGCGACACGCCGCTGCTGCCGGCGCCGGTGCTCTCCGCCCGGGTCGGCGCGGACGTGTGGCTCAAGGTCGAGGGCGCCAACCCGACCGGCTCGTTCAAGGACCGGGGCATGACTGTCGCGGTCTCCAAGGCCGTCGAGGCCGGTGACAAG
This sequence comes from Micromonospora sp. NPDC048887, assembly GCF_040649715.1. Lineage (NCBI taxonomy): Bacteria > Bacillati > Actinomycetota > Actinomycetes > Micromonosporales > Micromonosporaceae > Micromonospora > Micromonospora sp. NPDC048887. The sequence goes on along the minus strand of NZ_JBEZGA010000020.1, from coordinate 36,133 downwards.
GCGATCATCTGCGCCTCCACCGGCAACACCAGCGCCTCCGCCGCCGCGTACGCGGCCCGGGCCGGGATCACCTGCGCGGTGCTGGTGCCGCAGGGCAAGATCGCGCTGGGCAAGCTGGCCCAGGCGCTCGTGCACGGCGCGAAGCTGCTCCAGGTGCAGGGCAACTTCGACGACTGTCTCGGGCTCGCCGGCAAGCTCGCCCAGGACTACCCGGTCGCGCTGGTCAACTCCGTCAACATCGACCGGCTGCACGGCCAGAAGACCGCCGCCTTCGAGATCGTCGAGGCGCTCGGCGACGCGCCCGACATCCACTGCCTGCCGGTCGGCAACGCCGGCAACATCACCGCGTACTGGATGGGCTACTCCGAGGACCTGCGCGACGGCAACGCCACGAAGGCCCCCCGGATGTACGGCTTCCAGGCGGCCGGCGCCGCGCCGATCGTCACCGGGCAGGTGGTGCCGGAGCCGTCGACCATCGCCACCGCCATCCGGATCGGCAACCCGGCGAGCTGGACGAAGGCCCTCGACGCGCGGGACGCCTCGGACGGCCTGATCTCGGCGGTCACCGACCGGGAGATCCTGTCGGCGTACCGGCTGCTGGCCCGCGAGGTGGGCGTCTTCGTCGAGCTGGGCAGCGCGGCCAGCGTCGCCGGTCTGCTCCAGCAGGCCGCTGCCGGACGGGTGCCGGCCGGGTCGCGGGTGGTCTGCACGGTCACCGGGCACGGCCTGAAGGACCCGGAGTGGGCGATCTCCACCGCGCCGGCGCCGGTGACCATCGCCAACGACGCGCTGGCCGCCGCGCGTTCCCTCGACCTGGTCTGAGGGCGAGGCGTCGGCGGGCGGCGCCGGCGGGAGTGTCATCGGCCGGGGCGGATGCCGGGAGTGCCGGGGCGTGCGGCAGACTCAGACACCCCCCGCCGGACACCTCTCAGGAGTGAGTAACGCCGATGTCGCTGCTCGCCAGATTCAGCCTCGCCAACCGGGGCCTGATCGCCCTCGTCGCGTTGGTGACCACGGCCTTCGGCCTGTTCGCCGTGCCGTCGCTGAAGCAGCAGCTCCTGCCGTCGCTGGAGTTTCCCGCCGCGTTCATCGTGGCGACGTACCCGGGCGCCGCGCCGGAGATCGTGGAATCCCAGGTCGCCGAGCCGATCGAGAACAGCCTCCAGGGCATCCCCGGCCTGGACAAGGTCACCTCCACCTCGCGCGAGGGCGCGGTCACGGTCCAGGTGCAGTACGAGTTCGGCACCGACCTGGACGACGTCGTGAACAAGATGGAGACCGCGCTCAACCGGATTGACTCCCAGCTCCCCGAGGGCGTCGACCCGCAGGTGATCGCCGGTAGCACCGACGACCTGCCCGCCCTGGTGGTCGCCGCGACCGGCGACGGCGACGAGCGGGCGCTGGCGGAGAAGCTGCGCAACGCGGTCGTGCCGGAGCTGGAGGCGCTGGACGGGGTCCGCTCGGTGGACGTCACCGGCGCCCGGGACCAGGTCGTGACGATCACGCCGGACCCGGCGAAGCTGGCCGCCGCCAAGGTGGCGCCGACCGCCATCGCCTCGGCGCTCAAGAGCAACGGCGTGGCGGTGCCGGCGGGCGCGCTCGCCGACGGCGACCGGTCGCTGCCGGTCCAGGTCGGCACCCCCATCCGTACGCTCGACGACCTGCGCGGCATCGTGCTGACCACCGCTCCCGCCGCCCCGGTACGCCTCGGCGACGTGGCGGCGGTGGAGCAGCAGCTCGCCCCGGCCACCTCGCTGACCCGTACCAACGGCAAGCCCAGCCTGGGTATCGCGGTGACCGCCGCTCCGGACGGCAACGCGGTGGAGATCTCGCACGACGTGCGGGACCGGCTGGACGAGCTGGGTGACGCCGCGGGCGCGGAGCTGACAGTGGTCTTCGACCAGGCCCCGTTCGTCGAGCGGTCCATCGAGAGCCTGACCACCGAGGGCCTGCTGGGCCTGGTCATGGCCGTCGTGGTGATCCTGGTGTTCCTGCTGTCGGTGCGCTCCACGGTGGTCACCGCGGTGTCCATCCCGCTGTCCGTGCTGGTCGCGCTGATCGTGCTCTGGTCCGGCGACTACTCGCTGAACCTGCTCACCCTCGGCGCGCTGACCATCGCGGTCGGGCGGGTGGTGGACGACTCCATCGTGGTGCTGGAGAACATCAAACGCCATCTGGAGTACGGCGAACCGAAGCGGGACGCCATCCTGACCGCGGTCCGCGAGGTGGCCGGCGCGGTGACCGCGTCCACGCTCACCACCGTCGCCGTGTTCGCGCCGATCGCCCTGGTGGGCGGCTTCGTCGGGCAGTTGTTCGCCCCGTTCGCGATCACCGTGACGGTGGCGCTGCTCGCCTCGCTGCTGGTGTCGCTGACCGTCATCCCGGTGCTGGCGTACTGGTTCCTGCGCCCGCGCGGCGGTGCCGACGACGCCGCCGCCCGGCGGGCCGCCGAGGAGAAGGAGCTGCGCAACCCGTTGCAGCGGGCGTATTTGCCGGTGATCGACTTCGCGACCCGCTCGCGGAAGACCCGCTGGGCCACCGTCGGTCTCGGCCTGCTCGTGCTGCTGGGCACGTTCGGCCTGGCGCAGAAGCTGGAGACGAACTTCCTGGACGACTCCGGCCAGGACACGCTCGCCATCCGGCAGGAGATGCCGGCCGGCACCTCGCTCGCCGGCACCGACCGGGCCGCCGCGCGGGTCGAGGAGGTGCTGCGGCGTACCTCGGGGGTGGAGACCTACCAGGTCAGCGCCGGTGGTGGGGACAACCCGTTCGCCGGCGGCGGCAGCGACCGGGCCACCTGGTCGCTGTCGCTGTCCGACGACACCGACGCCGCGACGGTACGGCAGGCCCTGCGCAAGGAGTTCGACGCGCTCGGCCCGGAGGTGGGCGAGTTGACGTTCGGCGGCGGGCAGAACGCCTCCGCCAACCAGGTCGAGGTGGTGGTGCAGGCCGCCGACCAGGAGACGCTGGCCCGGGCGGCCGAGGCGGCGCGGGGCGCGCTGGCCGGCACGCCGGGCGTGGAGGACGTGACCACCAGCCTGGCCACCCAGGTGCCGCGCGTCGAGGTGACTGTGGACCGGGTCGCCGCGGCCCGCGCGGGTCTCACCGAGGCGGCCGTGGGGCAGCTCGTCGCGCAGACGTACCGGGGGGCGCCGCTCGGGCAGGTGACGCTGGACGGCTCGACGCAGACCGTGGTGCTGAGCAGCGGCGCCCGGCCGCCGCTCACCGTCGAGGAACTGCGGGCGCTGCGGGTCGGCGCGGTGCCGCTGGACGCGATCGCCGACGTCAACCAGGTCGAGGGCCCGCAGCAGGTGACCCGGATCGACGGGGAGCGCAGCGTCTCGGTCACCGGCACGGCGACCGGCTCGAACCTCGGCGCCACCACGCAGGAGCTGCAGAAGCGGCTGGACGCGCTGGACGTGCCGGGTGCCACGTACGTGATCGGCGGTGTCAGCGCCGACCAGGCCGACGCGTTCGCGGACCTCGGTCTCGCGGTGCTGGCCGCCATCGCGATCGTCTTCCTGATCATGGTGGCCACGTTCCGCAGCCTGACCCAGGCGCTGATCCTGCTGATCTCGGTGCCGTTCGCCGCTACCGGCGCGATCGGGCTGCTGCTGGTCACCCGCACACCGCTGGGCGTGCCGGCGCTGATCGGTGTGCTCATGCTCGTCGGCATCGTGGTGACGAACGCGATCGTGCTGCTGGACCTGATCAACCAGTACCGGGCACAGGGCATGGGCGTGACCGAGGCGGTGGTCGAGGGCGGCCGGCGCCGGTTGCGGCCGATCCTGATGACCGCGGTGGCCACCATCTTCGCGTTGCTGCCGATGGCGCTCGGCCTGACCGGTGAGGGCGGCTTCATCTCCAAGCCGCTCGCGATCGTGGTGATCGGCGGCCTGCTCAGCTCGACGCTGCTGACGCTGGTGCTGGTGCCGACGCTCTACACCATGGTCGAGCACACGAAGGGCTCGTTCCGGAACCGCCGGCGGGGCGTTGCCGAGCCGGTCGAGCCGCAGCCGCAGCCGGACCCGGTGCCGGTGCCGGCCGGCGGGGCCGCGGAACGGTCCGGGGAACGGGCCGAGGTCGCGCCGCCGCCGGCCCGCCCGTCGGGCGCGCTTGTCGACGGCACCGACCAGTTCGAGGTGCTGCGCCTGCCCAAGAGCCGCCGCTCGCCGCTTCCGCCCACCGAGTAACGGGCCGGGAGGGGCCCGTGGGCCCCTCCCGGCGCCTCAATGCGCGGGACACACCAGAGCAACACCGGGCGGTACGCTCAGTGAGATTTTGCACACTTTCGGTTCGGAGGCGTGATGGCGGGGGCCACGGGCCGTTGGGATCGGCGTAGCCTGCTGCGCCGCTCCGCGCTGTTGCTCGGCGGTGCGGCGATCGGCTCCGCCGCGACCGCCGAGAGCACCTGGGTTGCCGACCGCCGGCTCCCGATCGCGGGCGGGCCGGCCAGCGCCACGCTCGGCAACCGCCACCAGGAGGTCGGCACCGGCGGTGTTCAGGTGGTCTGGGGGGTGCGCACCGAGGAGCCCCTGGTGGCGCTCACCTTCGACGACGGCCCGCGCCCACAGTGGACCCCGATGGTGCTCGACACGCTCGCCGAGCACCGGGTGCCGGCCACCTTCTTCCTGGTCGGTGAGCGGGCCCGCGAGCACGCCGCGCTGCTGCGGGGCCGGATGGACGCGCACGAGGTCGGCAACCACAGTTGGGCGCACCGCGATCTGGCCCGGATGGACGCCGCTACCGTCTACGACGACCTGCGCCGCAGCCACGACGCGATCACCGCGGCCACCGGTTCGGCGCCCCGGCTGCTCCGCCCGCCCTGGGGGCACCTGGGCGGTTCGGTGCTCTACGCGTCGGCCCGGCTGGGCTACCGCGTGGTGCTCTGGACGCTCCAGATGGTCGAGGGCGACTTCCCGCACGACCCGGCCGGGCACGCCCGGCGGATCGTCGCCGACATGCGCCCCGGCACGATCCTGCTCGCCCACGACGTGGGCGCCGACTCGCGGCTGGTGGCGCTGCGCGGCCTGCCCGACATCATCGACGGGCTTCGCGCCCGGGGATACACCTTCGTCACGGTCTCCGATCTGCTGCGCCGCACTGCCGCGCCGGGGGCGGCCCGGTAGGGTGCCCCGCGTGTCACCCACCCTCTCGGTAGTCGTCCGCAATCGCGACTTCCGCCACCTGTTCCTCGCCCAGCTGGTGGTCTTCGGCGCGGACTGGTTCGTCATGGTGCCGCTGCTGGTGCTGCTGCCCGACCTGACCGGCAGCGGCGTCTGGGGCGCGCTGGTGCTGGCGGTGGACACCGGCACCACGGCGTTGCTGCTCCCGTACGCCGGGACCGTCGCCGACCGGTTCGACCGCCGCACGGTGATGATGGTGGCGAACGTGGGCGCGCTCGCCGGTGTGCTGCTGCTGCTCGGCGTGCGCGGCGCCGGCACGGCCTGGCTGGCGCTGGCGGCGATCGCGCTGGTGGCGGTGGCGAAGGCGTTCTACTCGCCCGCGGCCCAGGCGGCGCTGCCGAACGTGGTCGACCCGGAGGACCTGGCGGCGGGCAACGCGGTCGCCGGTTCCGCGTGGGGCACGATGACGGTGGTCGGCGCCTCGCTCGGCGGCATCCTGAGCGCCGCCGCCGGGCCGTACGCCAGCTTCTGGGTGGCGGCGGTCGGCCTGGTCGCCGCCGCGGGCCTGGCCGCGCTGATCCGCCGGCCGTTGCAGGCGCCGCGCGACCCGGCGGCGGCGGTGCCGCGCACCTGGGCGGCGATCCGGGAGGCGCTGCGCTACATCGCCCACCGTCCGCGCGTGCTGGCGCTGGTGACCGTCAAGTCGGCGGTCGGCCTGGGCAACGGCGTGCTCACCGTCTTCCCGCTGCTCGCCGGGGTGTACGGGGTCGGCGCGGTCGGCGCCGGGCTGCTCTTCGCCGCCCGTGGCGCCGGGGCCCTGGTCGGCCCGATCATGATGCGCCGGGTGCTGAGCAACCGGGCCTGGCTGCTCACCGGCCTGGCACTGTCCATGTCGATGTACGGCCTGGCCTACCTGGGCGCCTCAGTGGTGACCTGGTTCCCGCTGGTGCTGGTCCTGGTCTTCCTGGCCCACCTGGGCGGCGGCAGCAACTGGGTGCTGTCCAACTACGCGTTGCAGGGCGAGGTGCCGGACCGGCTGCGCGGCCGGGTCTTCGCCACCGACATGATGCTGGCGACGCTCGCCATCGCGGTGAGCCAGCTGGTGGTGGCGCTCGTCGTGGACCGGGTGGACGAGCGCACCGTGCTCGCCGGCTGTGGCCTGGTCACAGTCCTGTACGCGATCGGCTGGCGGTTCGCCACCCGGCGGCTCTCGCTCACCGACCCGGTCGACGTGCCGGTGCCGGACCGGGCGGGATGACACGTCGGTCTCACGCTCCGGGCGGTACGGACGGCTTGTCCGCCGTACGTCCTAGCATGAGCCGGTGCCGACCACATTCATCCCCGGCCCGGTACGGGTCCGGGTGCCCGCGACCAGCGCCAACCTGGGCCCCGGCTTCGACGCGCTCGGGCTGGCCCTCGGCCGCCACGACGACGTCACGGCCGAGGTGACGGACGGCGGCGTACGGGTGTCGGTCACCGGCGAGGGCGCCGGCGAGCTGCCGTCGGACGAGCGGCACCTGATCGTCACCGCCATGCGGGCCACCTTCGACGCGCTCGGCGCGCAGCCGGCCGGCCTGGCGCTGGAGTGCGTCAACCGCATCCCGCAGGCCCGCGGGCTCGGCTCGTCGTCGGCGGCGATCGTGGCCGGGGTGCTGGCGGCCCGCGCGCTGGTTGCAGGCGGCGAGCGGCGGATGGACGACGACGCCGCGCTGCGGCTGGCGGCCGAGCTGGAGGGGCATCCGGACAACGTCGCGCCCTGCCTGCTCGGCGGCTTCACGATCGCCTGGACGGAACCGGGCGGGGCGCGGGCGGTATCGCTGCCGGTGGCGGCGGCCGTGCGCCCGACGGTGTTCGTGCCCGCCGAGCGGGGCCTGACCTCGGTGGCCCGCGCGGCGCTCCCGGCCACCGTGCCGCACGCCGACGCGGCGTCGAACGCCGGCCGGGCGGCCCTGCTGGTGCACGCGCTCACCGCCGACCCCGCGCTGCTGCTTCCCGCCACCGTCGACCGGCTGCACCAGGACCAGCGGGCCCCGGGCATGCCCGCCACGGCGGCGCTCGTCGCCGCGCTGCGTGCGGCGGGTGTGGCGGCTGTGGTCAGCGGGGCGGGTCCGACCGTGCTGGCGCTCTCCCGGGTCTCAGCGGACTTCCAGGCGGGAACAGACTGGCGGCGCTGGGAGTTGCCGATAGATGTCAGCGGTGCCCGGGTCATCCGGGGTAGACTTTGACACGCCGAGCGGGGCCCTGTTGCCGCAGGTCGGACGAGGCGATTACGCTCTAGACCTAGCACAGCCGCGAAGCATGCGATCTTCCTGCGGTTCGGCGCACCCCCGAAGCTCTCGGCGGTAGCCCGTCACCCCTGCTCAAGGCCCACGCCGCGCCGCAGTTTCCAAGGTCGCCGCAGACGGCGAGACCTGCTCACCGACGGTGGTGAGTCGGGAAACCACCGGCTGCTGTGTCACAGACTCCCGCGACGCGTCATGCGAGGCGGGTGCACCGAGGCCGCCCGGCCACCTGGTTCCACGACTCCGGGCAGCCCGGCCTATCGAGGGAAGGAATCCATTGAGCGACACCACCGACGTGACGTCGGATGTTTCCAACGTCGCTGGCGATGCCACCACCGCCGCCCCCACGCGCCGCCGGCGTAGCGGCACCGGTCTGTCGGCGATGCTGCTGCCGGAGCTGCAGAGCCTGGCCGCGTCGCTCGGCATCTCTGGTACCGCTCGCATGCGCAAGGGCGAGCTGATCAGTGCGATCACCGAGCGGCAGCAGGGCGGCGCCGCGGCCGGAACCCCTCGACCGCGAGCCGAGGTGGCGGCGGCTGCCGCTCCCGCCCGTGAGGAGGTGCACGCGGAGGTCCGTGAGGAGCGGGCCGAGGCACGCCCCGCCGAGCAGGCGCCGGCCGCCGAGGTGACCGAGGGTCGTACCCGTGGTCGCCGCAGCCGGGCTGCCGCCGCGACCACCGAGGCACGACCGGCCGAGGCGCCGGTGGCCGAGGCGCGGCCGGCCGAGACGGCGCGCGCCGACGAGGCGCCCGCCGAGACCGGCGAGCGGGCCGAGCGTGGCGGTGACCGGGCCGAGCGCGGTGAGCGTAACGAGGGCCGGGGCCGTGAGCGTGCCGAGCGCGGCGGCGAGCGGGCCGACCGTGCCGAGCGCGGCGGTGACCGGGCCGAGCGCGGTGAGCGCAACGACCGTGGTGACCGTGGCGAGCGGGCCGAGCGTGGCGACCGCAACGAGCGGGGCGACCGTGGCGAGCGGGCCGAGCGGGCCGAGCGCGGCGGTGACCGTAACGAGCGCGGCGGTGACCGTAACGACCGTGGCGACCGCAACGACCGGGGTCAGCGCGCCGAGCGGGACAACGACGGCGACGACGACGAGGGCGGCGGCCGGCGGGGCCGGCGCAGCCGGTTCCGGGACCGTCGTCGCGGCCGTGGCGAGCGGGGCGAGGGCGACGGCGGTGGCAGTGGCGGCCGCGAGCCGCAGGTCGGCGAGGACGACGTGCTCGTCCCGGTGGCCGGCATCATCGACGTGCTCGACAACTACGCCTTCGTCCGGACCACCGGCTACCTCGCCGGCCCGAACGACGTGTACGTCTCGATGTCCCAGATCAAGAAGTACGGCCTGCGCCGCGGTGACGCGATCACCGGCGCCGTGCGGGCCGCGCGGGACGGCGAGCAGCGGCGCGACAAGTACAACCCGCTGGTCCGGCTGGACACCATCAACGGGATGGAGCCGGACGAGGCGAAGCGCCGGCCGGAGTTCTACAAGCTCACGCCGCTCTACCCGCAGGAGCGCCTGCGGCTGGAGACCGAGCCGCACATCCTCACCACCCGGGTGATCGACCTGGTCATGCCGATCGGCAAGGGCCAGCGGGCGCTCATCGTGTCGCCGCCGAAGGCCGGTAAGACGATGGTGCTGCAGGCGATCGCGAACGCGATCACCCGCAACAACCCGGAGTGCCACCTGATGGTGGTGCTCGTCGACGAGCGGCCGGAAGAGGTCACCGACATGCAGCGGTCGGTGAAGGGCGAGGTCATCGCGGCCACGTTCGACCGTCCGCCGCAGGACCACACCACCGTCGCGGAGCTGGCGATCGAGCGGGCGAAGCGCCTGGTCGAGCTGGGACACGACGTGGTCGTGCTGCTCGACTCGGTGACCCGGCTCGGGCGGTCGTACAACCTGGCGGCGCCGGCCAGCGGCCGGATCATGTCGGGTGGTATCGACTCCACCGCGCTCTACCCGCCGAAGCGCTTCCTCGGCGCGGCGCGCAACATCGAGAACGGCGGTTCGCTGACCATTCTCGCCACCGCGCTGGTGGAGACCGGGTCCATGGCGGACACGGTCATCTTCGAGGAGTTCAAGGGCACGGGTAACGCCGAGCTGAAGCTGGACCGGAAGATCGCCGACAAGCGGGTCTTCCCGGCGATCGACATCAACCCCTCCGGCACGCGCAAGGAGGAGGTCCTGCTCGCGCCGGAGGAGCTGGCGATCATCCACAAGCTCCGCAAGGTGCTGCACTCGCTGGACTCGCAGGCGGCGCTCGACCTCCTGCTGGACCGGCTCAAGCAGTCCCGCACCAACATCGAGTTCCTGATGCAGATCGCGAAGTCCACTCCGGGCGAGTGAGCTGACGATCCGACGCACGAGGGGCACGGCCGAACGCGGCCGTGCCCCTCGTCGCGTACCGGGCGGCCCGCCCGTGAAGTTTTTCTACGGTTAAGCCGTTAGGTATTGAAACTTCTGTTCACCGTCGGGTTGACTGTCGTCCATGCGAACCCGCAGTCGACCCGCCCGCCTCGCCGGCGTCCTGCTGCTGACGCCGTTGCTGACGATCACCACGCCGGCGCCGTCCGCCGCCACGGCCGCCGGGCCGCCGGCTGCCGCACCGCCGGCCGCCACCGCCGCCGAGGACGCGCCGCGCGCCTCGTCCCGCCCTGACTCCGCCGTCGCGCTCGCCGGTGTGGAACCGGCCGGCGGCCTGGAGACCGCCAAGACCACCCGGCCGGTCGCGCCCGGCCTCGACCTGACCTCCTTCGACAGGTACGACGCGGCCGGCTGGCTGCGCGCCGACGCCCTCACCGCCGACCTGGCCGGCGGGCTCACCGTCGACTACGTCAACTCCGGCGAGGTCACCAAGGACGAGCCGCTGCGCGCCGCGGTGGACCGTTCCCGTGCCGTCGCGGCGGTGAACGGCGACTTCTTCGACATCAACAACTCCGGTGCCGCCCAGGGCGTCGGCGTCCGCTCCGGCGAGCTGGTGCAGTCGCCGGTCGCCGGGCACCCGAACGCGGTCGGGATCAGCGCTCAGGGCATCGGCCGGGTCGTCCAGGTCGGCTTCGAGGGCAGCGCCACGCTGCCCGCCGGGCCGGTGCCGCTGACCCAGTTCAACAACATGGTGCAGCGCGACGGCGTGGGCGTGTTCACGCCGCTCTGGGGGTCGTACACCCGCAGGCGGGCCGTGGAGGGCGCGGCCCGCACGGTCGAGGTGACGGTGACCGGCGGCCGGGTGGCGAACGTGGCCACCACGGCGGGCGAGGGGCCGATCCCGGCCGGCAGCACGGTGTTGCTCGGCCGCGAGGCCGGCGCCGACGCGCTCGCCGCGCTACGTCCCGGCGACGCGGTGGACCTGACCTGGCGACCGCGCGCCGCCGACGGCGGTGACCTGCGCGCCGCCGTCGGCGGCGGCAACGTGCTGGTCCGTGACGGCGTGGTGCAGAACATCGCCGACGAGTCGCTGGCCCCGCGCACCGCAGTCGGCTTCTCCGCCGACGGGCGCAAGATGATCATGCTGACGGTGGACGGGCGCCAGGTGGACAGCCGGGGCGTCACCCAGACCGAGATGGGCCGCATGATGGCCGAGCTGGGCGCCGCGAACGCGCTCAACCTCGACGGCGGCGGCTCGTCCACGCTGCTCGCCCGGGAGCCGGGCGCGGCCACGGTCCAGGTGGAGAACAGCCCGTCCGACGGCAGCGAGCGGCCGGTGCCGAACGGGCTCGCCGTCTACGCGCCGAAGGGCAGCGGCCGGCTCACCGGCTACTGGCTGGAGACCGCCAGCGACCCGACCGCCGCACCCGGTGTCGCGCCGGTGCGCGGCGGCCGGCCGGACCGGGTCTTCCCCGGCCTCACCCGCCGGCTCACCGCCGCCGGATACGACGAGACGTACGGCCCGGCCGCCGGCGAGCCGCGCTGGCACGCCACCCACGGCCGGGTGGACGGCGACGGCGTGTTCCGGGCCGCGGTTCCCGGGCGCAGCACCGTCACGGCCACCCGGGGACGCGCCCGGGGCGCCATCGAGCTGACGGTGCTCGGCCCGCTTGCGCGCATCGACGGCACCGTCGACCGGGTCGGCCTGGACCGGGCCGGCGACACCGGCCTGTTCGGCGTGGTCGGCTTCGACGCCGAGGGCAACACCGCGCCGATCGAGCCGGCCGACCTGAAGCTGGAGTACGACAGCGACCTGCTCTCCGTCACCCCCACCGCCGACGGCAACCTGTCCGTCAAGGCGCTTGCCGCGAGCGGCTCGGCGCTGGTCACCGCCCGGGTCGGCAACCGCAGCACGGTCCTGCCGGTGACCGTCGGGCTGACCGACGTGCCGGTGGCCGGTTTCGACGACGCCGCGTCGTGGAAGTTCAGCCAGGCCCGCGCCTCCGGGTCGGTCGCCCCGGCCGAGGGCCACACCGATGGCGGGCTGCGGATGTCGTACGACTTCAGCCAGTCCACCGGCACCCGGGCCGCGTACGCCGACCCGCCCGCCTGGATCGACGTACCCGGCCAGCCGCAGGCGTTCGGGATGTGGATCAAGGCGAACGGCACCGGCGAGTGGCCGAGCCTGCACCTGCACGACGCGCAGGACACCCAGTTCGTGCTGCGCGGCCCGTACCTGGACTGGACCGGCTGGAAGTACGTCGAGTTCGCCGTACCGCCGGGCGTGCAGTACCCGGTGCGGGTGCGCCGGTTCTACGTGGCCGAGACCGACCCGGCCAAGCAGTACCGCAGCGAGGTGGTGATCGACGACCTGGTGGCCCGGGTGCCGCCGGACGTGCAGGCGCCGCCGGAGCCGAACCGCACCGATCGGGTGGTGCTGCGCGACGGCACTGTGGACGGGGCGCCCTGGCGCTTCGCGGTGCTCTCCGACGCGCAGTTCGTCGCCGCGAACCCGGACAGCGACCTGGTCGCCCAGGCCCGCCGTACGCTGCGCGAGGTCCGCGCCGCCCGGCCGGACTTCCTGATCATCAACGGCGACTTCGTGGACACCGCCTACCCGGCGGACTTCACGCTGGCCAAGCGCATCCTGGACGAGGAACTGGGCGGCGAGGTGCCGTACCACTACGTGCCGGGCAACCACGAGATCATGGGCGCGCCGATCGACAACTTCCGCAGCGTCTTCGGGGACACCTCGCGCGTCTTCGACCACCGGGGCACCCGGTTCCTCACGCTGAGCACCGCCACCGGGTCGCTGCGCGGCGGCGGGTTCGACCAGGTGGAACTGCTGCGCCGTACGCTCGACCAGGCCGCCGCCGACCGCTCGGTGGGTTCGGTGGCGGTGTTCTTCCACCACCCGCCGCGCGACCCCAGCCCGGCCAAGGCCAGCCAGCTCGGCGACCGCAAGGAGGCGGCGCTCGTGGAGCAGTGGCTGGCCGACTTCCAGCACCGCACCGGCAAGGGGGCGCTGATGGTCAACGGCCACGTCGGCACGTTCCACGCCGACCGGGTGGACGGCGTGCCGTACGTGATCAACGGCAACTCGGGCAAGGACCCGTCCACCCCGGCCGCGCTCGGCGGGTTCACCGGCTGGACCGAGTTCGGGGTGGACCCGGTGACGCCGGGCGAGGCCGAGCGGGCCCGCCGTGACCCGCTGGCCGAGGGGCCGACGTGGGTGAGTGCGGAGACGCACGCGCACGTCGACCGGCTCGCGCTGACCGCGCCCGCGCAGGTGCGCCAGGGCTCGCCGGTGGACGTCACGGCCACGCTCACCCAGCCGAGCGGGCGGCAGGTGCCGGTGGCCGCGCCGGTCAGCGCCGACTGGTCCGGCTCGCCGAGCCTGCACATCGGGGGCGTCGTCGGCATTCGTCCGTGGCACGCCGCCTGGTTCGACCCGGCCACCGGCCGGCTGACCGCGCTGCGTCCCGGCGCGCAGATCCTGCTGGCGGTGACTGTCAACGGCGTGAAGGCCGAGGCGACTGTGACCACCGCCGCAGCTGTCCGCGCCCCCGCGGCCTGACCCGGACCGGGGCTCCTCATCCTGGGGGAGGAGCCCCGGCCGCACCCCTCGCCCAGTCCGCGCCCCCCTCGCCCGGCCCCGGCTCCCGCTCCGGCGATCATGAAGTTGGCCTGGACAAAAGGGGCGGGAAGTGCCGCTAAGTTCATGATCGCCGGGCTCGGGGCGGGGCCCGGGGCGGGCGGGTGGTGGGTGGGCGCGGGTGGGCCGGGGGAGTGGGTGGGGTGGGGGTGGGAATGCTGAGGGGTGGGCCGGCGTTGGAGGTGGCGGACCTCCTGTGCCGGGTGGAAGACGCCCGTGGCAGACTGGTCAATCGGCCACCGGTTCCGGTTCACGCCCGAGCCCGTCGTGACGGCGGGGAGCACCGACGGCGACCCGGCGACCACCGACGAAAGGACCGAGGCGACATGAAGCCCAACATCCACCCGGAGTACGCGACCACCGAGGTCCGCTGCTCCTGCGGCAACTCCTTCACGACCCGCAGCACCGCCAAGGGCGGCGCCATCAGCGTCGAGACCTGCAGCGCCTGCCACCCGTTCTACACCGGTAAGCAGCGCGTGCTGGACACCGCCGGCCGGGTCGCGAAGTTCCAGCAGAAGTACGCCAAGGTTCAGGCCAAGAAGGCCAAGTAGCTCCGTCGACGACGCCCGTGTCCGGCTTTTGCCGGGCACGGGCGTTCGTCCGTTTGCGCCGGTTTCATCACCAAGGAGCACCCGCAGCATGAGCAGTGAGCGCCTGGCCGCCCTCCTCGACGAGTACGCCGAGCTGGAGCGGCGGCTGGCCGACCCGGCCATCCACGCCGACCAGGGCACCGCCCGGCGGGTCGGCCGTCGATACGCCGAACTGGTTCCGCTGCACAAGGCGGCCGGCGAGCTGGAGCAGGCCCGCGCCGACCTGACCGCCGCCCGGGAACTGGCCGCCGAGGACGCGTCGTTCGCCGCCGAGGCGGACACCATCGCCGCCTCCCTGCCGGCCCTTGAGGAACGGCTCGCGGAACTGCTCATCCCGCGCGACCCGCACGACGCCAAGGACGTGATCGTCGAGATCAAGGCCGGTGAGGGCGGCGAGGAGTCCGCGCTGTTCGCCGGGGACCTGCTGCGGATGTACACCAGGTACGCCGAGCGGCACGGCTGGGTCACCGAGGTGATCGACGCGCAGGACTCCGACCTCGGCGGCGTCAAGGACGTCTCGCTGGCGATCAAGAGCAAGGGCGTGCCGGAGGGCGGCAACGGCGTCTGGTCCCGGCTCAAGTGGGAGGGCGGCGTGCACCGGGTGCAGCGCGTACCGGTCACCGAGTCGCAGGGCCGCATCCACACCAGCGCCGCCGGGGTGCTGGTGCTGCCCGAGGCGGAGGACGTGGACGTCACCATCGACCCGAACGAGCTGCGCATCGACGTGTTCCGCTCGTCCGGCCCCGGTGGGCAGTCGGTGAACACCACCGACTCGGCGGTCCGCATCACCCACGTGCCGACCGGCATCGTGGTCTCCTGCCAGAACGAGAAGTCCCAGCTGCAGAACCGGGAGCAGGCCATGCGCATCCTGCGCGCCCGGCTGCTCGCCGCCGCCCAGGAGCAGGCGGACGCGGCGGCGTCGGACGCCCGCAAGGCGCAGGTCCGCACCGTGGACCGGTCCGAGCGGATCCGCACCTACAACTTCCCGCAGAACCGGATCACCGACCACCGCATCGGCTACACCGCGTACAACCTGGACCTGGCCCTGGCCGGCGAGCTGGACGGGGTGCTCGACGCACTGGCCGAGGCGGACCGCGCGGCCCGGCTGGCCGGCGAGACCGAGCTGTCCCGCCGCTGACCGCACGGGGTGTTAAGCGGGGGCCCCTGCTCTACCGGAGGCGTTAACAGGGGGCCCTTCCTTACCGCTCAGCTCGCCCGCAACCGGGCCTTGGCGCGCAGCATCTCCCGGTCGGCCAGCTCGAACGCGGCGCCGAGCGCCTCCCGGACGCTCACCGTGGTGCTGCCGTCGACCTCGGCGAAGCCGATCGTCACCCCGACCGGCGTGCCGGGGACCAGGGACTCCCAGTCCTCGGTGCGCACGGCCGCCTCGATCCGGCGGGCCACCTCGACCGCCTCCGGCATGCCGGTGTCGGGCAGCACCACGACGAACTCGTCGCCGCCGTAGCGGGCCACGAAGTCACCCCGCCGCATCACCCGGTTGATCACTCCGGCCACCCGTTGCAGCACCAGGTCGCCGGAGTGGTGGCCGTGACGGGTGTTCACCGCCTTGAACCCGTCGAGGTCGCAGACGCCGATCACGACCCGTTCGCCCCGGGACACCACGGCGCCCAGGTAGCGCTCCAGCCGGCGCCGGTTGGGCAGGCCGGTGAGCGGGTCGGTGAGTGCCTCGCCCTCGTACCGGGCCGCCTCGCGGCGCATCTCCTCGTGGTCGATCCGGGCGGCGATGCCGTCGATGTAGACGTCCCGCAGCCGGTCGCTGCGCTGTGCCGCCAGCCGGAACGCGTGCCGGTCGGCCCGGTGCGCGCCCGCGTGGTCACCGGCCCGGGCCAGCGCCACGCTGCGCAGCCGGGGCGCCTCGGCCGCGCCGAGCGTCTCGGCGGAGACCCGGAGCGAGTCCAGCCGGGTGACCGCCTCGATCGGACGGCCGTCGGCCACCGCCAGGCAGACCTGACCGAGCTGGCGCAGGTCGCGGGCGCGGGCGCTGTCCCCGCCGTGGCCGAGCAGCCGGTTCGGGTCGGCGTCCCCGGCGGACTCCACCCGGTCGCCGAGCGCGGCCCGGCGGGCGGCGGCGTAGCCGTACGCGGCCAGGCTGCTCGGGCGCAGGTTGCCGGCCCGCCCGCCGCGCAGGAACCGGGCCAGGTCGCCGGCCACGTCGCGCAGCACCCGCAGGCAGCCGTCGCTGTCGCCGTTGTGGTCGAGCGCGACCGCGTTACGCAGCCGGATGCCCGGCGCGGCGAACGTCTCCTCGGGGATGCCGACGCTGAGCCCGACCTCCCGGGCGCGCTCGATCGCGCCGAGCGCGTGGCCGTGGAAGCTGAGGTACGAGTACGCCATCGCCAGGTCGTGCCAGCCCCAGGCGGTGTCCCGGTCGGGGGTGTCGTCGGCGCCGAGCGCGCGGGCGGCCCGGACCAGGTGCGTCACGCACCTGTCGAGCGCGCCCTGGTGGTGGGCGGCGAGCGCGGCCAGCGCGTTGAGGTGCCCGTGCAGGTAGGGCTCGGCCAGGTCGCGTACGGCGGCGGAGGCGTCCTCGACAGCCCTGGTGAACTCGGCGGTCCGGCCGAGGTTGATCAGCGCGGACAGGCGTTGCACGAGCGCGTCGGCGCGGGCGTACGGGTCGGCCGTGGTGCGGATGACGCGGTCGAGCAGGGCGCACGCCTCCGCGGACCGGCTGGCTTCCTGGAGGGACCGAGCGCGGCGGAGAGCGTCAACCTGGTCCTCGACCTGGTCGAGCCAGCCCACTCGCGACCTCCCTGCGGTGTGCGCCCGGACGCACCCGTTCGTGAGGTGGGCCGCTACGCCTCATGATTATTGCGTGACAGCACTCCCGCAACACCCGTCCGAAGGGACAGAACGCGAACGCCCGTCGCTGGTGATCAACCGGGTGGCGCGCGCGCTCGCGGCGGCCGGCGTCGAGGCGCCCCGCGCCGAGGCCGAGCAGCTCGCCGCGTACGTCCTGGAAGTGCCGCGTGGCCGGCTGGCGCTCGCCGACGGCTTCACCCCGGCGCAGCGTGACCGCCTGGACGCCCTCGTCGGGCGGCGGGTGACCCGGGAGCCGTTGCAGCACCTGCTCGGCTCGGCCGGTTTCCGGCACCTGGAGTTGGCGGTCGGGCCGGGTGTCTTCGTGCCCCGGCCGGAGACCGAACTGCTGGCCGGCTGGGGCGTCGAGCGGGCCCGGGAGCACGCCGCGCCGCTCGTGGTCGACCTGTGCAGTGGTTCCGGCGCGATCGCCCTCGCCGTCGCGCAGGAGGTGCCCGCGGCCCGGGTGGTGGCGGTGGAGCGGTCCCCGGCCGCGCTGGCCTGGCTGCGTCGCAACGCGGCGGACCGGGCCGCCGCCGGGGACCGGCCGGTCGAGGTGGTGGCCGCCGACGTGACCGACCCGGAGCTGCTGGCCGGCCTGGCCGGGCGGGTCGACGTGCTGCTCTGCAACCCGCCGTACGTGCCGAGGTCGGTGATCGTGCCGCCGGAGGTGGCCGGGCACGATCCGGACGAGGCGGTGTTCGGCGGCGCGGACGGGCTGGACGTGATCCGCCCGGTGGTGCGCCGGGCCGCCGAGCTGCTGCGCCCGGGCGGCGTGATCGGCGTCGAGCACGACGACACGCACGCGGAGGAGGTGCCGGCGCTGCTGCGCGGTGACGGCCGCTACGACCGGGTCGAGGAGCACCGGGACCTGGCCGGGCGGCCCCGCTGGGCGAGCGCGTCCCGGCGGGCGGACGGCACCCACCCCGACCCCGGCCGGGCGTGGCAGACTGACTCCTCGTGATGCTCTACGACTGTCGGTCGCTCGCCGACCGGGACCGCGGCATCGCCGCTGCCATCGAGGCCGTCAAGAACGGGGAACTCGTCGTCCTGCCGACCGACACGGTCTACGGCGTCGGGGCGGACGCCTTCACCCCGTACGCGGTGAAGGCTCTGGCGGACACCAAGGGTGGCGCCCGGCAGGCGCCCCCGGTGCTCATCGGCTCCCGGCACACGCTCGACGGCCTGGTCTTCTCGCTGCCCGGCGCGGCCCGCGACCTGGTCGAGGCGTTCTGGCCGGGCGCGCTGACCATCGTGGTGGAGCACTCGCCGAGCCTCGCCTGGGACCTGGGCGACAACAGCGGCACGGTGGCGGTGCGGATGCCGCTGCACCCGGTGGCGCTGGAGGTGCTGCGCGAGACCGGGCCGATGGCGGTCGCCTCGGCGAACAAGGTCGGCCAGCCCGCCGCGCTCACCGCCGAGGAGGCGCGCGACCAGCTCGGTTACGGCGTCCGGGCGTACCTGGAGGCCGGGCCGGCGGTGGACCCGGTGCCGAGCACCATCGTCGACCTGACCGGCGACGTGCCGCGGGTGCTGCGCGAGGGCGCGGTGACGCTGGCGAAGCTGCGGGAGGTCGTGCCGGACATCCTCGACGAGCGGGGGGTCTGAGTGCCGCCCTTCACCGTCCTGCACGTCTGCATGGGCAACATCTGCCGGTCGCCGATGGCCGAGCGGCTGCTGCTGCTCGCGGTCCGCGAGCGGCTGGCCCGCCTCGACGTCGACCCGGCCGGGTCGGACGCGCTGGTGCACAGCCACAGCGCCGGCACCGGCGGCTGGCACGCGGGGGAGGAGATGAACCCGCCCGCCGCCCGGCAGGTGGTCTCGCGCGGCGGCGACACCGAGGGGTTCGCCGCCCGGCGTCTGCGCTCCGACCTGATCGACGCCGCCGACCTGGTGCTCACCGCCACGGCCGACCAGCAGGAGTACGTGGTGGCGTTGCGGCCGGACGCCGCCGCGCGCACGTTCGTCCTCGGTGAGTTCGGCCGCCTGCTCGGCGGGCTGGACCGCGCCGCCCTGCCGCCGGCCGAGCCGACGCCGGACGCCGTGTTCGCGCGCGGTGTCGCGCTGGTGGCGGCCGTCGACGCGGCCCGGCAGAACGCCTCCGCGCTGCCCACAGACGATCTGGACGACCCGTGGGGCCGGGGCGACCAGTGCTTCAGCCGGGTCGCGGACGAGATCGAGGAGACGGTGCAGCCGCTGGCTGCCGCGCTGTTGCCCTGAGATTCATCCTTCCTCGCGAACTTTCTGCGCCTTTCTCGGAAGGTGGCGGCCAAAGCGCACATTCGGGCCATTCTGAACGGGTCCGTACGGCCGGCTCCTGCGGGGAGAGCTGATGAACCGGGCCTATCTCGACAAGCTGTTCACCGTTGTGCTGGCCGGCGTGCTCGCCGGACTGGCCCTGGCCGCCGCCGCACTGCCGGCCGCGCTCGTCTTCGGGCTGGGCGTGAAGAACCTGATGCCGTACACCGCGCTGCCGGAGGCGCTCAGGACGCCGCAGCCGGCGCAGCGCTCCAACCTGTACGCGAGCGACGGGCGGACGCTGATCACCTCGTTCTACGTCGAGGACCGGGTGGACGTGCCGGTCGGCGAGGTGGCACCGGTGATGCGCGACGCCATCGTGGCCGCCGAGGACGTGCGCTTCTACGAGCACCACGGCGTGGACGTGCGCGGCGTGGCGCGGGCGTTCACGGCCAACCGCCGCGAGGGCACCCGCCAGGGCGCCTCCACGCTGACCATGCAGTACGTGCGCAACGCGCTGGCCGGTGACCCCCGGCTGACCGAGGAGCAGCGCGCCGCCGCCACCGAGATCACCGTCGGCCGCAAGATCCGCGAGATGCGGTACGCGCTGACGCTGGAACGGCAGGTCGGCAAGGACGAGATCCTCGGGCGCTACCTGAACATCGCGTACTTCGGCGCCGGGGCGTACGGGATCGCCGCCGCCAGCAAGCGCTACTTCTCCACCACGCCGGACCGGCTCACGCTGGCCCAGGCCGCGCTGCTCGCCGGGCTGGTCCGCTCCCCGGCCGACGACCCGATCAGCGGCGACGCCGACTCGGCCCGGCAGCGCCGGGCGTACGTGCTGGACCGGATGGTGGAGACCGGCCGGGTCGGCGCGGCGGACGCCGAGGCGGCGAAGGCGACGGAACTGGCCCTCAAGCCGAACACCACCCCCAACGACTGCGCCGCGGTCTCCGCCGAGCACAACGACTGGGGCTTCTTCTGCGACTGGTTCACGCAGTGGTGGAACGCCCAGCCGGCGTTCGGCGAGACCGCCGACGAACGGCAGCGCACACTGCGCCGCGGCGGCTGGAAGATCGTGTCCTCGCTCGACCCGGACGTGCAGGCCAAGGCGAGCGAGCAGGTGCGGGAGATCTACCCGGAGACGATCGCCCGCGCGGCGCCGACGGCCGTGGTGCAACCGGGTACCGGCCGGGTGCTGGCGATGGCGGTGAACCGCGCCTACGGCGCGGCCGCCAACCCGGACGGGCAGCAGAACTACCCGAACACGGTCAACCAGCTCGTGGCCGGCGGTGGCGGCATCACCGGCTACCAGGCGGGCTCGACGTTCAAGCTGTTCGCGCTGCTGGCCGCGCTGGAGTCCGGGCTGCCGCTGGACACCGAGTTCGACGCCCCGCGCGTCTACGTGACGCAGTACCCGGTCGGCGCCGGCCCGGCGAGTTGCGGCGGCCGGTGGTGCCCGGAGAACGCCAACGCCTCCTGGATGGACGGCGACCGGGACATGTGGGACGCGTTCGGGCGCTCGGTGAACACGTACTTCGCCTGGCTGACCGAGCGCGTCGGCGCGGACCGGGTGGTCGAGATGGCCCAGCGGCTGGGCATCGTGTTCCGCGCTCCGGCGGATGCCCGGATGGCCCGCGAGGGTGCCAAGAGCTGGGGGCCGTTCACGCTCGGCGTCTCCGCCACCACGCCGCTGGACCTGGCCGGCGCGTACGCCGCGGTGGCCGCCGAGGGCACGTGGTGCCGGCCCACGCCGGTCACCTCGATCACCGACCCGTCCGGCCGCAGGGTCGCGGCCGGGAACGCCGACTGCCGGCAGGTGCTGGACACCGAGGTGGCCCGCGCGGCGGCCGACGCCAGCCGCTGCCCGGTCGGCGACCAGTCGATGTACCGGCGCTGCGACGGCGGCACGGCCGAGGAGTTGGCCCCGGGCCTGCGCCGGCCGGTGGCGGGCAAGACCGGCAGCTCGGAGCGGAACGCCACCGAGACGGTCGTGGCGTTCACCCCGCAGCTGTCGGTGGCGACGATCGCCGCGAACCCGGACGATCCCCGGGACGCGGTCGGTGGTGGCGTGCAGAAGCGGCAGATCGCCGCCGTGGGCCGCATCCTGGCGTGGTCGCTGCGCGACGAGCCGGTACGCGACTTCGTCCCGCCGGGCCAGGCCGTGGCCTTCCAGCACACCAGCCCGCGCACCGGCAACTGAGAGTCAGCTCGTCGACCTGCCGTACCGAGCGACCATGGTCCGGACGGCTTCGTCGACGACAGCTGCCGTGCGCTCGGGGGTGACCGTCCAGTCCGGGAGGACCAGGCGCGGCCAGAGCAGGTAGTTGGAGATCATCCCGAGGAAGTGCGTGGCGGCCATCTCCGGGTCGGCGACGTCGGCGACCCCCGCGTCGTGTTCGGCCGAGAGGTAGATCCGGACGGACTCGAAGTACGGCAGTTTGCCCTGCGCGAAGTGCGCTCTGGCCAGTTCGGGGAAGCGCGGCAGTTCGGCGATGACGATGCGGAACAGGTCGGTCATCTCCGGCCGGCTCAACAGCGTCGCGTAGTGCCGCCCGAGAACCGTCAAGCCGGCCGCCAGGTCACCGGTGGGCGGCACGTCGGCGACGTCGTTGCGGGCCCACGAGTCGACGACGATCGCGTCGAACAATGCCGCCTTCGTCGGGAACTGCTTGAACAGCGTCGCCTTCGACACGCCGGCGCCGGCGGCGACGCGTGCCAGTGAGGCCCGGTCGTAGCCCAACTCCAGGAAGAGCTCGGTGGCGGCCTGCACGATCAGCGCGCGCTTCTCCTCCGCCACGCGCTGGTGATAGGCCGACGGCGCTGGGGTCATGCGCCCATCGTAGCGAGGTGAGTGGGTTGACTCACCATGTGCGGCGGCGTAGCTTCGAAATGGTGAGTCAATTGACTCACCACCCGTTTCCCGGGTTGTCGTACCGCACGTACCGGAGGATCCGATGTCCCGCTTCGCCAATCAGACAGTTCTCGTGACCGGCGGCACCGGCGGGCAGGGGGCCAGCCACGTTCGCGCCCTGCACGCCGAAGGCGCAAACGTCGTCATCGGTGCGATCGACGCCGAGCGGGGCGCCGGCCTCGCCGCCGAGCTGGGCCACCGGGCACGGTTCGTCTCCCTGGACGTCTCCCGGGAGGAGTCGTGGGCCGCCGCCGTCGCGGAGACCGAGAAGGCGTTCGGCGCGCTCACGATCCTGGTCAACAACGCCGGGGTGCAGAACCCACCGGCCCTCATCGAGTCCACCGACCGGGCCACCTGGGCGCGCATCCTCGACGTCAACCTCACCGGCACCTTCCTCGGCATCAGGGCAGCTGCCCCGGCGCTGCGGCGCGCGGGCGGAGGAGCGATCGTCAACATCGGCTCCACCATGGGCTTCGGCGGCACCGCCTTCTACGCGCCCTACGTCGCCGGCAAGTGGGCGGTACGAGGGCTCACCCGGACCGCCGCGCTGGAGCTTGGCCGCGACAACATCCGCGTCAACGCGATCCACCCCGGCGTGGTCGACACGCCGTTCATCACCGAGCCGGCGGCCGGCAGCGACGCCCCGATCGCCGACTTCTACTCGCCCGAGCCGTTCGCCGTACCGCGACTCGGGCAGCCCGCCGACGTCACCGCGCTGCTGGTGTTCCTCACGTCGCCGGACGCGGCCTTCATCACCGGAGCCGAGTACGTCATCGACGGAGGGCTGCTGCTCGGCCCCGCGCTGCGGAAGGAAGCCGCGTGAGGCCCGCCGTGCCCGGCGCTTCTTCCTAACCAACCTGGTGTTCGGCGCCCCGGGCGATGTTGCGGGCCATGCCGCCGAAGACGACGGCGTGGAACGGCGCCACCGACGCCCAGTAGAGGTGGCCGGGCAGGCCGCGCGGGAGGAACACGGCGCGCTGGACGTACCGGCTGCGGCCGTCCCCGTCCGCCTCGGCGCGCATCTCCAGCCAGGCCCGGCCGGGCAACCGCATCTCGGCGCGCAGCCGCAGCAGCTCACCCGGGACGATCTCCTCGACCCGCCAGAAGTCCAGCGCCTCGCCGACCTGGAGCCGGTGCGGGTCGCGCCGGCCCCGGCGCAGCCCGACGCCGCCGATCAGGCGGTCCATCCAGCCGCGCACCGACCAGGCGAGCGGGAACGAGTACCAGCCGTTCTCGCCGCCGACGCCCTCGATGACCCGCCACAGCGCCGTCGGCGGCGCGTCCACCGTCCGCTGCCGCACATCGGTGTACGCGGTGCCGCCCGACCAGCGCGGGTCCGACGGCAGCGGCTCGGCGGGGGCGTCCGGCCCGCTCGCGTTCGACCAGCGCGTCTCCACCTGCGCGTCGCGCACCTTTGTGAGCGCCAGCTCGACCGCCTGGTCGAAGCCGGTCAGCCCGCCCGGCGGGTCCGGCACGTACCCGGCGATGTCGTGCTCGTGCGCCACCGCCTCGTGCACCAGGCTCTCCACCAGCGGCCGGGCGATCGCGTTCGGCACTGGCGTGATCAGGCCGACCCAGTGCGACGACAGGGACGGGGTGAGCGGGCGGACCGGCAGGATGACCCGGGGTCGCAGTCCGGCCACCCGGGCGTACCGCTGCATCATGTCGGAGAACGTCAGCACGTCCGGGCCGCCGATGTCGAAGGCCCGGTTGACGTCGGCCGGCAGGTGCGCGCAGCCGACCAGGTAACGCAGCACGTCCCGGACCGCGATCGGCTGGATCCGGTTGCGCACCCAGCGCGGGGTGACCATCGCCGGCAGCCGCTCGGTCAGGTAGCGCAGCATCTCGAACGAGGCTGAGCCGGACCCGATGATCACGGCGGCGCGCAGCACCGCCGTCGGCACCCCGCTGTCCAGCAGGATCCGCGCGACCTCCGCCCGGGAGCGCAGGTGCGCCGAGGGCAGGCCGTCGCGCTCCGCCGGCTCCGGCCCGCCGAGATACACGATCCGGCGTACGCCGGCGGCGCGCGCCGCCTCGGCGAAGTTCGTCGCCGCCTCCCGGTCGGCCGCCTCGAAACCGCGCTGGCCCAGCGAGTGCACCAGGTAGTACGCCACCTCCACGCCGGCGAACGCGGCCGGCAGCGTCTCCGGCCGGCGCAGGTCGCCCTCGACGATCTCCGCCTCGGCCGCCCACGGCACGTCGCGCAGCCGCCCGGCCGTGCGGGCCAGGCAGCGTACGGGGTGCCCCTCGGCCAGCAGCCGGGGCGCGAGGCGTCCGCCGATGTAGCCGGTCGCACCGGTGACGAGGCATCTCACGGCATCCAGTGTGCGGCTCCGTAGACTCCTTCGCTGTGGAGAACGCGAGGGACACCTTCTGGGGGCCGGACTTCCAGCAGCTCAGTACCGTCGACCCGGAGATCGCCGAGGTGGTGCTGGGGGAGCTGGACCGGCTGCGCGGCGGTCTGCAACTGATCGCCAGCGAGAACCTCACCTCGCCCGCGGTGCTGGCCGCGCTGGGTTCCACGCTCACCAACAAGTACGCCGAGGGCTATCCGGGCCGGCGCTACTACGGCGGCTGCGCCGAGGTGGACCGGGCCGAGGAACTGGCCGTGTCCCGGGCGAAGGAGCTGTTCGACGCCGAACACGCGAACGTCCAGCCGCACTCCGGGGCGAGCGCCAACCTGGCCGCGTACGCCGCCCTGATCCAGCCGGGCGACACGGTGCTGGCGATGGACCTGCCGCACGGCGGGCACCTGACGCACGGCAGCCGGGTGAACTTCTCCGGCAAGTGGTTCCACCCGGTCGGCTACACCGTCCGGCCGGACACCGGACTGATCGACTACGACGAGGTACGCGACCTGGCCCGGGCGCACCGGCCAAAGATGATCATCTGTGGCGCGACGGCGTACCCGCGCCTGATCGACTTCGCCCGCTTCCGGGAGATCGCCGACGAGGTCGACGCGTACCTGATGGTGGACGCCGCGCACTTCATCGGCCTGGTGGCCGGCGGGGCGATCCCGTCCCCGGTGCCGTACGCCGACGTGGTCACCGCGACCACCCACAAGGTGCTGCGCGGCCCGCGCGGCGGCATGATCCTCTGCCGTGAGCCGCTCGCGGCCCGGATCGACAAGGCGGTCTTCCCGTTCACCCAGGGCGGCCCGCTGATGCACGCCGTCGCCGCCAAGGCGGTCGCGCTGCGCGAGGCCGCGCAGCCCGAGTTCCGCACGTACGCCGCCCAGGTCGTCGCCAACTCCCGCGCGCTCGCCGACGGGCTGGCCGCGGAGGGACTGCCGCCGGTCTCCGGCGGCACCGACACCCACCTGGCCCTGCTCGACCTGCGGGAGACCGGGGTGACCGGCGCGCAGGCCGAGGCCCGCTGCGACGCCGCCGGCATCACGCTCAACAAGAACGCCATCCCGTACGACCCGCGGCCGCCGTCGGTGGCCTCCGGCATCCGGGTGGGTACGCCGAGCGTCACCACCCAGGGCATGCGGGAGGGCGAGATGCGCCGGATCGCGGGGCTGATCGCGCGCGCGGTACGCACCGATCCGGGCGCCTCCGGCGGCGCCGACGCGCTGACCGGGATGGCCCGCGAGGTCGCCGAGCTGGTCGCCGCCTTCCCGGCGTACCCCCGATGACGGCGCCACGGGCGGGCGAGCCCGGCGCCATCCGGTCCCGGCTGAACCACCTGCGGCTGCCGCTGCTGGCGTGCGCGGCCCTCGCGGTGGTGGGGGTGCCGGCGGCGGCGCTGCTGCGCGGCCCGACCGGCGCGGCCGGGTTCGCGGCCGGCGTGGCGCTGGTGATCGTCAGCTACCTGATCTCCAGCGTCTCGGTGGCCTGGGCGGACGCCGTCCACCCTCGGATGATCATGTCGGTCGGGCTCGTCACCTACGCCACCAAGATCGTGATCCTGGGCGTGGTGATGGCCGCCGTGGCGGCCACCGGCTGGCCCGGCCTGCCGGCCATGGGCGTGGCCATCATCGCGGCGGTGGTGGTGTGGACCGGAGCGCACCTGACCTGGGCGATGAGGTCCCCGCTGCCCACCTTCAAGCCGCGTGACGACGACGAGTGACTTTGCGGAATCGTGTCCGGTACGGCGGGTGCCCTGACGGGCGCGACAGGAGTAACGTGGCGCGAGGTTGACGCGCCCGCAGTACGGCCCGCACGCTGCCCGCAGTGTGGGGGGTGCCGCACATCCCCGCGCGCCCCTGCTGATATTGTTCGCCACGTCATGGCCGATGACCCCCACTCCCACAAGTCCGACGAGCACTCGTCGGAGGGTGTGGCAGGCGCCGTCGTGGGTTACCTGCTCGCCGGCATTCTGGTGTGGGGTGGCCTCGGCTGGTTGGCGGAACGGTTCTTCGGTCTGCCAGCCGGCATCGGGGTCGCCGTCGGCATGATGCTCGGCGCGGCCGGGGCGATCTACCTGATCATGAAGAGGCTCAGTGCCTGAGTTCCGGCACACGCGGGTCTGTTGAGTGCGGAGGATGACACGGTGAGCGGACAGCTGGTCGTCGCCCAGGACCTTCCCTGGCCCCCCAGCGTCGGGGATTTCTACCCGCCGGACGTGGCCGGCCCCTGGGTCACCAAGTTCAGCATCATGATCTGGATCGCCGTCGCGCTGCTGATCATCTTCTTCGTGGCCGCGTACCGGAAGCCGAAGCTGGTGCCGGGCAAGGGCCAGTGGGCGGCGGAGGCGGTCTACGGGCTCGTCCGGGACAACATCGCCCGGGAGCAGATGGGTAACGCGGGCATCCGCTTCGCGCCCTACCTCACCGTGCTGTTCAGCTTCATCCTGCTGACAAACATCTTCAGCATCGTGCCCGGCCTGCAGATCTCGCCGAACTCGCACATCGCGTTCCCGATCGTGCTCGCCGCCATCTCGTACGTCATGTACAACTACGTCGGCGTCCGCAAGCACGGCCTCGGGAAGTACCTCAAGCAGAGCCTCATCCTGCCCGGCGTGCCGTGGCCGATGCACTTCCTGCTGATTCCGATCGAGTTCCTGCAGAACTTCGTCGTCCGGCCGGTCACCCTGGCACTGCGGCTCTTCGCCAACATGTTCGCCGGCCACCTGCTCCTGCTGGTCTTCACCGTCGGCGGCTTCGTGATGCTCGGGTCGAGCAGCGTCTTCGTCCAGGCGACCTCGGTCTTCTCCTTCGCGATGGCGATCGTGATGGCCTTCTTCGAGGCGCTGGTGGCGGTGCTGCAGGCATACGTCTTCGTCACGCTGAGCGCCAACTACATCGGCACGTCGCTGGCCGACGAGCACTGAGATCCGGCTCGGCGGGCACCCGGCCCGGCCAAGCATCTGGTACCGACCGCGTACACGTGAGCCCTCACGTGTGAACTAGGAGGAATACCCGCAATGAACGTTCTTGCCGAGATCGGTGGCAACGTCAACACCATCGGCTACGGCCTCGCCGCCATCGGCCCCGGTATCGGTGTGGCCCTGGTATTCGCGGCCTACATCCAGTCGAGCGCCCGCCAGCCCGAGTCGGCCGGCTACAACCGCACCTGGCTGGTGCTGGGCTTCGCCCTGGTCGAGGCGCTGGCGCTGTTCGGCCTGGTGCTCGCCTTCGCCGTTAGCTGACGCGAGCTCCCCCGATCCGGAGGTCTGACATGTATCTCGCCGCCGAAGGCGCGCACAATCCGATCTTGCCGATCTGGCAGGAGATGGTCGTCGGAACGATCTCCTTCGCCCTGCTCGTCTTCGTCCTGCTGAAGTTCGTCATGCCCCGCATGGAGGCGATGTACCAGGCGCGGGTCGACGCGATCGAGGGCGGCATCAAGCGCGCCGAGGCGGCTCAGGCCGAGGCGAACCAGCTGCTCGAGCAGTACCGGGCCCAGCTCGCGGAGGCGCGTACCGACGCCGCCAAGATCCGCGACGACGCGCGGGCCGACGCCGACGGCATCCGGCAGGACATCCTCGCCAAGGCGCGTGAGGAGTCCGACCGGATCATCGCCGCCGGCAAGGAGCAGCTCGCCGCGGAGCGGGCCACCATCGTGCGCGAGCTGCGCACCGAGGTGGGCACCATCGCGGTGGACCTGGCCAGCAAGATCGTCGGCGAGTCGCTTGCCGACGAGGCGCGTCGCAAGGGCACCGTCGACCGGTTCCTGAGCAATCTCGAGAGCACGGGGGCCCGCTGATGCAGGCCGCCAGCCGGGAGTCGTACCGGGCCGGGGCCGAGCGCCTCGACACGTACGTCCGCGGCGCGGAGCCGTCGGCGGTGGCTGCCACCGCCGACGACATCCTCTCCGTCGCCGCCCTGCTGCGGCGCGAGCCGCGGCTGCGCCGGGCGCTCTCCGACCCGGCCCGGGCCGGCGCCGACCGCTCCGGTCTGCTCGGCGACATGCTGCGCGGCCGGATCGGCGCGGAGGCGCTCGACCTGCTCACGTCGATGGTGTCCGGCCGCTGGTCGGCCCCGACCGAGCTGCTCGACGGTGTCGAGCGCCTGGGCGTGGAGGCACTGCTGGCCAGCGCCGACCTGGCCGGCGAGCTGGGCGAGGTCGAGGACGAGCTGTTCCGCTTCGGGCAGGTCGTCGCCGGTTCCGCCGAGCTGTCGAACACGCTCTCCGACCCGA
The DNA here is from genome assembly GCF_040649715.1 of Micromonospora sp. NPDC048887. NCBI lineage: Bacteria > Bacillati > Actinomycetota > Actinomycetes > Micromonosporales > Micromonosporaceae > Micromonospora > Micromonospora sp. NPDC048887. The sequence continues at coordinate 7,568 of NZ_JBEZGA010000020.1, read as the reverse complement.
TGGCCGCGGTCGAGCGGCGGGCCGAACTGGCCCGGCAGCTGCTCGCCGGCAAGGCCCAGCCGGTGACCGTCAGCCTCGTCGAGGCCGCGCTCGCCGGCTTCGGGGGACGCTCCTTCACCGGTGCGCTCACCCGGCTGGTCGAGCTTGCCGCCGACCGGCGGGACCGTCAGGTCGCGTACGTGACCGTGGCGGCTCCGCTGACCGAGGAGGAGGAGCGACGCCTCGGTGCCCGCCTCTCGGAGATGTACGGTCGGGAGGTCTCCGTCAAGCAGACGGTCGACCCCGACGTGCTCGGCGGGGCGCGCGTACAGGTCGGCTCCGACCTGTACGACGGCACCGTCCTGCGTCGCCTCAACGAGACCCGCAACGCGCTCGCGAAGCGCTGACCAGCGTCTTAGCAGCCCTGATTCGATGCCATCGGACCGGTCGGTACTAGGTATCCCGGGCCCTGAGATACTTAAGGAAGCAGAGGATGGCCGAGCTGACCATCTCGACGGAGGAGATCCGCGGCGCCCTGGAGCGCTACGTCTCTTCCTACACGGCCGACGTCTCCCGCGAGGAGGTCGGCACCGTCGCCGACGCCGGTGACGGCATCGCCCACGTCGAGGGCCTCCCCTCGACCATGACCAACGAGCTCCTGGAGTTCGAGGACGGCACGCTCGGTGTGGCGCTGAACCTCGACGTCCGGGAGATCGGTGTCGTCGTCCTCGGTGACTTCGGCGGGATCGAAGAGGGTCAGCGCGTCAAGCGCACCGGCCGGGTGCTCTCGGTGCCGATCGGTGACGCGTTCCTCGGCCGCGTGGTGAACGCGCTCGGCGAGCCCATCGACGGCCTCGGTGACATCGCCAACGAGGGCTACCGTGAGCTGGAGCTCCAGGCCCCGAACGTGATGTCCCGCAAGTCGGTCGACGAGCCGCTGCAGACCGGCATCAAGGCCATCGACGCGATGACCCCGATCGGCCGCGGCCAGCGTCAGCTGATCATCGGTGACCGGAAGACGGGCAAGACCACCGTCGCCCTGGACACCATCCTCAACCAGCGCGAGAACTGGCGCTCCGGCGACCCGAAGAAGCAGGTCCGCTGCATCTACGTCGCGATCGGCCAGAAGGCCTCCACCATCGCCTCCATCAAGGGGACGCTGGAGGAGGCGGGCGCGATGGAGTACACCACCATCGTCGCCTCCCCGGCCTCCGACCCGGCCGGCTTCAAGTACCTCGCGCCCTACACCGGCTCGTCCATCGGGCAGCACTGGATGTACGGCGGCAAGCACGTCCTGATCGTCTTCGACGACCTGAGCAAGCAGGCCGAGGCGTACCGCGCCGTGTCGCTGCTGCTGCGCCGCCCGCCGGGTCGTGAGGCCTACCCGGGTGACGTCTTCTACCTGCACTCGCGTCTGCTGGAGCGCTGCGCCAAGCTCTCCGACGAGCTGGGTGGCGGCTCGATGACCGGCCTGCCGATCATCGAGACCAAGGCGAACGACATCTCGGCGTTCATCCCGACCAACGTCATCTCCATCACCGACGGCCAGATCTTCCTGGAGACCGACCTGTTCAACCAGGGCGTCCGGCCGGCCATCAACGTCGGTACCTCGGTCTCCCGGGTCGGTGGCGCCGCGCAGGTGAAGCCGATGAAGAAGGTCGCCGGCTCGCTGCGGCTGAACCTGGCCCAGTACCGCGAGCTGGAGGCGTTCGCCGCCTTCGCCTCCGACCTGGACCGGGCCTCCCGGGCTCAGCTGGACCGCGGTTCCCGGCTGGTCGAGCTGCTCAAGCAGCCGAACTACTCGCCCTACCCGGTGCAGGAGCAGGTCGTCTCCGTCTGGGCCGGCACCGAGGGCAAGCTGGACGACGTCCCGGTCGGCGAGGTGCGCCGCTTCGAGTCGGAGTTCCTGCAGTACCTCCGGCACAAGCACGAGGGTGTCCTGGCCTCGATCGCGGACCACAAGTGGGGCGACGACATCATCTCCTCGCTCGACTCGGCGATCACCGAGTTCAAGCAGCTCTTCCTGGGCAAGGAGGAGGAGGTCCGGATCAACGAGGCGCCGGCCAAGCCGCTGGAGGGTGAGCAGTCCCGCGAGACGGTGACCCGCCTGCGCGACGGCGCCGAGCGCCCGGCCGAGAGCTGATCCGATGGCCGCCCAGGTACGCGTTCTCCGGCAGCGGATCCGTTCCGCCAAGGGGATGAAGAAGATCACCAAGGCGATGGAGCTCGTCGCGACGAGCCGCATCGCCAAGGCCCAGGCCAAGGTGGCGGCCTCGCTGCCGTACGCCGAGGCGATCACCGGCGTGCTGACGGCGCTGGCCTCGAACGCGCGGATCGACCACCCGCTGCTCACCTCGCGCGAGCGGGTGCGGCGGGCGGGCGTCCTGCTGGTCACGGCCGACCGGGGTCTGGCCGGTGGCTACAGCTCGAACGCGATCCGGACCGCCGAGTCGCTCATCGCCCGGCTGCGCGCCGACGGCAAGGAGCCGGTGCTCTACGTCATCGGCCGCAAGGGCGTGGCGTACTACCGGTTCCGCAGCCGGGAGATCGCGGGAAGCTGGACCGGCTTCTCGGAGCAGCCGACGTTCGCCGACGCCCGCGAGGTCGGTGACACGCTGATCAAGGCGTTCACCGCCGGCGCGGACGACACGGACGGGGACGCCGGTGCCGACGGGATCCTCGGCGTGGACGAACTGCACATCGTCTACACCGAGTTCAAGTCCCTGATGACGCAGAACCCGGTGACCCGGATCATCGGCCCGATGCAGGTCGAGGACCGGCCGCGGTCCGAGGGCGCGCTGCCGGCGTACGAGTTCGAGCCGGAGCCGGAGTCGCTGCTCGACGCCCTGCTGCCGAAGTACATCAACACGCGGATCTTCGCGGCGTTGCTGGAGTCGGCGGCCAGCGAGTCGGCCGCCCGCCGGCGGGCGATGAAGAGCGCCACCGACAACGCCGAAGAGATGATCGAGAAGTACACGCGTGAGATGAACTCGGCCCGTCAGGCCGGGATCACCCAGGAGATCAGTGAGATCGTCGGCGGCGCGAACGCGCTGGCCGCGTCGGGAAGTGAAGTGTGATGACTGTATCCGCAGTTGAGACCAAGACGGCCACGGGTCGCGTGGTCCGGGTCATCGGCCCGGTCGTCGACGCCGAGTTCCCGCGCGACGCCATGCCGGAGCTGTTCAACGCCCTGCACGTCGACGTGACCCTCTCCGGCGGTGAGAAGACGCTGACCCTGGAGGTCGCCCAGCACCTGGGTGACAACCTGGTCCGCGCCATCTCGATGCAGCCGACCGACGGTCTGGTCCGCGGCACCGACGTGCGCGACACCGGGGCGCCGATCAGCGTGCCGGTGGGTGACGCGGTCAAGGGCCACGTCTTCAACGCGATCGGCGAGTGCCTCAACCTCACCGAGGGCGAGACCATCGAGGCCGACGACCGGTGGGGCATCCACCGCAAGGCACCGGCCTTCGCGGACCTGGAGCCGAAGACCGAGATGCTGGAGACCGGCATCAAGGTCATCGACCTGCTCGCCCCGTACGTCAAGGGCGGCAAGATCGGCCTGTTCGGCGGTGCCGGCGTGGGCAAGACGGTGCTCATCCAGGAGATGATCACCCGTGTGGCCCGGAACTTCGGTGGTACCTCTGTCTTCGCCGGCGTGGGTGAGCGCACCCGCGAGGGCAACGACCTCATCGCCGAGATGACCGAGTCGGGCGTCATCGACAAGACCGCCCTGGTGTACGGCCAGATGGACGAGCCGCCGGGCACCCGGCTGCGGGTCGCGCTGTCCGCGCTCACCATGGCGGAGTACTTCCGTGACGTGAAGAAGCAGGAGGTGCTGCTCTTCATCGACAACATCTTCCGCTTCACCCAGGCCGGTTCCGAGGTCTCCACGCTGCTCGGCCGCATGCCGAGCGCCGTGGGTTACCAGCCGACCCTGGCCGACGAGATGGGCCAGCTCCAGGAGCGGATCACCTCCGTCCGGGGCCAGGCCATCACCTCGATGCAGGCGATCTACGTGCCCGCCGACGACTACACCGACCCGGCGCCGGCCACCACGTTCGCCCACCTCGACGCGACCACCAACCTGGAGCGGTCGATCTCCGACAAGGGCATCTACCCGGCCGTGGACCCGCTGGCGTCCTCGTCCCGGATCCTCGCCCCGGAGTTCGTCGGCGAGGAGCACTTCGCCGTCGCCACCGAGGTGAAGCGGATCCTGCAGCGCTACAAGGACCTGCAGGACATCATCGCCATCCTCGGTATCGAGGAGCTCTCCGAGGAGGACAAGCTCACCGTCGGGCGCGCCCGCCGGATCGAGCGGTTCCTCTCGCAGAACACGTACGCGGCGGAGCAGTTCACCGGCGTACCCGGCTCGACGGTCCCGATCTCCGAGACCATCGACGCCTTCCGCCGGATCAGCGAGGGGGAGTTCGACCACTTCCCGGAGCAGGCGTTCTTCATGTGCGGCGGCCTGGACGACCTCCGGGCCAAGGCCAAGGAGCTGATGGGCGAGGAGGGCTGAGAGCCCGCTCACACCCACGAGGGCCGTCCCGGCGGAAGCCGGGGCGGCCCTCGCCTGTTCGGCGCAGCGCTCTATCAGATGCCCGCTTCTCCGGCAAGCGGTTCGCCGGATCACGCGCTACCGTTTCTGACACGACTTCACATCCCGGCCGTTGATCTCTGCAACCAAACGGACCCCCGTGCCCGTCTTCCTACCCGAGGGCGCGACGATTGGAGATGCTCGTGGGCGGTAAGGGCGGCACGGATCGCGGCAAGCGGTCCATGTGGCGCGGCGTGCCCCGGTGGGCCCGCGTCTGCACCATCCTCGGCATCGTCATGGTGGTGCTCAGCGGCTCCGTGCTGATCGGCTCACGTGCCCTGGTCGCCCGCTACGAGGGATCGGTGGGCAAGGCCGACCTCTTCGGCGACCAGGCCGCCGGCGCCAACGAGAAGAAGAGCGACATCAAGGGGCCACTCAACATCCTGCTCGTCGGCGTGGACCCGCGGACGTCCACCGCCCGGCCACTGGCCGACTCGATCATGGTGCTGCACGTGCCCGCCAGCATGGACCGCGGCTATCTCTTCTCGCTCCCACGCGACCTGCGGGTGGACATTCCGGCGTTCCCCAAGGCCGAGTACGCCGGCGCCAACGACCGGCTCAACGCGGCCATGTCGCACGGCAGCAACGTGCCGGGCCAGAACCCCAGCACCGTTCAGGGCTTCGAGTTGCTCGCCAAGACCGTGCAGGGCGTCACCGGCATCAAGCGCTTCGACGCCGGGGCGATCATCAACTTCAGCGGTTTCAAGAAGATCGTCGACGCCATGGGCGGTGTCGACATGTACATCGAGCGGGAGGTGCGCTCCGAGCACCTCCAGCCGGACGGCACGCCGCGCCAGCTCAGGCCCGGCGGCGGGGGCTACCTCGGACCGCAGGCGGTGTACAAGAAGGGCAACGCCCACCTCAAGGGCTGGCAGGCGCTGGACTACGTCCGGCAGCGCTACCCCAAGAACGGCGTGCCGGACGGCGACTACGGCCGGCAGCGGCACCAGCAGCAGTTCGTCAAGGCGATGGCGAGCCAGGCGTTCAGCGCCGACGTGGTGACCAACCCGGTCAAGCTGGACCGGGTGCTGCGCGCCGCCGGGAAGTCACTGGTGTTCAACGGCCGGGGCAACAGCGTGGTGGACTTCGGGCTGGCCCTGAAGGACATCCGCCCCGACGCGATCGAGACGATCAAGCTGCCGGGCGGCTCGATCGGCACCGGCGGCAACTACCGGGGCGAGGAACTGCTCGAACCGGCGGAGGACTTCTTCACCGCGCTGCGCACCGAACAGCTCGACGCGTTCCTGCTGGAGCACCCCGACTTCATCCAGAAGACCAAGTAGCCTGAGCGGGTGCGGGGCCGTGGTGGCAGGGCTCTCACCACCCGCGTTGGGTGGGCTGCGGGGGCGCGACTAGACTTTCGGCAATCCGCCGCCGCAGCAAGGAGACAGCGTGGCACAGCAGCTTCACGTCGAGCTCGTAGCCGTCGAGGAGAAGGTCTGGACCGGCGAGGCCGAGATGGTCGTCGCGCGGACGACCGAGGGTGAGCTCGGTGTGCTGCCAGGGCACGCACCGCTGCTCGGCCAGCTCGCCGAACCCAGCCAGGTACGCATCAAGCAGGCCGGTGGCCAGCAGATCGCGTTCGACGTGGACGGCGGCTTCCTGTCGGTGACCGGTGAGGGCGTCACAGTCCTCGCCGAGAGCGCAACCCCCGCCACCCCGGCCCGCTGAGCCGACCCGCCGATGGAGATCGTCGAAGGGATCGGAATCGGCTTCGCGATCGTCGTCGTCGCGCTTCTGATCCTCTTCATCCGGCGGGCCCTGTTCACCCGTAGCGGTGGCATCATCCGGCTGAGCGTCCGGGTCAACACGATCCTCGACGGTCGTGGCTGGTCACCCGGGTTCGGTCGCTTCGTGGGCGACGAGCTCCGCTGGTATCGCATGTTCAGCTTCGCGCTGCGTCCCAAGCGGGTGCTCTCGCGCAAGGGGCTGGCGGTCGAGCGCCGCCGGCTGCCCGAGGGGCAGGAGTGCATGTCGATGCCCGCCGAGTGGGTGATCCTGCGCTGTACCAGCCACCACGCCCCGATCGAGATCGCCATGGCGCGATCCACTGTCACCGGATTCCTGTCCTGGCTCGAGGCCGCCCCACCCGGGGCGGTCTCGCCGCGTCTGGCCTCCCAGGACTGGCCCGCCGCCTGACCGTCCCCGCGCGCGCAACCAACAGCGCCGCCGAGCCCCACCCACCCCGTCACCGCGGACCTCCTCCTCCAGCCCCGCGCGATCTTGCACTTGCGTACCCCACAAACCTCGCAAACAGGGCATGCCAGAGGCCAAAACTGCAAGATCGCGCGGAGGACCTCCCGGGGTCGGCTCTCGTCCCCGTTCTTCTTCGCCGGCTTCTCGTCCCTGCCGCCCAGTCCTCGGCGACCGCCTCCAGCCCGGTCGATCATGAGGTTGGCGGCGACAAACCGGACACCAGCTGCCGTCAGCCTCATGATCGACCGCACTCGGCGGGTGCCCGGGGGGATTTCGCCGGTGATCAAGGGGTTTGCGTTCTCGTTGGCGCAGAAAGCTGCCGCAAAGTCCTTGATCACAGGTGGCAGGGCGCGGTGCTGGGGGCGGGCTTGGGGGTTTGGGGTGGGTGTCTGGTTCGGGGGTGGTGGGTGGCACTCTGGGGGTGGAATCGTCGGCGGGTCGGTGGCGTTGTAACCGGGTGAACGACCGAGTAAGGGCTCGCCCCAGGCGGGGCGGTATCCGTGAAGGTCCGGGAATCATCCCGGGCTGCCGGTCGTTGGACATGGTTCCGGCGCCGCGACGTGGCACCCCCTGCCCCGCGAGCAGCCGGATCCCCCGAGACTTTTTGAGCGCCTGACGGTGCCACGTGCCTTCCCCCGGGTGCGTCGACCCCCGAATGGAGCCCCCTCATGAACACGATCCTGCGTAAGAGCATTCTCGGTATCGCTGGTCTGGCTTTCACCGGTGGCGTGTTCGCCGGTCCGGTCGCGGCCCACGCGGCGGACACCACCCACGCGGCCAAGCCGGTCTCGGC